>JAKAQB010000003.1 GCA_021811865.1 Actinomycetes bacterium | reverse complement strand
CCGATCTACCCGCCGGCGCGGCGGCCAGCGACGGTGGGCGTGACGGGACCGGTTCGTCGCCGGCCACCCCCGCGGAGTGGCAGGAGCGCATCCGTGGGCAACGTGACCGCCTGCGCGCTGGACGTGCCGGGCGGCCGCCGTCACGCCTCCCCGCGGGGTGGCCAACCCCCGAGGCCCATGTGCTCGAGGCGCTCCGAGCCTGGCGGGCGGCCGCCGCCCGGGCCTCCCTCGTCCCCGCCCACGTCGTGCTCCACGACGCCGTCCTCGAGGCGATCGCCTCCCTCCGACCGTCCGACGAGACGGCGTTGCTGGACATCCCGGGCATGGGGCCGGTGAAGGCGAGCCGCTACGGGCCGGCGCTGCTGCGGCTGGTGAGGCAGGCCGGCGAGACGGACCCCGCAGCGTCCGCCAGCAGCGCGTGGCCGGGTCGCCGGGTCGCCGGGTGGAGCGAACAGACGTGATGAAAGGTGCGTATCAGCACACCGTCGGGCCCAACCGCGCGCACGACGTCAAACTGCGCGCACACACGACGGTATATCGGTGCGTATGCGCGCGGTCCGACGGCCTGCGCGCGGAATGACCCCCGACGGGGGCACCACTGCATCCGCAACCGGGCAGGGGGCGGCACGAATCCCGACATCCCGGCCGAAGACCCCGACGTCGAAGGAGGCCGTGACGTGTTCGAGGTGTTCTCGCGCCCCGCTCGGCTTGTTAGACTCGCGCCTGTGGCTGTGTGGTACTCGCTCGAGGTCTTCGATGGGGTTTCGTCCGCGCTGGGCTGGGCCGAGACGTGGACCGACACTCTCATCGGCACCGCCCTCGGGTGCGGCGCAACCGATTGGTCATGGCACCAGCACCCGTGGGGCGTGGTGCTCGAGATCTGTCTCGAGGACGAGACGGCCTGGGAATCCTTCCGCGACAACCCGGCGATCAAAGCAGCCCTCGACGCCGTACCCGATCCGCTGACAGGTCTCCTCGTCTACCGCGGCCGAGGGGGCAGCTCCGGAGCCGTCACCCCGCGCCGCCCCCGACCGCTGGTGGGATCTGGTTCCGCCGCGCTGCCCCTTCCATGGGACCCCGCCGTGGACTGGCCCGCCGACCTCAGCGCCCTGGCGGGACCGTCCGTCAGACGCTCCTCCGTGCCAGCACTCGCGGGCGCCGGCTGAAGCTCACCCAACGCCGGCTGGAGCTCGTCGGCGGGCGCCTCCCGACCGAGGTGCACGCTCAACGCGCTGGCCGCCGGTGTTCCAGCCCAGCGCCATCTCGGGCTGTAGCCCGCCACACTTCATCGTGATCGACGACCCGATGCAGACCGTGGACCCCTCCAAGTTCGACCCCATGCCCGGGTGCTGCCCCCGGACCGGCTTGGCCGGCACCCGACGGGTTGTGGAGTCGGCTCACCGCCGGGTGACCGTGATGGACGGGTCCATCCCAGGCTCCGAGCGCTCCCCGCACCCCCCGGAGCCGCTCCGAGCGCTCGTCGGTGTACGCCACCGTCCCAGTTCGGCGCCGATGCCCGGGGCAATCGCCGCCGCCTCCGGCGTGAGGATCGGGGACGTTTCGCTCACCGCGACCGGAGACAGCAGGACTTCCTCCGCTACCTCACCGGACTTCGAGATCTCGTACACGGCCGGTCGGGTGCCGAGATCCAAGTAGGCGGCGTCCCAGGCCACGACCGACGGCGGTCGCCAGCTCCAACCCCTCCTCCGATCTCACTCCTGCCCCGATCTGCAATGGGCTGGAGCCGCTCGATTGTAGGACCGTGCCCGGCAGGCGGGGGCTTCTTACGAGTCGACGTCCACCAGCAGGGGAGCGTGGTCGGACGGCTGCTTGCCCTTACGCGCGTTTCGGTCGACGAGCGCCCACCGAACGCGGCGGACGAGCGACCGCGAGGCGAGGACGAGGTCGATCCTCATGCCCCGGTGCTGGTGGAAGTCCCCTGCCCGGTAGTCCCAATAGGTGAACAGGCGGCCGTCTTCCGGGTAGCAGGCGCGGAACGCGTCGTCGAGGCCCCACTCCTCGAGCTCCGCCAACGCCGCGCGCTCGGGCTCGCTGACGTGGGTGGAGCCGATGAAGACCGTCGGGTCCCACACGTCCCGGTCTTGCGGGGCGATGTTGAAATCGCCGCATACGGCCACCTCCTCGTCGGATGAGGCGACGGCGTCGAGGTGGGTTCGCAGCTTCGCGAGCCATGCGAGCTTGTACCGGTAGTGGTCACTGTCCAGGGCCCGCCCATTGGGCACGTAGACGCTCGTCACCGATACACCGCCGCATCGGGCCGTTATGAGCCGGGTGTCGGTATCCGCCTCCATCCCGGTCGCGAAACCGGCAACCTCGTCGGTGAGGCCGACGCGCGACAGGATTGCCACCCCGTTCCACTGGCCGTCCCCGTGGTGGACCGAGTCGTAGCCGAGAGCGCTGAAGGCCATGTGCGGGAAGGCGGCGTCGGCCAGCTTGGTCTCCTGCAGGCAGAGCACATCGGGCCGGGCGTAGCCGATCCACTCCTCCACCCGGGGCAGCCGGGTCTTGAGGGAGTTCACATTCCACGTCGCTATTCGCATTGGTGGTCAGGGGCGCGGCGCTGTTGCGAGCCCGGCTGCCCATTCCCCCTTTCGGTCGGTGGGTATCGCTCTCCGGCGAGGACTCACCTTCGTCCAGCTTACCGTTCAGCTTCGGGAACCGTCACGAACGTGCGCCGTGACCGGCCCGAGGAACGAGCCTCCGGACACGTCTGGGCGACCCTGGCGGGCGAACAGCCTGAGTCAGACCCGGATCGTGAGGTTCTCTCCCAACGCTCCGCACGCAACGGACAACCGATGTGATCGTCCCACGGGTCGAGGTCCTCACGGGCGAACGCGTAGACCTCCTGCCGGTGGCCGCCATGGTGCTGGGCGTCACAGATGCCATCACCGGCCAGCCCTGAGCGACCCGGCTCCCCTGGCGCGGGGGTGTGACCGCGACGACCCCCTCGACCGGCACCTTGTCGATTGCGGTCAGTCCGCCCTCGGCACCGACCGGCCGGGGGGTGTGAGCGGTTCCCGATGCTGACCGACCCCCCGCCACCGGCAGGAGGTTCCGGTACCGGCGTCATGACCGGCGCTCGCTGGGGCGCTACTGCTGGCCGGAGCCACCAGATGCCAGACGGGCCGCTCGCCTGCTCCCGCCCTCCGCTCGACCGGTAGCCGTCCCGGTGCCCTCGTGCGCCGCCGCCGCTGGCCGTCGGCGCGCCAGCGAACGCCCACCGGCTTGCGATCGCCGCTCCTCGGTGACGCCATCATCGTTCGACGGCGCCGGGGGGAGCGGCTGCTCCCTCGGTGCCGGCGCCTTTGGCACAGCAACGTCCGGAGCAACCGGTCCCCGATCCCCGGAAGCCTTCCCAGCTGCCGCCTTCTTCGCCGGCGCGGCCTCGACGCTCGGCGCAGCCCGCTTGCCGGCAGGCAGGCGGGAGGACGCCGCCTGCTCGGCTCCCGCCTTCTTCGCCACCCGCTTCGCCGGCGCGCCCCCCGCCGGCCCTGCACCCGCAGGCGCGCCCCCCGCCGGCGCCTTCGCCACCCTCTTCGCCGCCGGCACCTTCTTCGGCGGCGGCCTGTCGGCCGCTTCCGCCGGGCCGACAACCGGTCCCTCCTCCGGAATCGAGACAGCCTTCTCGGCGGCGGCCTTCCGCCGGCGCGCCCCCTTCACTGGCGCCCCCTTCACTGGCGCCCCGTCCTCCGGCCTCCCCTTCGCCGGCTCCCCGTCCGCCGGCAACGCCTCCGGCGAGCCAGTCCCGCCGGCCGGATCCCCTGTGTCGGCCACAACGCCACCATCCGACGCCGCCTCCGGGGCAGCCTCAGCTACCAGGGGTGCCACCTTGCGACTCCTCGAGCGCCGGCGGGGGGGCGCCGACTCGAGGGACGCATCCGGAGTGGGCTCGCCGGCGACAGGCGTTCCCGGCCCCACCGCCGCCGGCGCAGCCCCGGTCGACACCGGCCCCACCGCCGCCGGCGCCCCCGCCCCGGTCCGCCCACGGCGGCGGGACGGCCGGCGGGAGGAGGTGGCGACGGTCTCTTCCTCTTCGGGGAGCGGTGCGATCTCCGCCTCGACCGTCTCCTCGGTGACCCCCGCTGCGATGTGCTCGAAGCCGGGGATGGCCAGCTCGACCCCCCGCCGGAGCGGGTCGAACGCCTGGACGACGAATGTGCGCTGCTCTCCTTTGGAGACGACCTCCCGGGCCCGGTTGGGCGGGGGGTCGGCCATGGCGGACAGCGGCAGGTAGCAAGTGGCGCCCTCGATGGTGACGAAGGCCCCGTGGGAGGAGAAGGCTTCCACTGTCCCGGTCACCGTGCTGCCGAGCCGGTGGGCGGCGATGAAGTTGATGAAGGTGAGCGGCGGGTTGACCGGCTCGGACGGCGGCTCGCTCGTCCGCCTCCGCCGCCGGCGGGTCCCCTCGGAGTGGCCGGTCGCCTCGTCGGTGGCGGTCGCTATGGCCTTCTCCACCTTGCGGCCCCGTCCCCCGCCACGGGCAGCGGCCAGGTCGAGCCCCGAGGCACCCTCGGCGACTTCCGTGGACCGCTGCCGGCGCTTGGCCTCCTTGACCGCCTCTCGGCTCTTCGGTCCTCGTACGGGTGTCCGCGGCGTGAAGATCCAGCCGACGCCGGGCACCGGCTTGCCCCCGATGAGCCGGCCCTTGTCGAACAGCCACTCGTGCTCGCCGTGGAACTCCTGGAACGAGTCGTTGGACAGCACGGTCGCGCCGGTCTTCTCCGCGATGCGCAGGAGGAAGGCGTCGCCCCGCCCGATGGCGCCCGCCGGGGGCGACACCAGCTCGGCGGCGGACTCGGCTTCCTCGAACGTCTTCAACTCGGACGGCTCGATGCGGTGCCCGAAGGACGCGTCGACCACGACGGTCACGATGTCGTCCGGGTTCTCCGCCAGGAGCTCCCGTACCGCTTGATCCAGCTGGGCGAGGCTCGGGAGGCTGCGACCCTCGGTGGCGATGTTCGAGCCGTCAACGACGACGTGGCGAGGCGACATGTCAGTGAGTAGTCAACCATGCTACGCCGCGAATCCGAGGGAGCCCCCCAAGCGTGGGACCGGCCGGCCCGACCGGGGCGGCGCCTGCGATCCCGCGCCGAGCGGCCGCCGGGGGCGCTGAGCGGTGCCGGCCGAGCGGCCGCCGGGGGCGGTGGGCGCTACCGGCCGAGCGCCCGTCCCAGCAGGTCGCCTTGCTCCAGGTCGTGCATGGCGTGGCTGCCTGTCGCAGGCGAGCCGGACGCGACGCGGGTGACAGCCGATAGCCGGTAGTCGCCGCCGACCAGGGCAGCCAGGCGGTCCCGGACGAAGGCCCACGCCCCCATGTTGCGCGGCTCCTCCTGCAGCCACACCACCTCCTCCGCACCGGGGTAGCCGGCGATGGCGGAGGCGATCTGCTCCTCCGGCCAGGGGAAGAGCTGCTCGACGCGCACGACGGCGACGTCGCCGCCCTCGCCGCCGGCGCTGCGGGCCTCACCGGCGGCGCTGCGGGCGTTGAGCAGGTCCAGCGCCACCTTCCCCGTCGCCAGCACCACCCGGCGGACCGCCGGCGAGCCGGCGAGGGCCGGGTCGTCGACCACCTCCCGGAAGCTGCCCGTCGTCAGGTCCTCGACAGGGCTGTAAGCCTCACGGCCCCGCAGGTACCGCTTGGGCGTGAACAGCACGAGTGGCTTGCGGGTGGAGCGCCGCACCTGGCGGCGGAGGAGGTGGAACAGCTGGGCGGCGGTGGTGACGTCGGCGACCTGCATGTTGTCCTCGGCGCAGAGCTCCAAGAAGCGCTCCATGCGGGCGGAGGAGTGCTCGGCGCCCTGGCCCTCGTAGCCGTGCGGCAGCAGCAGCACGAGCCCCGACGTCTGCGCCCACTTGATCTCGGCAGCGGCGAGGAACTGGTCGATGACGACCTGGGCCCCGTTGACGAAGTCCCCGAACTGCGCCTCCCACGCCACCAGCGCATCCCTCTGCACGAGCGAGTAGCCGTACTCGAAGCCGAGCGCTGCGTACTCCGACAGCAGCGAGTCGTAGATGAAGAAGCGGCCCACCGGCTCGGAAGCCTCCGACGTCAGGTGGGCGAGCGGCACGTGCTCGATGCCGGTCACCGAGTCCACGAGCGCCGCGTTGCGATGGCCAAAAGTCCCCCGCCTCGTGTCCTGGCCCGCCAGCCGCACGTCGTGGCCCTCAAGCAGCAAGGTTCCGTAGGCGAGCACCTCGCCGAGCGCCCAGTCCACCTCGCCGCCCGCCCACAGCTTGGCCCGGTTGTCGAAGACCCTGACGAGCTTGGGGTGGACGGCGAAGCCCTCGGGGGCCGACGCCAACGCGTCGACGACGCACTGGAGCGTCTCGACCGCCACCCCGGTGGGGATGGGCGGCAGCACCGGTGCCGGCGGCGGCGCCGGGGGCAGGCTCACCGGCTTGGGCGGGGCTGTCGCCCGGGTCTCGTCGAGGGCGGCCTGCAGGCGCCGGGAGAAGTCCAGCAGGGCCTCCTCCGCCTCGTCGAGGGTGAGCACGCCGCGGCGGACGAGCGCCTCGGTGTAGAGCTTGCGGACGCTGCGGTGCTCCTTGATCAGCTGGTAGAGCAGCGGCTGGGTGAGAGACGGGTCGTCCTGCTCGTTGTGCCCGAACCTCCGGTAGCACACCAGGTCGATGACGACGTCCTTGTGGAACGCCTGGCGGAAGGCGAACGCCAGCCGCCCGACCCGCACGCAGGCTTCGGGGTCGTCGCCGTTGACGTGGAACACCGGCGCCTGGACCATCTTGGCGACGTCGGTGGCGTACACCGACGAGCGGGCCGACTCGGGATCGGTGGTGAACCCGAGCTGGTTGTTGATCACGAGGTGGACGGTGCCGCCCGTCTCGTAGCCGGGCAGCGCCGACATGTTGAGCGTCTCCGCCACGACGCCCTGACCGGCGAAGGCTGCGTCACCATGGATCAGCAACGGCAGGACGGGGTGGCCGGCGTCGGGGTCGGCCTCCGCCGCCTGGTCCTGGTAGGCGCGGGCCATGCCCAAGACGACGGGGTCGACGGCCTCGAGGTGGGAGGGGTTGGACGCCAGCACGACGTCGAGCGGCTTGCCGGAGCGCCCGGTGAACTTCCCGACGAACCCCTTGTGGTACTTGACGTCGCCCGAGCCCTGCACGGTGCCAGGGTCGATGTTGCCCTCGAACTCCTCGAACAGCTCCCCGTAGGCCTTGCCTACGATGTTGATGAGCACGTTGAGCCGGCCGCGGTGGGCCATGCCGATGACAGCCCGGGTCTGGCCGGCGACCGCAGCGTCGTCGAGGATGGCGTCGATCATGGGGATGGCCGACTCGCCGCCCTCGAGGCCGAAGCGCTTCTGGCCGATGTACTTGGTGTTGAGGAATTGCTCGAGGGCCTCGGCGGCGTTGAGCCGGCCGAGGATCCAGCGGTGCTCGCCGGCGGTGAGCGTCGTGGGGACACCCTCGACGTGCTGCTGGATCCACCGCTTCTGGGACGGCTCCATGATGTGGCCGTACTCGACGCCGATCGTCCGGCAGTAGGCGTCGCGGAGCACCGAGAGCAGGTCCGCCAGCTTCAACCTGTCGTAGCCGGCGAGCCCGTTGACGATGAACTGGCGGTCGAGGTCCCACACGGTGAGCCCGTAGGTCGCCATGTCGAGCTCGGAGGAGACCGACGGCTCCTTCCAGTCGAGCGGGTCGAGGTGGGCGATCAGGTGCCCCCGGACCCGGTACATGTTTATGAGGGTGTCGACCTCGATCTGCTTGTGGACGTGGGCGGTGCTGGCGTCAACGCCGCCGAGGGCGTTGCGGTCCGGTTGGGCCCGCGCCGGCTGGACAGGCAGGCCGAGCGCCCGGAAGACCCGGTCGTAGAAGCCGTCCTCGCCGGCGAGGAGCTGGTGCACCCTCTGGAGGAAGAGGCCCGACTCCGCCCCCTGGATGATCCGGTGGTCGTAGGTCGAGGTGACGGTCACGACCTGCGAGACGCCGAGCTCGGCGAGGACCCGCTGGTCGGCCGCCTGCCACTCGGCGGGGTAGCCGATGGCGCCGACCCCGATGATCGCCCCCTGCCCGGACATCAAGCGGGGCACGGACTGGACGGTGCCGATGGTGCCGGGGTTGGTGACCGTGACGGTCGCGCCGGCGAAGTCGTCGGCGCTCAGCTTGTTGGTGCGGACCTTGCGGATGAGCTCCTCGTAGGCCCGCCAGAAGCCGCGGAAGTCGAGGGTGTCGGCGTCGCGGATCACCGGGACGAACAGGGTGCGGCTGCCGTCGGGCTTCTCCACGTCGACGGCGAGGCCCAGGCCGACGTGCTCGTGGCGCACGACCCGGGGGGTCGCCTTGGGATCGCCGGCCGCTGCGGCAGCGAAGCTCGCATTGAGGGCGGGGACGTCCCCGAGCGCCTCCACCACGGCGAAGGCGATGAGGTGGGTGAAGCTGACCTTGCCGGCGGTGCCAGCGCGCGCCAGCTCGGCGTTCAGGATCCGGCGGTTGACCTCCAGGACGCGGGCCGGGACGACCCGGAAGCTGGTAGCCGTCGGGACCTCGAGGCTGGCCTCCATGTTGGCGACGACGCGTGCCGCCGCCCCCCGGAGCGGCTCGCCCGCCGGGCCGGCGGTGGGCGCGGGCGGAGCGGAGGGGGCGGGGGTGGAGCCGGAGGGAGAGGGGCCGGGGGGCGAGGTGGGGTGAGCCGGCGCCCCGGTCGCCGGGGCACCGGGCGCCACCGTCACGGCGCCGGCGTCGGCCGGGGGCAGCGACGGCCGGGTCAGGTTGGCGCCGCCGGGACGGTACCCCTCGAAGAACTCGCGCCAGCTGGGGCTGACCGACGCAGGGTCCTGGCGGTACTGCTCGTACATGTCGTCGACGAGCCAGGCGTTGGGACCGAAGAGCTCACGGTTCTGCACATCATCGGGCACGCAGCCAGGGTACGGCCCGGCACCGGGCACACTGAGGAGATGCCCGCCCAGTTCATCTTCACCATGCGCGACCTGCGGCGGTTCTACCCTCCCGACCGCGAGGTGCTGCGGGGGATCAACCTCTCGTTCTTCCCGGGAGCCAAGATCGGGGTGATCGGCGCCAACGGGTCGGGCAAGTCGTCGCTGCTGTCGATCATGGCCGGCGCCGACGACGGCTTCACCGGGGAGGCCCGCCTCACGCCCGGCTCGAGCGTCGGCTACCTCCCCCAGGAGCCGCGGCTCGACGCCTCCAAGGACGTCGCCGGCAACGTCGCCGACGGCGTCGCCGCCACCAGGGCGCTGCTCGACCGCTTCGAGGAGGTCTGCGCCGCCATGGGCGAGCCCGGCGCCGACTTCGACGCCCTGCTCGCCGAGCAGGCCCGGTTGCAGGACAGCATCGACGCCGCCGGCGCCTGGGACCTCGACCGCACCCTCGACATCGCCATGGACGCCCTGCGCCTCCCACCCGGCGATGCTGACGTCGCGGCGCTCTCGGGGGGCGAGCGCCGGCGGGTGGCGCTGTGCCGGTTGCTGCTCTCCCGGCCCGACCTGCTGCTGCTCGACGAGCCGACCAACCACCTCGACGCCGAGTCCGTGGCGTGGTTGGAGCGGACCCTGCAGGAGTACCCCGGCACGGTCGTCGCCGTCACCCACGACCGCTACTTCCTCGACAACGTCGCCGGTTGGATCCTCGAGCTCGACCGCGGCTTCGGGATCCCGTGGGAGGGCAACTACTCGTCCTGGCTGGAGCAGAAGCAGGCACGCCTCGCCGGCGAGGAGAAGGCGGACAGGGCCCGCCAGCGGACCCTGGAACGGGAGCTCGAGTGGGTCCGCATGTCGCCGAGGGCCCGCCAGAGCAAGGGCCGGGCCCGCATCACCGCCTACAACCAGCTGGTGGCCGAAGCGGAGTCCGCCGAGCGCCGACCGGACAAGCTGGAGATGGCGATCCCGGCGGGGCCCCGCCTCGGCGAGCGGGTGGTGGACGCCGAGGCGGTGAGCAAGGGCTACGGCGAGCGGCTGCTGATCGAAGACCTGTCGTTCCTGCTGCCGCCGGGAGGCATCGTCGGCGTCATCGGCCCCAACGGAGCCGGAAAGACCACGCTGTTCCGCATGATCGTCGGCTCCGAGGCAGCGGACGCCGGTGCCCTCTCGGTCGGCCCGACGGTGTCGCTGGCGTACGTGGATCAATCCCGGGACGCCCTCGACGCCGGCGTGAGCGTCTACGACGCGATCACCGGGGGCGTCGACCACCTCGTCGCCGGCGGCCGGGCGGTGCACGGTCGGGCGTACGTGGCGAGCTTCGGGTTCAAGGGCAGCGACCAGCAGAAGCTCGTCGGCGTCCTCTCCGGCGGCGAGCGCAACCGGGTGCACCTGGCGAGGACGCTGCTCGCCGGCGGCAACACCCTGCTGCTCGACGAGCCGACCAACGACCTCGACGTCGACACCCTGCGGGCCTTGGAGGACGCCTTGGAGGCGTTCCCGGGCTGCGCCGTGGTGATCAGCCACGACCGCTGGTTCCTCGACCGGATCGCCACCCACGTCCTCGCCTTCGAGGGCGACAGCCGGGTCGTCTGGTTCGAGGGGAACTTCAGCGACTACGAGGCGGACCGCCGCAAGCGCCTCGGCGGCGAGGCGGACCAGCCGCACCGCATCAGGTACAAGCCGCTCGTGCGCAGCTGAGCGCTGCTCAACTCGGGCTCGCTCCGGCCGATGGACCAGCCGTGAGCGCGGCGACCATCCACCCGAGCAAGCCGTTCGCTCCGGTCAGCCGGGCGGTCCTGCGCCCCGTCGACCCCGGCAACGACGCCTCCTGCGCCCACTGCAGCGAGCCCGTGAAGTTCGCCGCCCGCCACCAGCGCCGCCAGGTCATCGCCAACGTGTACCTGGCCGGCCGCTGGAACCGGGTCGAGCACTTCCACGAGGAATGCTACGGGGCCGCCGGCCGGCCCCACGGTGTGATCATCGAGAGCCACGAGCCGGCGCACCGCCGGCGCGCGGGCTGAGCCGGTCCGACCAGCGAGTCTCACCGCCTCCTTGGGAGCAGCGGCCGGCTTGGTCGAAGAGCCGGCCGCGGGGCAGAGTACAGGCGATGAAGGTGGCCGTCACCGGGAGCCACGGCCTGATCGGGCGGCGGCTGCTCGGCGAGCTGCGCTCCGCCGGCCACGAGGCGGTCCGGGTGGTGCGCGGCGACGCCGCCGGCGAGGCCGCGGCGCGGTGGGACCCGGATGCCGGCACCATCGACGTCACCCGCCTCGCCGGGGTGGACGCCGCCGTCAACCTGGCGGGCGTCGGCATCTTCGACCACCGCTGGACGCCGGCCCACAAGGCGGCGGTCACCGAGAGCCGGGTGCGGGCCACCACCCTCCTCGCCGGGACCCTGGCCGCCATGCAGCCCCGCCCCGCCACCCTGCTCAGCGCCTCCGCCATCGGCTTGTACGGCGACGGTGGCGACGAGCTGCTGAGCGAGGCGAGCCCGTCGGGCGCCGGGTTCCTCGCCGACGTGTGCCGCCGGTGGGAGGCCGCCACCGCACCGGCCGAGGCGGCCGGCATCCGCGTCGCCCACCTCCGCAGCGGCATCGTGCAGTCGAGGGACGGCGGGGCGCTCGCCAAGCAGTTGCCCCTGTTCCGCGCCGGGCTGGGAGGCCGCCTCGGCAGCGGGCGGCAGTGGCTCAGCTGGATCTCGCTCGCCGACGAGGTGGCGGCGATCCTGCACGCCCTCGGCGACGAGCGGGTGTCGGGGCCCGTCAACCTGGTGGCACCCGAGCCGGTCACCAACGCCGAGCTCACCGCCACGCTCGCCGCAGTGCTCGGCCGCCCGGCGCGCCTGGCTGTGCCCCGGGTGGCCCTCGAGGTCGCCCTCGGCCGGGAGATGGCGCGCGAGATGCTGCTCGTCAGCCAGCGCGTCGAGCCGGCCGTGCTGGGGCGCACCGGCTTCGCGTGGCGCCACCCCCGTCTCGACGAGGCGCTGCGCGCCGAGCTCGGGCGGTGAGACCCATCAGCGCCGGCATCCACCTCGTGATCGTCCACCACGACCAGCCGGAGCGCTGCGCCCGCAGCGTCGACGCCTTCGCCCGCCAGGACGGGATCAGTTCGACAACCGTGGTCGACAGCGGCCGGCGCCCGCCGCCGGGGCTGCCGGCGGACGTGGAGGTGCTCGACGCCGGCGGCAACGTGGGGTTCGGGCCGGGGGCCAACCTCGGGCTCCGCCGGTGGCTTGCGGCCGGCGAGGGTGAGTGGGTGGCGCTCGCTCCCCACGACGCCGTGCCGGAGGAGGGCTGCGTGCGCCGCCTCCTCGACGCGCTGGAGGGGAGGGGCGACGCCGGGCTGGCGTGCGCCGAGCTCGGGGAGGCGTTCGACCTCGTGCCGGTGGGGGGCGGTGGTCGCCAACGGCCGGCTGCCCGACCAGCGCCTCGCCGGCTACCTGCAGCTGCGCAACACCCTCCTGCTCGTAGCGGAGCACTTAGGCCGGCGGGAGGTGCGCGCCCGGCTGATCCTCGCTGCGGCCGGTGCCGTGGCGGGGGCGTTTCGTGAGCCGGCGAGGGCGCTGCCCGTGAGCTGGCTGGAGGCGCGGGCCATCGAGGACTTTCTCCGCCACCGCTTCGGACCGCCGCCCGGAGACCTGCTGCGCCCCGTAGGTTGGCGACCGTGATCTCCGTCGACGTGGCCGTCGTCGGGGCCGGGCCTGCCGGCGCCGCCGCCGCCACCACGGCGGCCCGCCTGGGCCTGCGGGTGCTGCTGGTCGACCGGGCGGCGTTCCCGAGGGACAAGTGCTGCGGCGACGGCCTCACCACCGGCGCCCTCCGCCGGCTGGAGGCGCTCGGCCTCGACCCCCGGCGGCTGCCGACGTGGGAGCCGGTGCGCACCGCCCACGTCCGTATCCCCGGCGGCCAGGTCGCCTCCCTCGAGCTGCCCGCCGGCGCCACCTACGCCGCCACGGTGCGCCGCGTCGAGCTCGACGCCGCCCTCGTCGCGGTGGCCCGGCACGCCGGCGCCCAGGTGGAGGACGGCTGCGCTGTCGTCGGTGCCCGGCCCGCCGGGGGCGGCTCCGGTGTCGAGCTCGAGCTGGAGGGCGGCGCCACGGTGCGAGCCTGGTACGCCGTCGCCGCCGACGGGATGTGGTCGCCCCTGCGGCGCGCCCTCGGGCTCGGCGAGCCCGCCTACCTGGGCGAGTGGCACGCCGCCCGCCAGTACCACCGGCGCGTCGGCGCCGCCGCCCGGGACTTCTGGGTGTGGTTCGAGCGGGACCTGCAGCCCGGCTACGCCTGGTCGTTCCCGCTGCCGGGGGAACGGGCCAACGTCGGCTTCGGGGTGCGGCGCGCCCCGGGCGAGCGGACC
Source organism: Actinomycetes bacterium (assembly GCA_021811865.1). The sequence goes on along the minus strand of JAKAQB010000003.1, from coordinate 100,074 downwards.
GGGTCGATGAAGGCGCTGTGGGCGGACCTGCTCTCCCGCCCCCAGATCTCCGCGGTGCTCGGTCCCCTGGCCCGTGCGGAGGAGAACCTCAAGTCGTGGCCGATCCCCGCCCGCATCGGCGCCACCCGCCTCGCCGCCCTCGGCGGCCGGGTGCTGTTCGCCGGCGACGCCGCCCGGGCGGCGGACTGCATGACCGGCGAGGGGATCGCCCAGGCGCTGGAGACCGGCGAGCTGGCGGCGAGGTTCGCGGCGGCTTCGGGGCCGGCGGCCGCCGGCGAGGCGGCTGCCGCCTACCGGGCCGCCATCCGCAGGGGCATGGCGATCGACGACTGGCTGTCCGCCCGCTTCTCGGCGGTCCTCGGCGCCGAGCGGGGCATGCGGGGATGGTTCCGCCTCGCCAACGCCTCGGCCGGGACCCGGCGGCGGTTCGTGCACTGGATGTTCGAGGACTACCCCCGCGCCGGTTTGATCACCCCGTGGCGCTGGCGGCGCGGCTTCCTGCACCCACCCGGCCCCTATCCCGGGTAGCCCCAGCCCCCTGTCCGGGACAGGGCCGCAGCATTCGAGACAGGGCCGCAGCTCCGCCAGCGCCTGGTTCCGACCGCCTCGGGCGGGGCTTCCTCCGGTTGGCCGCCTCGCGAGACCTGCGGCTACGGTCCGGTCCATGGCTGATCTCGGTTTCGACGGCAAGGTGGCGATCGTGACGGGCGCCGGCGGCGGGCTCGGGCGGGAGCACGCCCTCCTGCTCGCCCGGCGCGGCGCCCGGGTCGTGGTCAATGACGTCGGCGGCTCGGTGCACGGCGACGGCTCCGACCTCGGCCCGGCCGAGGCGGTCGCCGAGGAGATCAGGGGCGGGGGCGGGGAAGCCGTCGCCGACGGCCACAGCGTCAGCACCCCCGGCGGCGGCGAGGCGATCGTCCAGACGGCCATCGACGCCTTCGGCCGGGTCGACGTCGTGGTCAACAACGCCGGCATCCTGCGGGACAAGACCTTCCAAAACATGACCGCCGACCTGCTCGACCCGGTCATCGACGTGCACCTGCGGGGCGCCTTCCACGTGACCCGGCCGGCGTGGCTCCACTTCCGCGAGCAGGGCTACGGGCGGGTCGTCAACACCTCGTCCAACTCCGGGATCCTCGGCAACTTCGGTCAGAGCAACTACGGCGCCGCCAAGATGGGCCTGGTCGGCCTCACCCGGGTCCTTGCCGCCGAGGGCGCCAAGTACAACATCAAGGTCAACGCCATCGCCCCCCTCGCCCGGACCCGCATGACCGAGGAGCTCCTCGGTGCGGCGGCCGAGAAGCTCGAGCCGTCGCTCGTGTCCCCCGTCGTCGCCTACCTGGCGCACGAGAGCGTCCCGGTGAGCGGCGAGGTGTACTCCGTCGGTGGCGGGCGCGTCGCCCGCTTCTTCATCGGGATGACGCGCGGCTACGCCGACCCGTCGCTCACGCCCGAAGACGTGCGGGACCACTTCGAGGAGATCCGAGACCAGGCCGGCTACACCGTGCCGGCGGGGCCGGCCGACGAGCTCGAGGCGCTCTTCGGGATGATCGGCTGAGCCCGCCGGCACGCTCAGCCGAGCGGGCAACGGGCGCGGATCTCCCACCTGTCGCCGTCGGGGACCATCACCCACACCTCCCGGGCCCGGCAGGTGATCGGGAGGTACCGCAGCAGGTCCTTGGCCACCGGCTCGAGGGAGGCGACGTCGCCCTCCGGCGCGTGGGCGACGGTGAGGTGGGGCACGACCTCGGCAAACTCCCCCGCCCAGGGAGGCGTCCCGAAGCGCTCCGCCAGCGCCACCGTCAACCGCTTGAACGGCTCGGCCGGCTGGGGGACGAGCCACATGACCCGACGCCCGAACCACGCCACGTCGACCAGGTCGAACGCCCACCCCGCCGTGGTCGCCGCCACCTCGCCGACGGCGGCGACCTCGTCGCCGGTGATGCGCTCGGGGGCGACCCACGGGACTATCAGCGTCACGTGGGCGGGTACGCCGGCGAGAGCGGCCGGGTCGTACTGGTGGCGCCACGGGCCGACGGCGGCGTCGGCCTCGGGCACCGGCACGAGGATCGCCGAGCACGCCCGTCCCGAGCTGGTCCCGACCTCGGCGCGCAGACCGCCGGGGCCGCCGGGGCCGCCGGGACCGGGCGGCGGGCCGCCGGGCGGTCGCACCCATCCGCCGGGGTGAGCACCCGCCGGCGGCCGGTCGCTGGGGGGCTCATCCACGGGCGGCGAACACCTCCTCGAGGAGGGAGGGGACGGCGACGTCCAGCTGCTCGTAAGTGCAGCCCTCGGCGCGGCGGTCGGGACGCCAGCGCCGGAAGCGGGCCGTGTGCCGCAGGCGCTCGCCCTGCAGGTGCTCGTAGGCGGCCTCGACGACCAGCTCCGGCCGGAGCAGCTCGAAGCTCAGGTCCCGGCCGGCGTTCCACCGGCTCCCACCGTGGGTCCGCGCCGCCCTGCCAGCGGGGGTGCCGTCGCCCACCGCCTCGGCCCACCCGGCCCATGGGTGCCTGCCGCCGGTGCGGTAGGGGGCGAGCTCGGCCACCAGCCGGCGCCGGTCGGCGGCGGGGAAGCTGCCGATGACCCCGACGTGGCGCAGCTCCCCTCCGGTTGCGTACAACCCGAGCATCAGCGAGCCGACGGCGCCGCCGGCCTCCCCGCGGTACCACCGGAAACCTCCGACGACGAACTCGGCGGTGCGCTCGTGCTTGACCTTCACCATCACCCGCCGGTCCTCGAGGTAGCGCTGGTCAGGTCGCTTGGCCACGACACCGTCGAGGCCGGCGCCCTCGAAGCGCGTGAACCAGTCGGCGGCCACGGACCGCTCCCGGGTGAGCGGCGTCAGGTGCACCCCGGAGGTGGAGGTACCGACGAGCCCTTCCAGGCCGGCGCGCCGCTCGTCGAAGGTCGCCGGCCGCAGGTCGGCGCCGCCGAGGGCCAGCAGGTCGAAGGCAACAATGGCGGCAGGCGTCCGCTCCGACAGCACGGCCACGCGGCTCGCCGCCGGGTGGATCCGCTGCGAGAGGGCGTCGAAGTCGAGGCCGGCCGGGCCGGCGACGACGATCTCGCCGTCGAGCACGCAGCGCTCGGGCAGCCGGGCCCTCACGGCCGCCACCACCTCGGGGAAGTAGCGGGTGAGGGGCCGCTCGTTGCGGCTGCCGAGCTCCACCTCGTCGCCGTCGCGGAAGGCGATGCAGCGGAAGCCGTCCCACTTGGGCTCGTAGCGCCAGTCCCCCGCCGGCAGCTCGCGCGCCAGCTTGGCGAGCATCGGGGCCACCGGCGGCATCACGGGCAGCTGCATCGCGCCGACGCTAACCCGAACTTCCCCCGCCAGCCGCGGACGTAGCTCCCGGGAAGAACGACCAGCTGCGACGGAGCCCGTCGCCGGCGGGGCCGGCGGGGCCGGCGGGGCCGGCGGGGCCGGCGGGGCCGGCGGGGCCGGCGAGGCCGGCGAGGCCGGCGGGGCCGGCAATGGGCCATCGCCGCTCGCGTTGGTTGGGCAGTTGACCGCGATTATCGCGGTGAACTGCCCAAACAACGCGTCCGAGGTTGCGCCCGCGGGGTCCTTCGGCGGTCACCCGCCGGCGCCCACCCCCTCGACGCCCGTTCCCCCGGCGCCCGCCCGGGGCCCGGAGTTCATCTCGCCCGCGACCGCTGCGGCCAGCGGGCTGGCCTCCAGCTGCTCGAGCGGCACAGGCAGGGCGATCGACCAGTTGGGCCACTCGTCGAGCGTCCCAGGCATGTTGGGGCGCTCGGTGACCACGGCCAGGTCGTCGAGGGTCACGATGAGCACCCGGCAGGGCGCCGCTGCGAGCAGGCCGTAGGCGGCCTCGACGACCTCGACGGCGGGGGCGTCGTCGCCGAGGCCAGCCCACTCCCCCAGCCGGGAGCGGATGCCCCGGGAGCCCTCCTCATTGGGGTCGAGGCCGAGCCGGCGCTGCGCCTCCAGATCCTGCCCCGTCCACACGCCGGCGACGGTTGGCAGGTCGTGGGTGGTGACGGTGCCCAACGCCTCGACGGGCCAGGAGGCCGGACGCTCGCGTTCGAACCACAGCAGCCGGTAGGACAGCACCCGGCGCTCGGCGAGCTCGGAGCGCACGTGGTCCTCGACGGTGCCGAGGTCCTCACCGACGACGAATGCCCCCGCCCGGTGCGCCTCCAGGGCCAGGATGTTGAGCAGGTCCCAGTACGGGTAGCGCACGTAGGTCCCGCCCGCCGGCTCGACGCCGTCGGGGATCCAGTACAGGCGGAACAACCCCATCACGTGGTCGACGCGCAGCCCGGCGGCGTGGCGCAGGGCGGCGCGCACCGTCTGCACGTACGGCTCGTAGCCGGCGGCCCGCAACCGCCACGGGTCCCACGGGGGCAGCCCCCAGTCCTGCCCGAGCCGGTTGAACTCATCGGGCGGGGCGCCGACCCTCATCCCGGTGGCGAAGGTCTCCTGCCACACCCAGGTGTCAGCCCCGCCGGCGTCGACGCCGACGGCCACGTCGGAGATGAGCTCGGCGGGAGCGGTGGCGGCGAGCTGGCGGTCGAGCTGCCACTGCAGCCAGGCGTGGTAGCGGACCCGACGGCGGCCGTCCCCGCCGGCGGCGAAGTCCCGCACCGCCGGCGCGTCCGGGTGGCGTAGCTCGGCGGGCCAGCGCTGCCAGGGGAGGCCCTCGCGTTCGGCGATGGCGTTGAAGAGGGCGAAGCCTTCCAGCGCCGGCCCACGCTCGCGCCGGTAGGCGTCGAGGCCCGGGTCGTCGCCGACGCGCTCGAAGAGCCGTTCGAGCGCGTCGGACTTGAGCGCCCACACCCGATCCCGGTCGATGCGGCGCTCGGAGTTGAGCTCCTGGCCGGCGGCGGCCAGCCGGTCGATGCCGTCGAGCTCGCCGGCGCCGGCGATGTCCTCGACGTGCAGGTACAGCGGGTTGCCGAAGCACCGGCTCGACGGGAAGTACGGGCTCGGCTGGGGGTGGGGCCCCGGCGGCCCGGCGTGCAGCGGGTTGAGCAGCGTCAGCTCGGCGCCCAGCCGCCGACCCCACTGGGTGAGCCGGCGGAGGTCGGCGAGGTCGCCGATCCCCCAGCTGCCGCGCGAGCGGGCGGCGTAGAGCTGGGCGGCCAGCCCCCATCGCGACCCGGGGGGCGCCGGGCAGCGGCCGGGGCTGACGATCAGCCGGCGCTCGGAGCCGTCCTCACCCCGCAGGCGGTGGTAGCCGGGCGGCACGCCCGGTGGGAGCCGGCCGTCGACGCGCTGCTCGCCGCCGTCCTCGAGCAAGAGCGTCCCGGCCGGCACAGCCGGCAGGGGATGGTCGAGGCGGACCGAGAGCAGCAGCGCCGGGTCGAGGTCGGGGTGGCGGGCTCCCGGCTCGAGCGCGCCCATGGAGGCGAGGACGGCGCCGACGGTCGCGGCGGGCGCCTCCCGCCAGGTCCCGGAGGTGTCGTGGAAGCCGTGCTCGACCGCCCACGACCGGGCGTCAACCACGGCGGGGCTGCCCCACCCGGCCGCCGCCCCGGCCACGCCACCGGCCGCCGCCCCGGCCACGCCACCGGCCACCGCCGGCGAAGCCCGCCTTCTCCATCCTCCGACCGTACCGTTCCGCCGGCTCGGGGACCGACCGGCACCGATCCCATCAGCGCCGGCCGACGGTGCTGTCCGGCGGCGTCGCAGCACCTGCCAGCGCCGCCGGCTGCCGGGCGGCGGTGGCTTGCCTGCCCGGTGGGCACTGGTTACGATTCCGTGAGCGAAGGCCCCTAGAGGCACTGATGCGATCGCCGTGGAGCGTCCTCCTCGCGGCAACACAAGCAAACGGGTAGTTTCGCCGGCTAATCGAGGTTTGGCGGGCTCGTAGACGGATCGGCCCTGCCAAGGCGGGGCTGGGGGAGGTTCGGATGTCCGAGAGTGCCGATGTGGCCCGCCGGGCCCGCCACTTGAGGAGCGGCGCCGGCCTGACGCCTCTCTACGCACCAAGGAGAACCTCGGCGGCTGGTACCCTCTCAACCCCTATGCCAACTACCAGGTGTCCCGGTGGTACCTGGTGAAGTGACCCGGCCGGCCGTCGCCGCAGCGGTGGCCGGGACCCCGGGCGACCCGGGGCCGAGGCGGTGACCGGCTTCGTCGTCCGCCGCTTCGGGCAGGCGGTGGTGGTGATGATCATCGTCTCGATGGTGATCTTCGGGATCCTCCATGTCCTGCCGGGTGGCCTGGTCCGGGCGCAGCTCGGACCGCGCGCCACTGCCTACGCCGTCCGCCAGCTCACCGTCCAGGAGGGCCTCAACAAGCCGATCGTCGTGCAGTACGGCATCTGGGCGTGGCACGCCCTCCAGGGCCGGCTCGGGTTCTCCTACAAGCTCAACGAGTCGGTCGGCGCACTGCTCAGCCAGTACCTGCCGAGGGACCTGCTGCTCGTCGGCACCTCCCTCCTCCTGGCGATCGCCATCGCCGTCCCCCTCGGCCTCTGGCAGGGCTACCGGCGCAACCGGCCCGATGACCACGCCCTCAGCGCGCTGATGCTCGTGTTCTACTCGATGCCGACCTTCCTGCTCGGCGTGATCCTCATCGTGGTGCTCAACATCTGGGTCGACGTGCTGCCCTCCACCGCCACCAACTTCGGGACCGGGCTCGGCACCGACTTCAGGGTGCTGGCCCTGCCGGTGTTCGCGCTGTGCCTCGGCAACGTGAGCTACTTCAGCCGGTACATGCGCTCCTCGACCGTAGACAACCTGCTCAGCGACCACGTACGCACCGCCCTCGCCAAGGGCGCCTCGCCCCGGCGCCTCCTGCTGCGCCATGTGCTGCGCAACTCACTCACCTCGACGGTGACCCTGATCGGCCTGACGCTGCCCTACGTCCTGTCCGGGTCGCTGATCATCGAGGCGCTGTTCAACTTCCCGGGCATGGGGCTGCTCTTCTGGAACGCCGCCCAGGACCGTGACTTCCCCGTCCTGCTCGGCGTCGTGCTCGTCGTCACCGTCGCCACCGTCGTAGGCAACCTGCTCGCCGACCTGGGCTACGCCGCCCTCGACCCGAGGATCCGCTACAAGTGACCACCCACGACAACCCGCCCCCACCGAGCCAGGAGCTGCCAGCCGCCGGCGCCGCCACGATGGCGACCCGCCCCTCCGCCCCTTCGCCGCAGCGCTCCGGGGAGCGGGCGGCCACGGCCCCAGGAGCTCCCCGGGACAGCGACGTGGCGGCACCGGCCTCGGCGTGGCGGCTCGGGCTCAGGACCTTCACCGAGAACCACCTGGCGACCGTCGGCCTGGTCATCCTGGTGCTCCTGGTGCTGTTCAGCTTCGTCGGGCCGCTCCTCTACCACACCAACCAGGTCGCCTCGAGCCTCATCTCACAGAACCTCCCGCCCTCGGGCAGCCACCTGCTCGGCACCTCACCCGAGGGGCGTGACGAGCTCGGCCGGCTGATGCTCGGTGGCCAGTCGACCATCGAGGTGGGCCTCGGCGTCGGGGTCCTCGCCACCCTGTTCGGCTTGGTCTACGGGGCGCTGTCCGGATTCGTCGGCGGGGTCCTCGACGCCGTCATGATGCGAGTCGTCGACGCCCTGCTGTCGATCCCGTACCTGTTCTTCGTCGTGCTGCTCGCCGCCCTCGCCCGCCCCAACCTGCTGCTCGTGATCGTGGTGCTCTCGGCGGCCAGCTGGCTGTCGACCGCCCGGTTGGTGCGGGGTGAGACGCTGTCGCTGCGAACCAGGGACTACGTGACGGCGTCGCAGGGCTTCGGTTCCCGGGCGCACCAGGTGATCGCGCGCCACATCACCCCCAACCTCCTCGGGGTGGTCGTCGTCAACGGGACGCTGAAGGTGGCGGACGCCATCCTGGCGTTCGCGTCGATCGCCTACCTCGGACTCGGGCCGCCGCCCCCGGCGACCAACTGGGGTGAGCTGCTGTCGGCGGGGATCAACAACCTCTTCGACGGCTACTGGTGGCAGTTGTGGCCCGCTGGGCTGCTCATCGTGCTCACGGTGCTGGCAGTCAACGTGATCGGCGACGGGCTCTCCGACGTGGCCGAGATCCGGCTCCAGAAGCGGTGATCACCCCGGGTCCCGAGGCAGTGCCCGTCCCGGCTGTCCCGGAGGTGCTACAACCATGAAGCAGCGGATCCTCGAGGTCGAGCACCTGCGCACCGAGTTCCACCTGCGCTCGGCGAACGTCGCCGCCGTCGACGACGTCTCGCTCACCATCGACCAGGGCGAGTGCGTCGGGCTCGTTGGTGAGTCGGGGTGCGGGAAGAGCACCACCGGGCTGTCCATCATGCGGCTGCTGCCGCGCTCGGGTCACGTCACCGCCGGCCGGGTGCTCCTCGACGGCCGGGACCTCGTGCCGCTCAGCGAGGCCCAGATGCGGCAGGTGCGCGGGCGGGAGGTCTCGATGATCTTCCAGGACCCGATGACCTCCCTCAACCCGACGATGACCATCGGGGCCCAGGTGGCCGAGCCGCTCGTCATCCACTTCGGCTCCTCCAAGAAGGCGGCCATGGACCGCACCCTCGAGACGCTTCACCTCGTCGGGATCCCAAACCCGCGGGAGCGGGTGGACGACTACCCCCACCAGCTGTCGGGCGGCCTGCGCCAGCGGGTCATGATCGCCACGGCGCTGGCCGCCGAGCCGAAGCTGCTCATCGCCGACGAGCCGACCACCGCGCTGGACGTCACCATCCAGGCCCAGATCCTGGACCTGCTCGATCGGCTGCGTGAAGAGCTGTCGATGGCGGTCCTGCTGATAACCCACGACATGGGCGTCATCGCCGGGCGCACGGACCGGGTGATGGTCATGTACGCAGGCAGGATGGTCGAGAGCGCCACGACCGACGAGCTGTTCGCCGCCACCCGCCACCCCTACGCCGAGGCGCTCCTCCAGTCCATCCCGCAGCTCACCCAGGACGCCAACGCCCGGCTGCCGAGCATCCCCGGCCACCCCCCCGACCTGAGCCGGCTGCCCCCGGGATGCCGCTTCGCCCCGCGCTGTCGCTACGCCAGCCCCGCCTGCATCGAAGAACCACCGCTGGAGGAGGCGGCCACCGGGCATCTCGTCGCCTGCTTCCACCCCGTCGGCGTGCTGTCGGGCGCGGCCGCCGCGTGGTCGGCCCCGGGCGCACCGGCCGGCGCACCGACGTCGCCCCCGCCCGTCCCCGCCTCCGCAGCGCTCGACGCCTCCGCAGCGCTCGACGCCTCCGCAGCGCTCGACGCCTCCGGTAGCCCTGCCCGGGCAGGTGACCCGACGCCACCACCCGACGCCACCACCCGCCGGCTCACCCTGGCCGCCGCAGCGGTGCTCGTCGAGGTGGACCACCTCGTCAAGGAGTACCCCGTGCGCGGCGGGGGACTGCGCCGGCGGGTCGGCTCGGTGAAGGCCGTCTCCGACGTGTCGTTCGGGATCCGGCGGGGCGAGACGTTCGGCCTCGTCGGCGAGTCGGGATGCGGCAAGAGCACCCTCGGTCGGATGGTGGCCGCCTTGGAACGGCCGACGTCGGGGACCGTCCGCCTGGGCGGTGACGAGCTGCTCAGGCTCCGGGGAGCCGACCTGCGCCGGCGGCGACGGGAGCTCCAGCTCATGTTCCAGGACCCCTACGCCTCGCTCGACCCGAGGATGCGCGTCGGCTCCATCCTCAGGGAGCCGCTCGTCGTGCAGGGTGTCGGTGACCGCCGCCAGCAGTGGGAGACGGTTGCCTCGCTCCTGGACGAGGTGGGGCTCAGCCGGCGCGCCATCGACCTCTACCCCCACGAGTTCTCCGGGGGTCAACGCCAGCGCATCGGCCTGGCGCGGGCCCTGACGCTCAACCCCCGCCTGGTCGTCGCCGACGAGCCCGTGTCGGCGCTCGACGTGTCGATCCAGTCGCAGATCCTCAACCTCATGAAGGCCCTGCAGCGCAGCCACGGCCTCACCTACCTCGTCATCTCCCACGACCTCGCCGTGCTGCGTTACCTCTCGGACACGATCGGGGTCATGTACCTCGGGAAGATGGTGGAGCTCGGAGCCGCCGACGACGTCTACGCCCGGCCGGCCCATCCCTACACCCACGGATTGATCCAAGCCATCCCTGTCCCCGACCCGTCGATCGAGAAGGCCAAGCGGAGCGCAGCCGTACGAGGCGAGCTCCCGTCGGCGGTCAACCCACCGTCGGGCTGCCGTTTCCGTACCCGCTGCCCCCTCGCCCAGGAGATCTGCGCGGAGGAAGAACCGCCGCTGCGGGGATTCGGGCCCGGCCACGTCGCGGCCTGCCACTTCCCGCTGCTGTCCCCGAGCACCGACCAGCAGGCCGGCGCCGTCCCGGTCGTCTCCGTGGCCTCGGAGCCGGCGCCCGGAGCGAGCTGAGCGCTCCGGGCGGCCATCCGCCGGTCAGTGGACCAGGTACCAGTTGGACCACTGGGGGAAGCCGAACGCCTGCTGGGGCAACCACCCCTTCAGGTTGTCCTTGACGACCGAGATCTGGGTGGCCCAGGTCGGGAACCACAGGGCCGCCACCTGGCGGGAGATGTAGTTCTCGTAGGCGTACACGTGGGAGAGGCCGCTCTCCTTGTGGGTGGCGGTGATCAGGGCGTCCGCCTGCGCCGAGTGGTAGCCGCCCCCCCAGTAGTTGCCCGTGCCAAAAGACGCCGCTCCCGTGGGCTCGATGTCGGTGTCGCCGTAGTCCCACAGCCAGTTGGCGAACAGCTTGATCCCCCAGTTGCACGGCGGGGAGCTCGGGCAGACGCCGCCCTGGGCGTACATGCTCGTCACCGTCTGCGGGTCGAGGGCGATGCCGATGCCGGCCTTGGCGGCGGCGGTCTGGAATGCCTGGACCTGGGCGGCGAGCGTCGGGGACTGCGCCTGGTAGAGCAGCGACAGGGTGAGGGCCCGGCCCCCTGCGATACCCGCCCCGCACTGGTCGGCGGCGGTACCGGGACGCTGGCAGGTCATGGTGCCGCCGGCGCCGGGAGCCCAGCCATGGGAGGTGAGCAGGCTGCGGGCGGCCGCGGTCGAGTAGGGATAGGGGTCGAGCTTCTCCTGCGGGCTGATGAACTTCGAGCCGGGGGTGTTGGGCACCGGGCCGTAGGTCTGGACGCCCACGCCGTGCAGGGTGGTCTGGATGTAGAGCTTCTGGTCGATCACGTGCTGGAGCGCCTGGCGGATGTAGAGCTGCGAGGTGAGGGCGGCGTACGGGCCGGTGTAGTTGATCTCTCCCCACTGGACGAAGTCGGCGAGCCACGGGGCGATCACGTAGCCGTTGTGGGTCAGGTAGCCCGAGAGCCCCGTGTAGTCGCTATAGGGCACGAAGCCGTAGGTGAGGCTGCCGCTGCGCAGGGCGGTGACCTCGGCGGTGTCGCTCGCGTAGCTGTAGATCACGACCTGGTGCAGGTGCGGCCTGTTGGGCCCGGAGTAGTGGGGGTTAGCCGTGAGGACGGTGCGGGAGGTCGCGGGGTTGTAGGCGGTGAGCTCCCAGGGCCCGTCGATCACCTTCCACAGCGGGTTGCTGGCGTAGGTCGACAGCGTCGACGACTGCTTTTCGAGGAAGGCGAACACAGCCTTGGCCCCCGCCGGCGTGGCGGCCGCGTCGCCGGCCGGCGAGGACATGGCGGTGCGGTCCCATTCCTGGCGGGGCATCGGGATGATCTGCGTCAGCTCGTTGTCGGTGACCCACTGCTGGCTGTAGGTGCCGGTCAGGTGGATCACGAGCTCGGAGGGGCTCGGGTAGCTGACGCTGGCGACGTTGTCGGGGAAGTCACCCGGCACGTAGCTGGCGATGCTCTTCCTGTTGGCCTGGTAGAGCTGGAAGAAGAACTGGACGTCGGCGCTCGTGACGGGCTGGCCGTCGGACCACTTCAAGCCGGGCTTCAACTTGACGGTCACCATCGAGTCGTGGTGTGAGAACACGGGTGGGTATGCGAGGCTGGTGGCCTCGTCGACGGTCGGGAGGGCGCCGTTGCCGGCGGTGTACAGCGCCGGCCACAGGCTGAAGGCGACCGCCTGCTGGTACTGGGTCCAGCTGACCTCGTTGGGCAGCGGGAAGATCCACTTGAAGTAGTTGGCCCCGAACGCGTAGGAGACCGTGCCTCCGGCGAGCGGCTTCGCGTTGGCCCCCGAGCCCGTCCCCAAGCCCGTCCCCGAGCTCGCATTGGTGCCGCATGCGCCCGCCACGAGCACCAACGACACGAGCACGGCCAGCCAGGCGGCCCGGCGAGGGCGCCGGCCCCGCGCCGCGCTGACCGGGTTCCTGCCAGCTCCGAGGTCCTTGTCCATCCCGACTCCCATGTCCTTGTTGTAGGCTCACACTGTCGCGAGGGATCAGGGCCGTAGTCAAGAACGCTGACCAAGGGTAGGGTTCACCCATGCCGAGCCCGCGACGCCACGCGGCGGCGGCCGGGGTTCGACGACGCCGGCGCCGCCGTGCACTACCGGGCGTTCTCCGACGTCATGCTCGGCTACGTCGCCCTCGACGCCGGCTTCGCCGCCCTGCGCCCCGCCACCCGGGAAGGGGATCTGCGGGCCTGGTCGGTCAACTACCGGTCGCTCCCCGCCGAGCGGTTCCCCGGCCTGGCGGCCACCGCCGCCCTCATCCCTGCTGTCGCCGACCCGGCTAACTTCGCCACGGCGCTGGACCTGATGATCGACGCGATCCGCGCCCGCGCCGGCAGGGAGAGGAACGTTACGAGCGGGACAGGCCGGGTGCTGTAGATGGCGAGCACCGACAGATGAGCCCCGGCAGAGGAGATCCATGAGGTCGACGACGAGACACCGAGATGGGAGCGTTTCGTTCTGGCACTCGCAGCTGGGCCCGCCCCCGCCGCTGCGGGAACGGCTCCCCGCCGACCGATCGGCCGACGTGTGCATCGTCGGCGCCGGTTACACGGGCCTTTGGACCGCGTACGAGCTGCTGCGACGCCAACCAGGCCTCGATGTCGTGGTGCTCGAAGCGGAGGTAGCCGGCTTCGGCGCATCGGGGCGCAACGGCGGCTGGGTCGAGGGCATGATCGCCGGCGACCGCAGGCACTGGGCGGCGATCGCCGGGCGCGAGGGCCTCGAGCGGATGACGGGTGCCATCCACGACGCCGTCGACGAGGTCGGGCGGGTGGTCGCCGCCGAGGCCATCGACTGCGGCTTCACCAAGGGCGGGTCCCTGAAGGTCGCCCAGACCGACCTCGAGGTCCGCCGGCTGCGGGCGGAGGTCGAGGAGGACCGGATCTGGGGCCTCGGCCCCGACGACAGCAGGATGCTCGGGCCGGACGAGGCCCGCGAGCGGATCGCTGTCGCCGGGGTGCTCGCGGCGTCCTACACACCCCACTGCGCCCGGGTCCAGCCCGCCGCGCTCGCCGCCGGCCTCGCCGCCGCCGCCGCCCGGGCGGGCGCCACCATCTACGAGACCACGCCGGTGTCCCGCATCGAGCCGGGCGTCGCCCGCACCCCCTACGGCGACGTCCGGGCACCGCTGATCGTGCGGGCCACCGAGGGGTACACAGCCACCCTGCGAGGCCAGCGCCGGGTCATGCTCCCGATCACGAGCAGCGTGATCGCCACCGAGGTGCTCGACCCGGAGGTGTGGAAGCAGCTGGCCTGGTCCAACGCCGAGACGCTTTGGGACGGGCGTCGTCGTTACGTGTACATCCAGCGCAGCCCTGACGACCGGATCGTGATCGGAGGCCGCGGTGTGCCCTACCGGTGGGGCTCGCGCACCGACGCCGAGGGGCCGCCGCCCGAGCCGACCCCCCGGGAGCTGCGCTCCCGCCTCGTCGAGCTGTTCCCACCGCTGCACGACGTGCGGATCGAAGGCGCCTGGTACGGCGTGCTCGGAGCCCCCCGGCAGTGGGCCCCGGCCGTCGGCGTCGACCGGGCGACCGGGCTCGCGTGGGCGGGCGGCTACGTCGGCCAGGGGGTGGCCGCCGCCAACCTCGCGGGCCGGACCCTCGCCGACCTCCTCCTCGAGAAGGAGACCGAGCTGACCGGGCTGCCCTGGGTCGGCCCCATGGGGCGGCCGTGGCCGCCCGAGCCGCTGCGCTTCACCGCCGTGCGCGGGGTCAACGCCATGATGCGCGTCGCCGACCGCCAGGAGCTGCGCACCAGCCGCACATCCGCCGTCGGCCGCCTGGCCCACCTGATCTCCGGGAGGTAGGCGCTGAGCGGGCAGCTGCCGCCACCCGGCAGGTGGTCCCCGGCGCCGGCAGGGGGGTCAGTACGATCGGCGGGCGTGGACGCCCCCATCGGGCCAGCGGTGCGGCTCGGGTCGTGCCTGGTGCGGGCAGGCTGCTGCTCGTGGGCCGACCGCGGCCTCGTGCGCGACGGCGGGTTCTACCCGCGCAGGACGATGACGGCCCGGGAACGCCTGGCCTACTACGCCCAGCAGTTCTCCCTCGCCGAGGTGGCGACGACCTTCCGGTTCCCGCCCACACCACAACTCTGCGAGCAGTGGGTGGAGCGCACGCCGCCCGGCTTCGCCCTCGACATCCGGGCGTGGTCCCTGCTCACCGGCTGCCCCACCCTCCCCGACTCGCTGTGGCCCGACCTGCAGGCCGCCGTCCCGCCGGAGCGGCGCGACCGCCGCCGGCTGTACGCCCAGCACCTGCCTGACGACGCGCTCGAGGAGTGCTGGGCCCGCTTCCGCCGCGCCCTGCAACCCCTTGTCGACGCCGGCCGCCTCGGCGTCGTGGTGCTGCGCTACCCGTCGTGGTGGGGCCCGCGACCGGAGACCTGGGCAGAGCTCGACGCCCTCGCCGGCCGGCTGGCCGGTGTGCGCCTCGCCGTGGAGCTGCCCGAGGATCGCTGGCTTGCTGACAACCCCGGCGCCACGCTCGAGTGGCTGGAGCGCCGCGGCCTCGGCTTCGTCTGCGTGGACGGACCGGCGTGCGCCGAGGGGACCCGCCCCGTGGTGGCGGCCACCGCCGACGTCGCCGTGGTCCGCTTCCTCGGCCGGCGCCAGGTGAAGGGCGAGCCGTGGACCTGGCCGTACCGCTACGCCGAGGGTGAGCTGGCCGGGTGGGTCCCCGCCGTGCAGGAGCTGGCCAGCTCCGGCTCGGAGGTGCACCTGCTCCTCGACAACTGCCACCGGGGGGACGCCGTGGACAACGCCCGGGCCCTCATGGACCTCGTCCGCTCCGCCCGCCCGGCGGCGTGAGGCGGGGCGCGCTCAGCGGACCGAGGCGTGCACCGGGGAGGCGTGGTGGCACACCATGGCCCACGCCCCGGAGGAGCGCACGAAGATGTTGAGCGTCGCGACCGTGACCCCGCCCTGCTCCCCGAGGAGGTTCTCGTCGAGCGACAGCCAGGCGACGTCACCGGCGACGACCGTGTGCTGCCTCGTGAGCAGGAACTGAGTGTGCACCGGCTGCTGGAACAGTGCGAAGAAAGACGCCGCCACCTGGCTCCACCCCCGTAGGGTCGCCCAGCCCGGGTGGGTGCACACGGCCCGGTCCGAGCGCTCCCACAGCGCCGACATGGCATCCAGGTCTGCCGCTTCGAACGCCTCGTAGTAGCGGCGGTTGGCCTCGGCGGCGGCGGCTTCGTACATCCCGCCAAACCGTAGTGTTGCCGCTCGGCGCCGGTGCACCGCTACGGTCCTTCGGTGCGCGATCACTGGACTGCCGGGCCGCGAGTCGTCGGCGACGGCGGCATCGAGGTGGCCACCTGGGACCTCGGCGGCGACGGGCCGCCGCTCCTGCTCGCCCACGGCACCGGCTTCCACGCCAAGGTGTGGCTGCCCGTCGCCGGGCCGCTGCGGCCCCGCTTCCACGTCTGGGGCGTCGACCAGCGCGGCCACGGATCCTCGGGACACGCCCCCGACGGCGACTACAGCGACTGGGACCGCTTCGCCCTCGACCTGCTCGCCGTCGCCGATGCCGTCGGCGCCGGCGAGCCCCTCTACGGCGCCGGCCACTCCCTCGGGGGGGCCGTCCTGCTGCGCTGCGAACAGCTGCGCCCCGGCACGTTCAGGGCCTTGTACTGCTACGAGCCGGCCGTGGTCCCGAAGGGCCACGAGCCCGCCGCCGACGGCTCCGGGCTGAGCGAGCTCGCCAGGAAGCGCCGGCTCCGCTTCGCTTCCCGGGAGGACGCACTGGCCAACTACGCAGGCAAGTCGCCGTTCGCCGCCTTCGACCGGGAGGTGTTGGAGGGCTACGTCGCCCACGGGTTCGTCGACGAGCCGGACGGGTCCGTCCGGTTGGCATGCCGGCCGGAGGAGGAGGCGTCGGTTTTCGGCGGCGCCGCTGCATCCCCGGTGTGGGACGAGCTCGACCGCGTCGCGCCGCCGGTGACCGTCGGGAAGGGCTGGGAGCTGACCGGGGGCGGCGCCGTCGCACCGCCGGTCGCCGCCCGGCTGCCCGACGCACGGCTCGAGATCCACGGGGACCTGGACCACTTCGGGCCGATGGTCGCGCCCGCCAGGATCGGCGCTGCGATCGGCGCCGCCCTCGACGCCGCCCGGGTCGGCGGATGACCAGGCTCCCCCTCACCGTCAGTGCCGCTCGTTAGCCTTCCATGCGATGACCCTGCCGTTGCCGACATCGCTGTCCCCCACCAAGGTCAACACCTTCAAGGACTGCGCCCTCGCCTTCCGGTTGGCCAACATCGACCGCCTCCCCGAGCCCCCCTCGCCGGCGGCGGCCAGGGGCACGGTCGTGCACCGGGCGCTGCAGCTGCTCTTCCAGGAGGAGCCCCCCGCGCAGCGGACGGTTGACGCCGCCCTGGCCAAGCTGGAGCGGGCCGCGCTAGAGGTGCTCGAGGATCCGGAGTACGCCGGCATGGCCCTCAGCGAGGAGGAGCGCGCCGGCTTCCTCGCCGACGCCGCCACCCTCGTCCGCAACGACTTCGAGCTCGAGGACCCCCGGGCGGTGCGCGCCATCGGCACCGAGCTGCGCCTCGAGGTCCGGCTCGGCTCGCTCCGGCTGACGGGGATCATCGACCGGCTGGACCTCGACCTCGACGGACGCCTGGTGGTGACGGACTACAAGACCGGGCGCGCCCCTTCGGAGGGCTACGAGCAGTCCCGGCTCGTCGGCGTGCACTTCTACGCGTTGCTCTGCGAGGGGATGCTCGGCGTGAGGCCGGCACGCATCCAGCTACTGCACCTCCGCGAGCCGATCGCCATCAGCACCATCCCCGACGACCAGTCACTGCGTGGACTCCGCCAGCAGACGGCGGCGGTGTGGGCAGCCGTCGAGCGGGCCTGCGACCAGGAGGACTTCCGGCCCCGGCCCGGCCGGCTCTGCGAGTGGTGCGGGTTCCATGCGTTCTGCCCCTCGGTAGGCGGGGATCTGTCGGCGCTGCCGAGCCGGCCGGCGGTCGGGGCGGTCGGGGCGGTCGGGGCGGTCGGGGCGGCCGGGGCGGCCGGGGCGGTCGGGGCGGTCGGGGCGGGGCTTGCGGCGGCGGTCGGGGCGCGGGCGTGAGCACCATCCGCCTGTTGCCCCCGGGACCGGCCCGGGCGGTCAGCGTCTTCGACCGCTTCGCCGACGACCTCATCGCCCGGCGGCTGCGAGGCAAGCGGTCGGTCGACGCCGTCATGTACGCCGCGAGCGCCCTCGGCGACCACGGGGTGCTGTGGATGCTCCTCGCCGCCGGGCAGGCGGCACGCCTGCGGGACCAGGAGTGGCGCCGCCCCCTCCTGCGGGCGGTCGTCGGGCTCGGCGTCGAATCGGCGCTCGTCAACGGCCCGGTGAAGTGGGTGTTCCACCGTGCCCGCCCCAGCTACGAGGGTCCCCGCCCGCTGTACCTCCGGATGCCGCGCAGCAGCAGCTTCCCGAGCGGCCACGCCAGCGCCGCCTTCTTCGGAGCCGCCCTGCTCCGCGACGGGGACGCACTGTGGCCCCTGTACTACGCCGTCGCCGTCATCGTGGCCCTGAGCCGCGTCCACGTACGCATCCATCACGCCTCCGACGTCGTGGCCGGTGCGCTCCTCGGTGCCGCCCTCGGCGAGATCGCCCGGTCGCTTGTGCCCTTGGAGTCGCCGGCGCCGGCGCCGGCGACCGGCTGACCACCAGCCGCCACGTGTGTTGCCGCCGGCCCACCCGTCTGGCGGAGGGCGTGGAATCCCTGACCCCGGCGCGTCGTTGTGTCGCGCATGGACATGTCGTTTGCCGTCACCTGGGACTACCGGTGCCCCTTCGCCCGCAACGCCCACGACCATCTCGTCACCGCCCTCCGGGCGGGTGGCCCGTGGGAGGTGCAATTCCTGGCCTTCTCCCTCGATCAGCCGCATGTGGAGGACGGTCAGCCGCCGGTCTTCGACGAGCCGGACCGCTACCCGGGGCTGGTCGCCAACGAGGCAGGCATAGTCGTGCGCGACCGGATGCCCGACAAGTTCCTCGATGTGCATCAGGCCCTGTTCGACGCGCGCCACCGTGACGCCGCTGACCTGCGCGACCGCTCGATTATCGCCAAGGCTGTCGAGGGCGCAGGGGTGGACGCGGCTGCGGTGTTCGCCGAGATCGACGACGGCTGGCCGCTCGAGGTGTACCGCAAGGAGCACACCACCGCGGTAGAGACGCACGAGGTCTTTGGCGTACCGACGTTCATCGTGGGTGACCGCGCCATGTTCGTGCGGCTGATGGACCGGGCCGACGGCGACACCGAGCGCGCCCGCGCCACGATCACCCGGTTGCTCGACCTCATCAACGGCTGGCCGGCGCTCAACGAGCTCAAGCAGACGACCGTCCCCAACTGACAGGCGTTGCCCACGAATATGCTCGCCGGGTGGTCGACGACCCCTCCGCCGGCCGAGGGACCGCTCATCGTGGGACCGCTCATCCCGGCCTGGTGATCCTCGGCCTCCGGGCCGGGGAGGCGGTGCGTTGGCGCGCGCCGGGCTACCGCCGCTGGCGCCCGGGGACCGTCAGCCACCGGGAGCGTGACGGCAGCGTCACCATCCGGGATGACCGAGGCGCCACCCGCAGCCTGCCCGTGGAAGGGATCGAGGTGAGCGTCACCGGCCCTCGGGGCAGGCGAGGCTGGGAACCACTCACGTCCCGGGCCGTCCGGAGCGAGCAGCTCCGCCTGTTCCCTCCCGACTGACGGGACGGGCTTGGGGCAGCGGTGCTGTGGTCGCCGCTACGCCGACTGGACCACGGCAACCCGAAGTACTCCCCGATCGCAGCGGGCCAACCCCTCCCGGAAGGGCCAGAGGAGCCAGGATGACGGAAGAGCCAGGATGACGGAAGATCCAGAGGGATCGGCAGGGTCGGCATGGGGCCATCGCCATCGCGTTGTTCGGGCAGTTGACCGCGATAATCGCAGACAACTGCCCGAACAACGTGCCCGAGCCCGTCTCTGGTTCCGGTGTGGACCGACACGTCCCATCCGAGCGGGCGCCCCCGCCACCCTCAGGCGCTCGCCGGGGATCGACGTGGTGTCCCATGCATGCCTGCGTGTGTGACGGTCCCCAAACGCGAACCACCAGATGGAGCGCCACATCGACCCCAGCGATCCTGCGATCGGGAGGAAGTTCGGGCTGATGGAGGTCAATGGGGGGCCAGCTCACGTATGGCGGTGCGCTGGTCGACGCCGGCGAGTGGCAGGAGCGCGAGCGCCGGCGTCGTCACGCCATTGGCGACATAACGGCCGATCTGGTCACGCACGGATGCTGCCGAGCCGTGGAGCACGAGGGAGTCGACGACGTCGTCGGGGATGGCCGCCGCCGCCGCTCGGCGGTCGCCGGTTGCCCACGCGTCCCACATCCCCCGCAGGGCGGTCCCGCGGCCGAGCCACTCGTGGAAGGCGGCGTAGACGGGGACGTTGAGGTATGCGGCGATCAGTCGCCTGGCCTGGTGCCGGACGGTGTCGGTGTCCTCCGAGGGGCATACGAAGATGCGTGCGACGACTTCACGGTCCGGTCCGATCTCGGCGACAGCTGTCGGAACGTCGTCGGCCGCAAGCCAGTTGACGATGGCGCCGTCTGCCTCTCGCCCGGCGAGGCGGAGCATGCCGGGACGCAGGGCCGCGACGAGGATGGGGGGCGGCACCGCCGGCGGCCTGCCGAGCCGGAAGCCCCGCACGGTGAAGGTCTCGTACTCGTCGTCGACCCGCTCGCCGGCGAGGGCCCGGTGCAGGAACCGGACGAGATCGCGGGTGCGTTGGTAGGGCTTGTCGAACACCAGACCGTTCCATCGTTGGACGATCACGTTGGAGGAGGTCCCCACGCCGAGGGCGAACCGCCCAGGCGCCGCTTCCGCCATGGCGGCCGCCGACTGCGCCACCAGTGCCGGGCCCCGGGTGAACGACGGGACGATCGCCGTTCCCAGGCGCAACGTCGGCTCCCAGGCGGCGGCGAGCGCGAGGGGGGTGAAGGCGTCGGTGCCGTCGACTTCGGCGGACCACACGTCGGTGTAGCCGAGCCGGGCGATCTCCTCGAACCAGCTCCGATGCTCAGCCAGCGCGACGCCGTCGAAGGGGATCGTGATGCCGTAGGACACGGCGGCAGATGCTAACGCCGGAGGGGGTCGCGCTCGGGGGTAACGGCCAGGCAGTGTCCGGGCAGACGAGCTCAGGCGGCCGAGGAGCGTGCGACGGCAGCGGCCAGCGCCCGCCGCGCCTGCTCGACACCGCGCCGACCGATCTCGCAGGTTCGCTGCTCAGGGGTCCAGGGGCGTACGACGTCGAGACCGGCGTCGGCAAGCGGCGCTGCGGGTGTTGCCGCACCCCGTGGGGACGTCACCTCGTCGGGATCGAGGAGGCGGAGCTGGATCGCCATGCCTCTCATTCTCCTCAGGAGGTGTGACACTCACTCCCGCAATCCCCTGTTGCTCGTCACACCGATCGCCCCGATGCCCCGCTGCCCGCCGCCGGTAGGCTCCGCCCATGCCGGGGGTCACGCTTCGCCGCCGGGAAGACCATCGGGCGCCAGCACCGATGACCTCTCTCGTGGTCGCTCCATGACGCCGCTGGCCGACGCGCTCGGCGGGGATGCCGGCACCCGTTTCCTCATCGTCACATGCGACGAGCTGGGCGTCACCCACGCCCACAACACGGGCGTGTACGAGGCCCTGCGAGGCGGCCTGGCAACCTCGGCCGGTCTCGTCATCCCAGGACCCTGGGCCCGCGAGGCGGCGGCGCGCTACAGAGGTGAGGACGTCGGCGTCCACCTCACCCTCAACGCCGAGTACGACCTCCTCCGCTGGGGACCGATCACCCACTGCCCTTCCCTGCTGGATGGCGACGGAGGGTTCCCACGCACCCTCGAGGACCTCTGGGACCACGGAGACACCGAGGAGGTCCGCCGGGAATGCCGGGCGCAGGTGGAGCGGGCTGTCTACTGGGGGTTCGACATCAGCCACCTGAGCACGCACCTCGGCGCGCTCGAGCTGCGACCGGAGTTCTTCGACATCGCTCTCGACATGGCGATCGAGTTCGGGCTTCCGCTCCGGCTGCCGCCAGCGAGCGCCGAGCGCGCCGTCGGGTTCCGCTTCCGTGGCCTGGCCGCCGATGAGGGCGTGCTCACCCCCGACAACGTGGTGCGCGTGCCTCGCAACCGTAGCGCGCGCTTCGCCCTGGAGGAGCTGCTCGTCGACCTCCCACCTGGGGTGACAGAAGTCGTCCTCCGGCCGGCGACGGACTCCCCCGACCTCCGCTCGGTCGCACCCGACTGGCCAGCCCGGGTCGAAGACCTCGATCTCGCCCTGTCAGGTGACTCCTTGCGCACCATCGTCCGCCGGGCGGAAGTCACCCTCATCGGCTGGAGGCGCCTGCGCGACGCCCAGCGCTCTCGTAGCCGTTGACTGCGCCTCGGCCAGCCCACCTCCTGACCGGCGAGCCAGCCGATGCGATCAGGGTGGGCGAGCCGTCGTAGGCTTCCGCCACCGCCCATCCCACCGCCGGAGGAACAATGCCTAGCCGTCTCGTCGAGCACGCCCACCGGATCGGCCGCCGGGCCGCCGCCGCCGGGCTCGTCGTGGCGACCGCCTTGCTTCTGGGCGCATGCAGCTCTCCATGGACCGCACCCGCCAGCAGCCAACCGACGCCAACGACCACCACCCAGTCCTTGACGACGGTGCCGGGAATATCCGGGTTGAGCGGCGCCGTGACCAACAGCGGCGCATTCAACCCCAGCGTGTCTCGTCGCCACACCGGGGGGACGTCGGGCTCGTAGCGGTTCCAGCGCCCGATCGATGTCACTGGCGGGGCGCGCCCGCAGCCCCGGTACCGGACTGGACACCCCCGGCACCGGGCTGGATGCACAGACGCTGCGCCAGGCGCTCCAGCCCGGCGACGCGGCTGCCTTTCACGAGGACCGCGTCCCCCGGCCCCAGGACGCCGAGCGCCCCGACAGCCGCCTCGACGCCCTCCACCGGCGTCACACCGTACGCCGGGGTGCCGACCGCCACCAGCTCCACTCCGAGCTCCGTGGCAAGCACAGCGACCGCCCGGTGCTCGTCGGCGGTCTCTGACCCGAGCTCGGCCATCTCACCGAGCACGGCGACGCGCCGGCGTGCCGGCAAGCGAGCCAGCGCATGCAACGCCGCCGCGACCGACACCGGATTGGCGTTGTACGCGTCGTTTATGACCTGCGCTCCACTGGCTGTCCGGGCCAACTCCATGCGCCAGTGCGAAACCTCCGATGCGGCCAGCCCTGAGATGACCGCCTCCAACGGCGTGCCACAGGCCAGTCCGGCGGCGGCAGCAGCAAGGCCGTTGCCGACCTGATGGGCCCCGCGTGCGCCGAGCAGCACCTCGGTGTCCCCCCAAGGCGAGCGCAGGCGGAATCGTGGCCTGAGGTCGTCGCCGAGACGGACGTCATCGGCGACCACATCGGCGTCCTGCCTTCCCAGCACCGAGTACCTGAGGACGCGCGCCCTCGTCCGCGTGGCCATGGCGCTCACCCGAGGGTCGTCAGCGTTGAGCACGGTGGTGCCGTCCGGGGGGACGGCGTCGACGAGCTCGGCCTTCGCTCGCGCGATCTGCTCGAGGCCGCCCAACAGTTGGGTGTGGACGGCCGCCACGGCGGTCACCACGGCGACGGTCGGGCGGGCGACGTCGCACAGCAGCGCGATGTGCCCGATGCCCCGTGCGCCCATTTCGACAACTGCCACTTCCGTGTCCTCGGCGGCATTGGCCAGGGTGAGCGGGACGCCGAGCTCGTTGTTGAACGACTGCTCACTCGCCGTGACCCGCCACGTCGTCGCCAGGACACCTGCCAGGAAGTCCTTGGTGGACGTCTTGCCCACCGAGCCGGTGATCCCGACGACCGGGCCTGGCAGCCGCCGGCGGGCGGCCCGGCCCAGGTCGAGCAACGCTGCCCCGGTGTCGGCGACGGCGACCGCCGTCCCCGACGGGAGCCGGGATGTGCTCGGGTGTCCCGACTCCACCAGGTAGCCGGCGGCACCTGCCGAGACCGCGTCGGTCAAGAAGTCGTGCCCGTCTCGGGTAGCGCGGATAGGCACGAAGAGGGCGCCGGATGGGAGGTGGCGCGAGTCGGTGCCCACCCCGCTGAACACCGTGGTTGGCGATCCGGCCAGGAGCTGCCCTGCGGTGGCGACCAGGAGGTCGGGAAGGGACCAGCGCATCCGTCGGCGAACCCGTCAGTGCATCCGTCAGCCACAGTCCAGGCTGCTGCGCCAGCGAGCGAACGCCGGCGTGGTCGTCGCCGCGAGCACAGCCAGCAGCAGCCGGTTGTCGCCGGCTGTCTTCAGCCGTCCCTGCATGTAGGCGACGCTCGGGGTCAGTTGGCCCAGCGCGACGGCGTCGGCCTCCTCAGCCGCCAGGGTGAGTGTCAGGTCGGCGACCGCCGGAGGGCTGTCGAGGACATCCACGGGCCGGCCGTCCGCCCAGACCGTCGCGGTCACCCGGTCGCCTTCTGGCTGCCCAGGGAGCACGAGCACGACGGTGCCACTGACCCCCGGCGCGCCGGGCAGCTCCGAGCCGAGCTCGACTGCTTGCCGCAATGCCTCCGCGATCATCGGGCCCGAGCGTAGGCGTTCAGGTCAGTCCCGGGCGCTGACACCAGCGCCGGCGACCGGGCTCCGGCTGCGGTCTGATCGCACCTCGCCGTCGCTGCTGCGAAGTCCCGCGAACAAGTCCGTCCCACCGTCACCGGCCGGCGTCACGCGGCTGCGGAGGAGCTGGTAGTCGTCGATCGGGTAGATCCCGTCGGCGACATCCGGCGGCAGGCCAAACCAGTGCGGCGAGTTGGGATCGACCTGGGTCCGGTGGGCGAGCAGGCCCAACCGGCGAACCTCGGTGTAGCCGGTGACGTCGATGCGCGTCGGGGGTACTGCGCCAGCGGCTGGCTCCTCCGGGGTGGCGAGCAAGCGGGCGAGGCGCTCTCTCTCGAAGGGAGATTCCAGCCCCAACTCGAGGAACTTGTCGTGGATGGCCCGCATCCGCTGGGTGGACCAGCCGTTCGCGTACAGGCGGGCTGGCGCCCAGGGATCACCGGCGCCGGGGTACCGGTCCGGGTCGGCGGCCGCCTCGAAGGCGTGCACGGAGATCTCGTGGACGCGCAGGTGATCCGGGTGCGGGTAGCCCGATTGGTCCTCGGGATAGGTGACCATGACCTGTGGCCGGACCCGGCGGATAACCGCGACGAGCCGCCCGACAGCCTCGTCGAGGGCAGCGCGGGAGAAGCTGCGCTGATCTGCATTGGCCGGGCTGTCAAGCATCCCCGAGTCGCGGTAGCCGAGCCAGACGAGCTCGTCGTAGCCGATCACCCGCGCCGCTTCGGCAAGCTCCTCCCGGCGGAGCTCGGCGATGTGCTCCTTGGCTTCGGCGGTGTCCATCGCCGGGTTGAGGATGTCACCTTCCTCGCCACCGGTGCAGGTGACGAGGGTGGTGCGAACGCCCTGGGCGTGGTACTTGGCGATCGTGGCAGGACCCTTGGACGCCTCATCGTCGGGATGGGCGTGGACGGTGAGAAGGGACGGCTCAGGCATCCGATCACGATACGGGACGGGCGTGCGCTACCCACTTCGGTCACGAACCGCTGAGACGCAAGGCGCCGCCGCTGCGCCCCCGACCGCCATCGCTCTGCTCCCCGACCACTTCGCCACGGTCTATTCGGCGTGTGAACGTCCAGGCCTGCCCAAGGTGGGGGCGCACCGGCTGGCGCACTTTGGCCTGCGATCTGCTGCGAACTTCCGGCAGATGAAAGACCCCACGGTCGTCTCGTTCTCACCGATGTTCCACTTTACCGAGCAAGAGATCCCAATCCATCTCTTGTACTGCGTGCTCGCGCTCATGGTCGCTGTCTCATGGTGAGCGAGGCGGACCACACCGGGATGCCAGCACCCTCACAACCTGATATCGTCCTCATCGACGTTGAGGACATCACTAGATGTACGTCTTCTCTTGTGACTCCCCGAGGAGGGACCGTGACCGCGAAGATGCTCATCGACGGCGAATGGACCACCGCTCGAGGCGGCGGGACCTTCGAAACGTTCGACCCAGCGACCGGCGAGGTCATTGACACCGTCCCCGACGCAACGCCTGCAGACGTCGACGCCGCAGTCGCAGCGGCCAAGCGCGCGTTTTCCTCGCCGGACTGGGCGCAGATGCTCCCGGCGGCACGCGCACGCCTCCTGTGGAAGATCGCCGATCTCATCGAGGAGCACGCAGAGGAGCTGGCGAAGCTCGAGACGCGCGACCAGGGCCAGCCCTTCGGCATCGCGAGCCAGATCTCCGTGCCGAACGCGATCGAGCACTTCCGCTACTACGCGGGCTGGGCGACCAAGCTGCACGGTCTCACCGTGCCGGTCTCCATCCCCGGCGTCGACTACCGCAATCACCGCGAGCCGCTCGGCGTGTGCGGGCTGATCACGCCGTGGAACTTCCCCTTCATGATCGCGGCATGGAAGCTCGCGCCGGCGCTCGTCACGGGGAACACCGTCGTCATCAAGCCCGCCGAGCAGACGCCCTTGTCCACGCTCCGCCTCGCCGAGCTCTGCTGCGAGGCGGGCGTGCCAGATGGCGTGGTGAACGTCGTGACCGGTGGCCCGGCCGTCGGCCAGGTCCTCGTGCGCCACCCTGACGTCGCGAAGATCTCCTTCACCGGCTCGACCGAGGTCGGCCGGGAGATCGCTGCAGAGGCCGGCCGCCGGCTCGCACGCGTCTCGCTCGAGCTCGGGGGGAAGGCACCGAGCATCGTGACCCCCGATGCCGATATCGACGCGATCCTCGAGGGCAACCTCATGGGCGGCCTCTTGAACTGCGGACAGGTCTGTGCCGCCTACACGCGCTTCTACGTCGACCACAAGCGCGCCGAGGAGTTCGCGGAGAAAATCAGCGGTGTGGCGTCGCAGATGCAGCTCGGCCATGGCCTGGAGCCCACGACCCAGCTCGGACCACTCATCTCCAAAGAGCAGGTCGAGCGCGTAGACCGCTACGTGCGGACCGGCGCGGCAGAGGGCGCACGCCTCGTGACCGGCGGGGCGCGCGCAGGTGGAGAGCTCGCTGGCGGCTACTTCTACCAGCCGACCGTCTTCGCCGACGTGGACGACTCGATGACGATCGCCCGCGAGGAGATCTTCGGCCCTGTCCTCAGCGTCATCCCCTACGACGACGCCGACGAGCTCGCGCAGCGCGCCAACGACACGGACTACGGCCTGGCTGCGGTCATCTGGTCGCGCGACATCGGCACGGCCAACCGGCTCGCGCATGCGATCAAGGCCGGCACGGTGTGGATCAACCTGCCGCCGTTCCTCGACGCTGCCGCTCCGTGGGGCGGGATGAAAGCCTCGGGCGTCGGGCGCGAGATGGGCTGGGAGGCCATCCTCGCCTACACCGAAACCAAGAGCGTCTGGACCAGCCTCGCCTGAGAGCCGCCGGGCGGCGCGCAACCCGGCCCCCCGCCCCCTCCTCTACAGCAGGTGGTGAGGGGGCTTCGCGGTGCCCTCGGCGAAACGCGCGAGGCGGAACGGGTGCAGCTCGTGGTGGCTCTTCCCGGTGACCACGAGGTCGGCGACGATCCGGCCGACCGCCGGGGCGATGCCGAAGCCGTGCCCGCTCATGCCGGTCGCGACGACCACCCCGGCGCCGGGGCCGACCGTGTCGATGACCGGGAGCGCGTCCGGAGTCCCGTCGATCGTGCCTGCCCAGGCCGTTACCGCCCTCCGCTCTCGGCCGGGGATGCACTCGGCCATTGCCGCGAGCGCCTCTTCCACGTCCTCGTAGCGCACGTGCCCGCCGAGGTGGTAGTTGTTCTCGCGCCTGGCGATCGTCGCCAGGACCTCGCGTGGCCGCACCTGGAGGTACTCGCGGTTCTTCCAGTACATGGGGATAACCTGGCGGAGCTGGCGCGGCGCTAGGAGCGATCGGAGCGCGCTGGGGTCCGCCACCACCTCACCCCGGCCTCCGGCCGATAGCAGCACCTGGCCGCTCGCGGTCTGGCGGAAACCGACCCGCCCGGTCCACACGCATGCGTCGGTGAGCCACGGCACCTTCTCGGTCAATGCGACCGTCTGGCCGACCAGCTGCACCGGCATATGGAGGCCGAGCTCCCGCAGGAGCGCGCCCGACCCGACACCGGCCGCGAGCACGACGTTCGACGCTGGAACGAACCAGTCGTCGGTCTGCACACCCGCGACGGCGCCGCCGGAGGTGACGATCGAGCGGGCAGGGCATCCAGAGAAGACGTCGACCTGCTCAGGGACAAGCGCGCCCGAGTAGGCAGCGACCGCCCTGGCCGGGTTCACCTGCCCGTCGCTCGGCGTGAAGATCGCGAGCGCGAAGCGCGCACGGAAGCCCGGCACGATCTCCGCGACCTCTTCGTCCGTGACGACGCGGCTGTCGAGCCCGCAGCTCCGGGCGACCTCGATCCAGCGGTGGTAGTCCTCCGCACGCTCCGGCTGGTCGGTCAGCCGGAGGTTCCCACCCTGCACCCATTCGAGGTCGGCCCCGAGACGCCCAGGAAGCTCCCGCCACATCCGGCAGGCCTCGATCATGATCGGCAGCTCTTCGATTGCGCGGCCCTGCTGGCGGATGAAGCCCCAGTTGCGGCTCGACTGCCCGGCACCCGGTTCGGCGGCATCGAGCACGCAGACGTGCAGCTTTCGCTGCGCGAGCTCATAGGCAGACGCGAGGCCCACTATCCCCGCGCCGATCACCACGACGTCAGGGCGACGTGCGAGGCGCCAGAACGGCTGGCGCCCCTCGGGAGGCTTCACGGCACCCTCCGGAAGGCGCAACGCCTTCCCTCACCCATCGACGCCTCACCCATCGACGCCTCACCCATCGACGCCTCACCCATCGATGTAGCGTTCACGTTCCCAGTCGGTGACCGCCGCGTGCCACAGGGAAAGCTCATGACGACCGAGGGCGACGAAGACGTCGCGGAACTCTCCGAGAAGCTCCCCGACGAAAGCATCCTGCTCGAGCACGCCGAGAGCGCTCTCGAAGCTCACCGGGAGCAGCGGGAGATCCGTACGCGCGTACGCGTCGCCGGTCACCCGGCAAGGAGGCTCGAGCCCGCGCTCCACTCCGTCGAGCCCTGCCGCGACGCAGGCCGCGGCGACGAGGTACGGGTTCGCGTCCGCTGCTCCCCCACGCCACTCCAGCCGGTTCGCCGCGTCGTGGCCCGCGATCGCGCGCACCCCGACGGTGCGGTTGTCCACCCCCCAGCAGGCCTGCGTCGGCGCGAAGCTGTGATCCGCGATCCGCTTGTACGCGTTCACCGTCGGAGACCCCAGCGCCGTGATGGCCGGCATGCGCTCGAGAAGGCCTGCCAGGTACCGGCCCATCAGCCCTCCTTCCAGGTCGCCAGGCGTCGAGGGGCCGAAGGCGTTGCCGCCCCCGTCGAGCCCGGCGAGCGACTGGTGGAGGTGGAACCCCGAGCCAGATTGCTCGGGGAGCGGCTTCGCCATGAACGTCGCCCGCCAGCCCATCTCCTGGGCAATCTCCTTCACGGCCATCTTGAAGCGCAACGTGTTGTCCGCGGCCTCGAGCGCATCCGCGTAGTGCATGTTCATCTCGACCTGGGCGGGCCCGAATTCGGTGTTGCAGGCTTCGATCGCGACGCCCATCGCGGCGAGGTCGTCGCGCAGGCGCTGCATGAAGGGCTCGAGCACGGCGCCCCGCGTAAGGCTGTAGCAGTCGATCTCCTCGTAGAGCGGCCGGCCGCTCGAGTCGAGCAGGTAGAACTCGAGCTCCGCGCCGACCTTCGGTTCGTAGCCGAGCGCCCGGGCGCGCGCGACAACGTCCTTCAGGATGTGGCGCGTGCTCACAGCGACCTCACGGCCGTCCGGCTCGGTGCAGTCACAGATCACCGACGCGGCACCCGGGCGCCAGGGAACCCGGCGGAACGAGTCGAGGTCGGGCACCGCGACCATGTCCGGGTAGCCGGTGTCGAAGTTCGTGTAGGCGACGCTTTGAATCACGTCACATCGACGACCCCAGACCAGCGCGGCGTTGGCCAGCTCGAAGCCGTGGTAGGCGGTGTCGAGGAAGTGCCGGGCAGGGATTCGCTTTCCGCGCGGCAGGCCCTGCGCGTCAGGAAATACGCACTCGATCGTGCGGATCTCGTATTCCTTGCAATGCGCTTCCACCTCGCCGATGTCCACTTCGTCCCCTCTCGCTCCTGGTTGCCGACCTGCCGAACGGTGCTGGCGCGTCCACCGAATCGTGCCGTGCCGCCCGCATCGGCCGAGAACCGGCCGCCCTACCCGGGAACCCAGTTGGTCCCCGCGAGCGGAACCCGCGCCATCGCCGCCGCCTCGAGCGTGAGCGCCCGCAGATCCTCTGGCTCGAGCCCGTGGACATCACCCTTGCCGCACGCCTTGGCGAGCAGCGTCATCTCCATCACCATCGCGTTGATGAAGTTCTCGACGCGCTCCGCGGCCTCCTCGACGTCGAGCCGCTCGACCAGCTCGGGCTCCTGGGTCGCGATGCCGACGGGGCAGCGCCCGGTGTGGCAGTGGTGGCAGTACCCCGGAGCGGTGCCGAGCTGCGCGTAGTCGTCCACGTGGACCGGCGCGTTGCAATTCAGCGCAATCAGCGCCGCCGTGCCGATCGCGACGGCGTCGGCGCCGAGCGCGAGCGCCTTGGCCGCGTCTGCGCCGCTGCCGATGCCCCCTGACACGACCAGGTCCACCTCGCCGTAGAGGCCGAGCTCCTCGAGCGCCTCTCGGGCCGCGGCGACCGCAGCGATCGTCGGGACTCCGGTGTGGTCGAGGAGCAGCTCGGGAGATGCGCCCGTCGCGCCCTCCATGCCGTCGACGACGATGACGTCGGCACCGATCTTCGCCGCGATCTTCACGTCCTCACGCACCCTGGTCGCCGGCATCTTGACGAAGATCGGGACCTGGTTGTCGGTCGCGATACGCAACTCCTCCAGCTTGACCTCCATGTCGTCCGCCCCGAGAAAGTCGGGATGGCGCACGGCCGAGCGCTGGTCGATGTTCTTGGGCAGCGTCCGCATCTCGGCTACGCGGTCGGCCACCTTGGCGCCGGGAAGCAGGCCCCCGGTGCCCGGCTTCGCGCCCTGGCCCATCGCGACCTCGATGGCGTCGGCCTGGCGCAGGTGCTCGAGGTCGAGCATGTAGCGCGACGGGGTCATCTGGTACACGAGGAGAGAGGACTCCTTCCGCTCCTCGCTGAGCATGCCTCCCTCGCCCGTGCACGTGCACGTGCCGATCGCCGAGGCGGCACGACCCAGCGCGGCCTTGGCGTTCCACGAGAGCGCCCCAAAGGACATTGACGTGATGTAGACGGGCACCGAGAGCTCGAGCGGCTTCGCGCACCCGTGGCGCGCGCCGAGCACCGTCTTGGTCTCGCAGCTCTCGCGGTAGCCCTCGAGCGGCAGCCGCGTCATCGCTGCCGGAAGGAACACGAGGTCGTCGAGCCTCGGGATCCGGCGGTGCAGCGAGAAACCGGTGATGCGGTAGCGGCCGAGCTGGGCCTTCGACTGGATCTCCTCGATCGTACAGCGGTCCCAGATCGGGCTTTCCCGCATGCTGGTGGCGTCGGCCACCCGCGCGCGATCGGTGTCGGGTTCACGACCTTCGCTGCTCATATGCTCCTCCAGATCCGGCCATCGTGCTTGTCGAAGTACCACAGTCGTCCCTCCGCCTCGATCTTGCGGAAGGGGCCATCGGGCCAGGACAGCCCTGCCACCGCGAGGTCACGCACGAGCTCCTCGGTGTCCTCTGCCTCGAC
This sequence comes from Actinomycetes bacterium, assembly GCA_021811865.1. The sequence continues at coordinate 69,042 of JAKAQB010000003.1, read as the reverse complement.
CGGTCGCTCGATCGCGTCGGCGCCGAGCGAGCCGACAGCGCCCGAGATGAAGATCCTGCCTTCGTACATCGACGCACCGAGACCCTCGCCTGCGCCGTTCAGCACGACGATCTTGCCGCGGTGGGCCATGAACCCCGACAGGAACCCGACGGAGCCCATCACGAAGATGTCTCCGCCCTTCATCGCGATCCCCGTGCGCGGCCCGCCGTCGCCGTGGATCACGATCATCCCGCCCCGCATGCCCGCCCCCGCCGACCAGGCGGTCGATCCGCGTACGACGATCCTGCCCTCGGACATCGCCTCGCCGACACCCCAGCCGGCGTTACCGTGCACGACGATGGAGGCGCCGGCGTTGAAGCCGCCGCAGTAGTAGCCGACGCTGCCCAGAAAGTGGATCTCAGCGCCCATCCCCTCGAGTCCGATGCCGAGGTTGTGCCGCGCGCGGGGGTTGTCCACCGCGACCTGCTTGCTCTCCTGCGCGAGCTCACGCAGCGTGCGGTTGAGCTCGTAGACGTCGAGCCCGTCGGCGTCGATGTGCACGGCCTCGTCGGACAGCCCGACCCACCTGCCCGCCGCGGTCTGGTCGATGCTCACCTTGCGCCCACCTCCATTGCCTGGTCGCTCACCGCGGGGACGTCCCACACGACGGCGGTCGCCTCTCTCACGTACTCAGTAACGAGCTCAGCGTCGAACACCCTCCTGAGCGCCTGCTCCTCGGTCGCGAGTGCGGTCGTCCCGTCGATCCGGCTCACGAGGAGGGGTTTGATCGCGAGCCGATCGGTGGCGCAGCCGATCGCCGACTCGGTCGCGAGAAGGTAGGTGAACACCCCGTCCAGCGCGGTGATAGAGCGCAGGAGGGCCTCGTGCAGGGATGAGCCCTTTGCGAGCTGCTCCGCGATGTACACCGCGATCAGTTCCGAGTCGTTGTCCGTCAGGAACTGGAGGTTCCGCTCGGACATGAGCCGCCTCATCTTGTAGTAGTTCGTCAGCTGACCGTTGTGGGTGATTGCGACGTCGAGGAAGGGCCGCGCCCAGAAGGGGTGGGAGAGCTCCACGTCGACCGTCGACTCCGTCGCGAGGCGTGAGTGCGCCATGCCGTGCGTGCCGACGAACTCGTCGATGCCGTGACGCAAGGCGACCTCGTCGGCGCTGCCGACGTCCTTGACGATCTCGAGCCGCCGGCCCATTGAGTGGACCCGCACCCCCTCGGTCGCCTCGATCGCCTCGAGAAGGACCGCGGGGCTCCCCGCGAAGTCCGCCGTGAGCCGGAAGAAGGTCCCTCCGTCACGACCTCCAGCCGTGGCCTGCGCCTCGTCCGTGAGGCGCGCGTCCACCCGCTTCATACCCTGGACCACCGAAGAGAGCGCCTCGTCCGCGTCGACGCCGCCAAGGGCATGCGCCCGGATGATGACTCGGTCCTCGTGGGGCTCCTCACCATAGAGGGCGAACCCCGTCGAGTCGGGGCCGCGATGGAGCATCGCGCCCTCGGTAACGCGCAGCAGGTGACCCACAGGCCCTGCGTGCTCGAGGATCAGACCGCACTGGCCGCACATGTCATACTTCTCTTTCCTCTTGGGGTCGGTCCGCCATGCGCTCGGCGAGTGCGTCTGCTGCGCACCGGATGTGGAGGCGCAACAGCTCCTCGACCCGCGCGCCGTCGCGCTCGACGTAGGCGTCGACGATCTCCCGGTGCTCACGCACCATATCCGACGTCGCGCCGACACTGCGGGCGTAGTAGCTGAAGATGAGGAACGCCGAGTTCTGGTCCCATATGTCCTGCAGGTGCTGAGCCATGCGGCGGTTCGGGCACGAGCGGATCAGCGTCGTGTGGAGGTCGACGTTGCGCTGGAAGGCGTCGCTCACCCTCGCCGGGTAGCGGTCCTCGAGCGCGCGCTGGATCGCCCGCACTCGCACCATGCCGGCCTCGTCCACGACCTCGCAGGCGAGCCGCGCGGCGACCGGCTCGAGCACTTCGCGCAGCTGGTAGAGCTCCCCGACGTCCTCGATCGTGAGCCCGCGGACGAACATCCCGCGGTTCGGAAGCGTGTAGATGAAGCCGTCCCGCTCGAGCCGGAGCAACGCCTCGCGCAACGGGGTCCGGCTCACACCGAGGCTCGCGGCAAGCCGCTGCTGCAGGAGCCGGGTGTCCGGCCTGATCTCCCCGCTGACGATCGCGGCGCGCAGCCTCTTGTACACCTCGTTGATGAGCCGGCTGTCCCGCCTCTCGACCAGCCTCGGCTCGATTCTGGATCCCCCCGGCCGGCTCTGCACCGCCCCGCTCAACTGGCACTCTCGGCATCCGCCTGCGCAAGGCTCAGGTCGGGAAGGACCCTCGACGCTCCGGCCACGGCGCTGTGGTTCTCTCGTGCCATGTTCAGCGCGGTCAGCCCTGCGCCGACGGTGACCCAGCCGATGACGTACCAGATCCACTGGTCGTCGGGAGACGGCACCTTGTAGATGCTCCCGAAGATCCCACCAGCGGCGACCCCGAGCCCGAGGGCGACGGCAACCACGAGGGCGGCGTGGCTCGCGTGGTGCCACAGCCCGCGGATCGCCCCCAGCGAGATCGCTGCGTACACGACGACGAGGCCGAGTCCGCCGAGCCCCACGACCCACGCGAAGAAGGGGAAGAACTGGGGAGCGCCGTTCAAGGGGAACACACCGTTGTCCAGCCGCACGAGGAGGACGAAGGCGACGCCGAGGAGGACCTGGAACACGATCGCGTTCACGGGCGTCCCCCACCGCCTGGAGACCTTCGCGAAGAGCCCGGGGATCCTCCGATCACGCGCCATGGCGAACAGGCCACGCGTGGAGGAAACCGCCGCGCCGACGCCGACCGCCATGATGTCGCAGATCACCACGATGTTCAGGAAGTCGAGCAGGACCGAGGTGCCGAAGTCCCCCGGCGCGCCAAGCGTGAACAGTGGCGCCGGGCTCTTCACCCACTGCGTCATGTCGAGACCAAAGCCGATGTCCTGCGCGTAGGCGGCCAGGACGTAGAACACCGTGACGACTCCCACCGACCCGAGGATCGCGATCGGGATGGAGCGCTTGGGGTTCGCCGTCTCCTCGCCGAGGTTGGCCGCTGACTCGAACCCGACGAACAGGAGGATCGCGTAGACGATCCCGAAGAAGATGCCCGACCAGCCGTCCGCGGCAGAGCTCGGCTCGAACGGCCGCGCCGTGTTGCCCCCGTGGCCGCCCTGCGCGATGACGGACAGGAAGAAGCCGAGGACGAGGAGCGCGGAGAGTGACACGAGCACGAGCTGTGCCTTCGTCGAGATCTTCACGCCGAAATAGAGCAGGCAGAAGAGGAGCACCGCATAGACGAGGTCGATCACCCAGTACGGGATGTTCACGCCGTACGCGGAGCTGAGAAAGCCAGAGGTGATACCGCCGACGAGCAGCACGATCCCAGCCGAGAGCAGGAGCGTGCAGCCATAGTAGAGCCACCCTGCGACGAACCCCACCCGCTTGCCAAACCCGTCGGTGACGTAGTCGTACAGCGCACCTGCCGCGTGGATCTTGCGGGAGTACGCGGCGATGATCCAGCCGAGCCCCCCGACTCCGATGGCGGCGATGATGATCGCGATCGGCGTGGCGATCCCGGCTCCCTTGCCGGCGGCGCCCGCACCGACCACGAGGGGGATCAGGAGCGCCGAGGAGAAGACCGGCCCCATGAACCCCGCGGATTGGGCGATCGCGTCCACCACAGAGAGGTGCCGCTCCCCCAGTTGCTCCCTTCCAGCGCCTTCGTCGGCGCGACCGCCGTTCGCCACGGCTCGGTCCCCCACTTTCGCTCAGGCACGCAAGCGCAGCGTGCGACCGAATGCTGAATGCTGAATGCAAACCGGCACCTGGGTTAGTTACTGTAGGGGACCTCCGTTCTCATGTCAAGTGCCTCGGTCTACGTACACTGCCGAAGTCCTGAGAAGACCCACGGAGCAGGTCCCCGGCCTCGCCGGCAGCGCGGCCTCGCCGGCCGGGCAGCGATCAGGGACGCTGGCCGCCCCTCAGCGGTACGCGGACAGCCCGTGAGCACCTCGCCCAGCACGAGGGTTGTGCGCCGAGCTTGGTGGTTACAGACGGGGTCACCGGGGCCGGAGCACTCGCCGACGGTACGCCGGGCGAGCTCGGGGCCAGGGCTTGGGCTAGGGCGGTGGCACTGCAACCCGCCCCACCCCGAATGCACCTGGCGCGGCCGTTCGCCGCCGGCGTCACGCCGTGGGCGACTCCCTCGCACCCGCCGTCGGGCGCCGCCGGTGCGCAGCGTCCCAGTTCCGCTCCAGGTTGGCGATGAGACCCGGGCTGTAGAGGCAACGGGCCTGCTCGCGTGCGTACATGCCCATGTAGAGCCGGAACCGGTCGAGCGGCTCGTCGATGAGGCGCAGCATCCTGCGGTTGGCGCGCAGCGCCGTCATCCCGACCTTCGTCAGCATCTCCGCAGCCCGCTCGATCACCGGGCCGACCGCTTCGGCGTCGACCACCTCGTCGACCACAAGGCGGCCCTCCGGCTCGTCCACAGGGAACGTGCGGTCGAAGAGGATGGCCTGGCGCGCGAGCCGCCCGCCGACGAAGCGCGGCAAGCGGAGCGCTCCGCAGCCGGGGATGATGCCCTCTTTGTTCGCCGGCAGGTTGAAATAGGACCCCTTCCCGGCGACCACGTGATCCATCACGAGCAGCCACTGGCAAGCGCCGCCGATCGCGAAGGTCTCGAGAGCGGCGATCCAGGGCTTCTCCCCGGGCTCGAGTATCCCGTCCTCCTCGGAGACGACGCGGTGACCCCGATACATCTTGGTGAGGGCGCCCAGCTCGCGCTCGATCATGAATTCGACGAGCGAGATCTGGCCGTGGTACAGGCTCGTCAGGTTGATCCCGCTGCCGAGGATACGCCGGCCCGCGTACTTCGGGTGCGTCGCCATCCCACCCCGCAGCACGCCCACATCGATGCGGTCGTCGAGCAGGACGAGGTCGACCGCCGTCTCGAGCGCGGCGACGGAGGCGTCGTCCTCGGCGTTCAGCACCTCCAGGTTCTGGATCGTGACGCGCCCGAGCGCGCCGTCCCGGTCGACGCGCACCGGGCCGAGGTCGACGCTGCCGGACTTCTCGAACTCCTCGCGGCGCGCGAGCGCGGCGGCAGTCGGGAGCGACATAGCGTGCAGAAGGTGGAGACCCGTCGTGCGCTCGGTGAGCACGCGCGCGACGAAGTCCCCCTGGGCGATCTCGAGGCCGGCCTTGTCCTTCTGGAGCAGCGTGCGCTCGGCGTCGATCGCGGCGCGCGTCGCCACGAGACCGGGGAAGCGCTCCGCCGCGGCGTAGACGAGCTCGCTGACACGGAGGTACTGCGTATGGCCATCGGTCAGCTCGTCATAGATGCGGACGATGTCGTGGTCGCCCGAGGTCGACTCCACTTCCATTGTCGCCACGCTAGTCAACCATTGCTCGTTCCACATCATGGACCCCGAGCTCGGGCACGTCACGATCAACATGTCGGGGCATCCGCCCTTCTCGCCACTCACGGGCGTCAGGTGCACGGCGTCGAGGAATCCTCCTGTCGTGCAGCCGCTCGCACGACGAACCGGGCGACGGCCAAGAGCGTCTCCTCCGGCGCCCCGAGGTGGGGGGCGTGCCCGCACCCGTCGATCGTCACCTCGCCGAAGTCGCCCCTGACGCCTGCCGCGACGGCCCTCACCTGGGCGAGGGTCCCGTAAGGGTCGGCGGTCCCCTGCACGACGAGGACCGGGCAGGTGACGCTCCCGAGCGCCTCCTCGATGTTCCAGGTCCTGAACTCTGGCGACAGCCACACGTCGTTCCAGCCGAAGAAGGTCGCGTCCGGGTCCTCGTGGTACCTGGCGAGGCGCTCACGCAGGTCCCCCTCGAGGTAGGCGCGCCGGGCGGCCTCGATCGCCGCGATCGAGAGGTCTTCGACGAAGACGTGCGGCGCGAGGAGGGCGAGGCCCGCGACCGGTCGCGTGGGCGCCGAGGCGTAGAGGAGAGCGATGGACGCGCCGTCGCTGTGCCCGACGATGAGCGGCTCAGCGACGTCGAGCCGGTCGAGGAGCACGGGAAGCGACCGTGCCGCCTCCTCATGCATGTACCGCATGGTCCTCGGCTCGGTGAACGGGTCGGATCTCCCGTAGCCGTAGCGCGAGTACACGACCGCCCCGCAACCGGTCGCCGCGGCGAGGTCCTGCGGGAAGCCGCGCCACAACTCGGCGCAGCCGAGCCCCTCGTGGAGGAAGACGAGCGTGGGCAGCCCGGCGCGCGTCGGCGCGAGCCGGCGCACCTCGAGACAGTGGCCTTCGACGTCGACGTGAGTCACGGCGCCGCGTGCGGCTCCGATGCGCGCTCGACGCCGAGCGCTTGCCCGACCGAGGCGGCGACGGTGTCCTCGAGCGGTCCGAAGTGCCCGATCCCGGCCACCACCTCCACCCGGGCGCGGTTCAACCGCGGGGCGAGCAGCTCGAGCGCGTCGGAGCCGAGCTCGACGTGGGCGCGCGGCGCCGGAGAGAGAGCATCGAGTGAGGGCTTCGACGCGTAGTTGTCGTAGGTGGCCTCGAGGGAGGGGAAGGCCGCGCGCCGAGCGCGCGGCCCCCGGGCCAGGCTGTGGTCCGGGGCGGGGGACGGCGGACCGTCGGTCGGGACGACAATCGGCTCGAACCAGTAGAGGGAGGAGAACGTGCTTGGACGAGCCCCGCACCGCCGAGATCGTGCGCCGCGATGCGAACGCCGTCCGAGGTTGTGACGCTTGTGAAGAGTCGAGGTGCTGACCATCGGTCCCGACCCTAGCGAGGTACGCCACCGTGGTGGCTGAAGGGTCCTTCGCGGTGGGAAAGGGACGGTCCAAGGTGCGGCCATCCTTGCTCCTCGCCGTCCAGTCCGCCGCCGGGGCCCGCCCAGCCCCGACAGCGCCACTGCGGCTCATCGCGCTCTGTTCGTCGATCCCGTGACTTGACTTTGACTGATACAGCTATTGTTGCCACCGATGCTCCGGCTCGAGCGCCTGGTGAGGAGCTTCGGCGGAGTCCGGGCCGTCGACGACGTGTCGCTCTCGGTCGCCGCGAGCGAGCTGCGAGGCCTGATCGGGCCGAACGGCGCGGGCAAGTCGACCCTCTTCGGCCTCGTCACCGGCCACCTCCGCCCCGAGCAGGGCACCATCAGCTTTGAGGGGCGGCGGATCGAAGGGCTCCGCCCCGCGGCGCGCGCCCGCCTCGGGATCGCGATCACCTTCCAGACCGTCCACCTCTTCCGGGGCATGACGACGATCGAGAACGTGATGGTGGGCGCGCACTCCTGGACCCACCACGAGTTCCTCGAGGCGGCACTGCGCCTGCCGCGCCACTTCCAGGAGGAGCCGAGGATCCGCGAGCGCGCCCGCGCCGCTCTCGCCCAGACCAGGCTCCAGGAGTGGGCAGAGACGCCGGTCGAGTCCCTCCCGCTCGGACGCCAGCGCGCCCTCCAAATCGCCCGCGCGCTCTGCGGCAACCCGAAGCTGCTCCTGCTCGATGAGCCGGCCGCAGGCCTGCGCGGCGAGGAGCGCCGCGAGCTGAGCGACCTCCTCGCGCACCTACGAGAGGAGGGGCTCACGATGCTTCTCGTCGAGCACGACATCGCCTTCGTGAGCCGTATCGCCGACCGTGTCACCGTCCTCGACATGGGCCGCGTCATCGCCGAAGGATCACCGGCGGACGTGCGGGCGAACGATGCCGTCATCGCCGCCTACCTCGGATCGGCCACCGACGATGGCGCCGTCGCCGGCCGGTAGCCCACGCCTCGACGGCGCGGGCACGGACGCCTCGACGCCGATGCTCGCCGTCGACGGCCTCGTCGTGCGCTACGGCGCTGCCGTCGCCCTCGACGGCGTCAGCCTCGAGGTCGGCCGCGGGGAGATGGTCGCGCTCATCGGCGCCAACGGCGCGGGAAAGACGACGCTGCTCAACACCCTCTCTGGCATCCTCGCGCCGAGCACCGGGACGATCCGCTGCGCGGGTCGTCTAGCGCACGTCCCCGAGGGGCGCGAGCTCTTCCCGGACCTCTGCGTCGACGACAACCTGCGGCTCGGCGCGTGGAAGGCAGACTCGCACGATCCCTCGCAGGTCTACGACCTGTTCCCGAAGCTGCGCGACCTCTCGCGGCGCAAGGCCGGTTACCTCTCAGGAGGCGAGCAGCAGATGGTTGCGATCGGACGCGCGCTCATGGCGAAGCCGGACCTGCTGGCGATCGACGAGCTGTCTCAGGGTCTCGCGCCCATCGTCGTGCAGGAGATCGGGCGCTACCTCGTGCAGCTCAACGCACGGACCGGCCTGTCCGTGCTCCTCGTTGAGCAGAACGCCCGCCTCGCGTTCGGGCTCTGCCCGCGTGCGTACGTGCTCGAAACCGGAAGTATCGCCGCCCACGGGCCGTCTGCGCGCCTGTGGGACGAGCCGGCTGTGCAGAGCGCGTACCTGGGAGGGCACGTCACGACATGAGCGTTCTCGTGCAGTACCTCATCACCGGCGTCTCCCGGGGCTTCCTCTTCGCCCTGCTCGCGACGGGGTTCGTGATCATCTTCCGGGTGACCAAGGTCGTGAACTTCGCCCAGGGCTCTTTCGCCGTGCTCGGGGGCTTCATCGCCTACTCGCTCCTCGGCGCCGGCGTGCCCCAGGGCGCGGCCGAGGTGCTTGCGGTGCTCGCGAGCGCGGCCATCGGTCTCGTGTTCGGCGCGGTGACGATCCTCGGCAAGATGTCGCCGACCGCCTCGCTGGTCACTACGATCGGGCTCGCGCTCTTCAGCGAGGCCGCCGCGATGCTGATCTGGGGGACGACGCCTCTCACCTACAACGGCTTGAGCGGTCACGACATCCGCGTCGCCGGTATCTTCGTCCAGCCGCAATACCTGCTCCTGATCGGCGTCAGCCTCGTCTCGCTCATCATCCTGTGGCTTGTCCTCGACCGCACCTACGTCGGCAAGGCCATGACGGCGTGCGCCTCGAACCCGTACGCGGCTCGTCTCTCAGGCATCAACGTGAAGAGGATGGGCCTGCTCTCCTTCGCCATCGGCGGCGCGCTCGGCGGCATCGGCGGCGTGCTGATCATGCCGCTCTTCCCCATCACCTACGACGGGGACGTGAACCTCGCCATCCTCGGCTTCGCCGCCGCCATCGTGGGTTGGCTCAGAAGCCCGGGCCTCGCGCTCGCGGGCGGGCTCATCTTCGGGGTCGCCGAGGAGCTCGTCGCCGGCTACTGGTCCGAGGCAAACGAGACGGCAGTCGCACTCGTCTTGATGATCCTGATCCTCTTGTGGCAGGCCCATCGGCGCCAGCGGGTGGAGAAGCTGGTATGAGGTTCCTGCACAGCCTGCGGGGCACGAACCTGCCGGCGACGCTCGGCGTCGTCGTGATCGCCGCTGTGACGCTCGTCCTCCCCGAGGTCCTGAACCCGCCCGACCTCATCACCTACGTCACGATCGGCCTCGCGACCGTGGTCGTCGCCGGGCTGTCGCTGCTCATGGGCTTCGCGGGGCAGGTCTCGCTCGGCCAGGCCGCCTTCTACGGCTTCGGGGCCTACGCCGCCGCGATCCTGGCGATGCACGGGTGGCCGCCGCTTCTAGCCCTCGTCGCGGCGGCGGCGATGACCGCCGCCATCGCCGGCATCGTCGGCGCGCTGCTGCTCCGGCTCGAGGGGCACGCCCTCGCCTTCGGCACGCTCGCCCTGCAGCTCATCTTTCTCTCGGTGATCAGCCAGACGCCAAGCTTCTCCGGCGGCCCCATCGGGCTCACCAATATCCCGGCACTCTCGCTCGGCCCGATTGCGCTCTCGAGCTACCGCTCCTACGCCTACTTCGTCTGGATTGTCACCGCCGTGGTGCTGCTTCTCAGCCGGAACATCACGAGGTCACGTCCGGGGCGAGGGCTGCGTGCGATGGCGACGTCCCCCTCCGCCGCCTCCGCCGCCGGGGTGAACGTCGTCAGCTACAAGCTCCGAGACTTCGCGCTGTCAGCGGCCTACGCCGGCCTCGCTGGTGGGATCTACGCCTTCTTCATCGGCTACCTCTCCCCCGATGCCTTCCCGGTCATGCTCTCGATCCAGTTCTTGATCATGGTCGTCGTCGGCGGTCTCGGGACGGTCTCGGGCGCCTTTGTCGGTGCCGCGGTGATCACGGTCGTTGCCCAGATGCTCACCTCGCTCGGCTCTGCGCCGTCGCTCCCGGCCCAGCTCCCGACCGTTCTCACCGAAGGCGTCTACGCCGTGATCCTGCTCCTGCTCCTCAGGCTGATGCCGGACGGCATCGTCGGCTTCGCCTCACGCGTCACAAAGCGCCTCGAGTCGGCCGTGCCCGCGCGCCGTGCCCGTCGCCAGGCCGTGGCGGCGACCGGCTCCGAGAGCGTTCTCGGGCCGCCGGCCGCGGAGACCGTCGACGGCACGTGCGCGGGCCGGCGACAGTGACGGTGGGGAGGATCTCGACAGTTCCCGCTGAGCGCACTCTCCGCTCAGTCCCCCCCGATGCGGGTGACCCGGCCCTGCCAGTACGGCTCACGCAGCTCGCGTTTCAGGATCTTCCCCGACGCGGAACGCGGCAGCGACTCGTCCTGCACGATGACCTGCTTGGGGATCTTGAAGCTCGCGAGATGCGCGCGGCAGTGCTCCGTCAGCTCCTCCGCGGTCACCGGCCCGCGGGCGACCACCACCGCGTGCACCGCCTCGCCCCAGCGCGGGTGGGGGACGCCGAACACGCAGGCCTCGAGCACCATGTCGTGGAGGTAGAGGACCTCCTCCACCTCGACGCTGTAGACGTTCTCGCCACCGGTCACGATCATGTCCTTCAGGCGATCGACGAGAAAGAGGTAGGCGTGGTCGTCGAGATAGCCGAGGTCGCCCGTGCGGTACCAGCCGTCGCGCAGCGCGGAGGCCGTCTCCTCGGATCGCTGCCAGTAGCCGGCCATCACGTTGGCGCCGCGGATGGCGACCTCGCCCACCTCGCCCGGCCGGAGAGTCGCGCCGTCCTCCCCGATCACCTTCAACTGCACGCCAACGGCGGGCTGCCCGCACGATCGGGCGCGTGCGCCGAAGACCAGGTCCTCCTCGTGCAGGAGCGCCGACGCGATCGGCGCCGTCTCGGTCGTGCCGTACAGGTGCACGAGCTCGGCGTCGGGAAAGACCTTGTGCGCGCGCCGGACCACCTCGGTGCCGATGGGCGCGGCCCCGTGGCTCAGCAGCCTGAGGCGGGATACGTCGCGCGGCTGGCCGAGTTGCGCCTCGATCATCCCGATGAGCATCGTCGGCACGGCGAGGGTGCTCGTCACCTGCTCGGCCTCGATGAGGTCGAGGGCACGCTCGGGATCGAAGGTCGGCAACACAACCTGGGTCGCCGCGACCCAGCTGCTCGCCAGGACCGCGCACGTGCCAGCGGCATGGAACATCGGCGCCATGAGCAGCCAGCGGTCCTCGCTGCCGAGGCGCGCCCAGGCAAGGGCGGTCCACGCGTTGGCGACGAGGTTCCGGTGAGTGAGCATCACGCCCTTCGCCTTGCCCGTGGTGCCGCTCGTGTAGAAGATCCCGGCTAGGTCAGTCTCGTCCACTCCGGCGGCGGCGCCGAGCTCGACCTCGTCCGCCCGGGCGAGGGCTTCCTCGTAGGCCTCCGGCATCCGCACCACGTGCTCGAACACCTCCTCGAACGGCCGCGGCGGCATGTCGGTGATCAGCACGCGCGCCCCGGAGTCCTCGCTCGCGAAGCGCAGCTCGTCCTCGCTCGAGCGCGTGTTGAGCGGCACGATCACGAAGCCCGCACCCGGGACCGCCTGGTAGACCTCGACGTAGCGGTGGCAGTTGGCGCCGACGACGACGACGCGGTCGCCCTTCGCGAGGCCGAGCGCCCGCAGGCGCCCGGCGAGCCTGCGGCAACGGGACCAGGTCTCGGCGTAGGTGATGCGGTCCTCGCCGCAGACGACCGACACCGAATCCGGTGCGGTGCGCCATCCCCTCTCGAGCGGTTCAGCCATCGTGTGCACGTCGGCACCTCCTCCTCACGCCGGCGACGCCGGCAGGTCCCCCGTCAGTACCCTGGCCGCGTCCAGGCCCGTGGGCCAGGAGGGTCGGCGCGCCGCGCGGGGCGTCCGGCGCGCTCACCAGTCGTAGAAGCCCTTCCCGGTCTTCTTGCCCAGCTCCCCCGCGGCCACCATGGCGACGAGGAGCTCCGGCGGGCGGAAGCGCTCGCCGAGCGCCTCGCTCAGGTAGCGGGCGATGTGCAGGCGGACGTCGAGCCCGACGAGGTCGGTGAGCCGCAACGGGCCGACGGGGTGGCGGTAGCCGAGGACCATCGCCCGGTCGATGTCGACCGCCGTCGCCACCTTCTCCTCGAGCATCCGGATCGCCTCGAGCCCGGCGATCACCCCGAGGCGGCTCGTCGCGAAGCCCGGACTGTCGTTGACGACGATGCTCTCCTTGCCAAGCAGCTCCGCCCACGAGCGCGCCTGTGCCACGGCGGCGTCCGCGCTGGACGGTGCGCGGACGATCTCCACCAGCTGGGACGCCGGCACCGGGCTGAAGAAGTGCATGCCGAGGAAGCGCTCCCGGTGAGCGAGGGGCTCGGCAAGGAGGCGGATCGAGAGCGAGCTCGTGTTCGTAGCGAGAAGCGCCGTCGGCGCGACGACCTCCTCCAAGCGCCGCAAGAGATCCCGTTTCAAGGCGAGGTCCTCGGGGGCGGCCTCGATCACCGGGTCGCAGCTCGCTACGAGCTCCGGCTGCTCGCCGACCTCGAGGCCTGCGAGCGCCCCCTCGGGATCGACGAGGTGGCCGCGCTCCCCCGCGCGGCGCAGGCTGGCGGCGACGGCGCTGCGTGCCGCCTCCGCGCGCGCCACATCGACCTCCACCAGGCGCACTAGGACACCCGCGGCGAGCAGCACGTGCGCGATCCCCACGCCCATCGTCCCTCCGCCGACCACTCCCACGGGTCCGGCGCGCCCGAGCTCCACCGCGGCCCCGGCACCGAGTGATGGGTCCGTCGTCACGAGCGCACCGCCGCCATGCTCAGCCCTCCTCGCGTCGATGAGACGGCGCGTCGGGGCGGCGCCCGGCCCCGCGCCTCACGACCGGCTCGCGCCTCACGGCGGGCTCGCGCCTCACGACCGGCTCGCGCCTCACGACCGGCTCGCGCCTCACGGCGAGCCCGTCGAGCAACTCGGCGCCCCGGCGCCTCGCCGCCTCGGCGCGGGCGTGCTTGAGCTCGTCGTAGCCGCGGATCTGCTGGGGAAGCCGGGCGATCTCGAGGACAGCGGCGCGCTGCGCCGCTGCGGGCGCGCCGTCGCCGCCCGCCCCCGGCGTGTCAGCCTCGGCCAACGCCCGCAAGGCGTCGCGGACGAGCTCGCGGTACCAGGAGATGAGGGCGCGCTCCTCGCGCCTGTGCAGGGTCCTCCCGAACGGGTCGAGCGGCGTGCCCCTGAGGAAGCGTAGCCGTGCGAGACACGCCAGGACGGGCATGAATGAGGGACCGAAGGCGATCTTGCGGCGCAGTCCGAGCCGGCGCAGCACGGGCGGGTGCAGGTGGACGGCGACCGACACTGGCGCGGTGAATGTCGTCGTGATCTGGCGCCGCCAGGCTGGGTTGCGGTAGAGGCGGGCGACCTCGTACTCGTCCTTGTAGGACATGAGCTTGTGCAGCGAGACCGCGGCTGCCGCCGCCACTTCGCTGGCTTGGAGGCCGAGGGCGCGTTCGCGCCCGGCGACCTCGACCACGAAGTCGACGTACGCCCGCGCCCAGCGCGGTCCCTGGTAGCCGAGGAGGTCGACGGCGCGCGGCTCGAGGACCGCGCGAGTCGCGTCGTCGAGGGGGCGGGCGCGCTCACCAAGGGCGGCGCTCTCGCGCCGGGCGCGCCGGCCGGGCGGCGCGATGCTCTGCGCGTCGGGCGCGTCCGAGCGGAAGGGGTCCGGCGGCCGGCGCTCTTCCAGCGCGGCCGTGACGGCCGCCGGGTCGTGGACCCAGTAACGCCCGAGCCGGAAGGCCCGGAGGTTCTCCTCGACGGCGACGCCGTTGAGGCGCACGGCAGCCTCGACGCTCTCGGCCCGCACCGGGAGGAACCCGGCCTGGTAGGCGGCGCCGATCGCGACGACGTTGGCCATCTGGAAGTTCCCGAAAAACGCCTCGGCGAGGTGGCGGGCGGCGACGCGCACGAGCCGGCTCTCGTCGACACGCCGGGCGATCGCCGCGCAGAGGGCGTCTTGGGACGGGCGCACGTTCACGTCGCGGACCATCTCACCCGTCGGGAAGATCGTCGTGTTCACCACAGCGGCGGTGCGACGGGGGTCACAACGCCCGAGGTTGGCTGGCGCCACGCCGCTCACCGAGTCGGCCGCGAGGTACAGGTCGGCGCGGCCGGCACCGACCATCCTCTCGATGAGCGGCTTGCCCGCTGGCGTGAGCACGAGGGTCGAGAGCACGGGGCCCCACTTCTGAGCGGCGCCGGTCTGGTCGTAGCTCGACACCTGCCAGCCGTCACGTGCGCATGCCGTGGCGAGAACGGCATTGGCCGTGATGACGCCGGTGCCGCCGACGCCGGGGAGCACGACGTGGTAGGGGCTCTCGGGCTGCACCTTGCCGGCCGGCTCGGGCAGGTCGAGGTCATCGATCTCGCGCGCGTCGGGCAGGGAGTAGCCGGTACCCTTCGCCGTCCTCACGGTCGCGAACGCGGGGCAGTTGCCGGCAAGGCACGAGAAGTCCTGGTTGCACGTCGACGCGTGGATCCGGGTCTTCGGGCCGAGGCCGGTCTGCACCTCCTCGAGCGACATGCAGTTGGCGACGCGCCCGCAGTCCCCGCACCCTTCGCAGACGCGCTCGTTCACGATCACGAACCTCTCCGGCGGGGGGAGCAGACCGCGCTTCTGGCGGCGTCGCCGCTCGTTCGCGCACGTCTCGTCGTAGACGAGGACCGTCACGCCGCGCACCCTCGCCAACTCAGCGCCCACCCGCTCGACGTCGGCCACGGGATGCAGCGTCACCGCCTTGGGAAGACGCGCCCGGCGGTAGGCACGAGGGTTCTTCGTCACGAGAGCGACGCGCGTCACGCCCTCGAGGACGAGCAGGCGCGCCAGGTCGGCGACGCTCTTGTGGCCGACGGCCTCCTGCGCGCCGGTGTTGGCGACAAAGCCGTTGAAGAGGACCTTGAAAGTGATGTCGACGCCCGCCGCGACGCAGAACCGGATGTTGAGGTAGCTCGAGTGGAAGAGCGAGCCGTCGCCCACGTTCTGGACGATGTGCCGGCGCTCGGTGAACGGCGAGAGACCGATCCAGGGAACCCCCTCGCCGCCGAACTGCGTCATCGCTTCGATGTGGCGCTCCGGCTGCTCGATCACCGAGGCGAAGCTGTGGCAACCCGGGCTCCCCCATGCGACCTGCCCCGGGGCGAGGCGCGTCGAGGTGCTGTGCGGGCAACCCGAGCAGTAGTTGGGCGTGCGGAGGGCGAGCGGCGTGCCCTCGTGCCGGCGGGCGCCGTCGAGTGCCGCGAGGCGGCGCTCTACGAAGCTGCGCTCCGGCTCACCGAGCAGGTCGACGACGAGCGGGCAGAGGCGCTCAGCCACTACGTCGGCGTCCATGCCTCCGTGGACGGGGAACAGCGGCCGACCCGCGGCGTCGCGCTTGCCGAGAACCTCGACCGGGCGGCCAAGGACGCTCAACGCCGCGCGGAGCTGGTCCTCGAGAAACCCCCGTTTCTCCTCCACCACGACGATGCGCTCGACGCCGTCGGCGAGGTCGCGCACCGTCTCGAGGTCGAGGGGGTAGACGAGCCCGGGGTGGGCGAGGCGGATGCCCGCCCGACGCAGAGCGTCGTCGTCGAGCCCGCAACCATCGAGCGCCTGGCGGACGTCGGCGTAGCTCTTGCCGGCGGCGACCACGCAGACCCGGTCGCGCTCCGAGCGCACGTCGACGCGGTCGATCCCGTTCTCGCGCGCGTAGGCGAGGACAGCGGCGTGCCGCTCCTCGTAGAGGTGGCGCTCGATCTCGATGTTGCGGCCAGGGAAGAAACTGAAGTCGCTACGCTTCTCGAACTGGCGCCCGCCGACCTCGAAGGCCGGGAGGGAGGGGTGCGGTTCGAGCGAGAGGTCGACCACCTGGCCGCTGTCGCAGATGGCCGAGACGAGCTTCAGCGCGACCCAACAACCCGAAAAGCGCGAGAGCGCGACCGCGTGCAGGCCGAACGAGAGGACCTCCTGGACGCTTCCCGGGTACAAGACGGGGATGCCGGCGGCCTGGAAGGCATACTCCTCCTGGAAGGGCATCGTGGAGCTCTTCGCCTCGTGGTCCTCGCCGGATAGCAGGACCACCGCGCCCGACGTGCTCGTCCCCGCGAAGTTCCCGTGCTTCAGCGCGTCGCCGCTGCGGTCGACCCCGGGCCCCTTGCCATACCAGAAGGCGACCACCCCCTCAAAGCGCTCGTGCGGGTGGTTCTCGAGCATCTGGGTGCCGATGAGCGCGGTGGCCGCGAGCTCCTCGTTCGCGCCGGGGACGTGGACGACCCCGTGCTCGGCGAGGAGACCCTTGCGACGCTCCAGCGCGAGGTCGAACCCGGCGAGGGGCGAGCCGGGGTACCCAGTGACGAAGAGGCCGACGGAGCGGCCAGCGCGCCGGTCGCGCCGGGCCTGCTCGAGCGGCAACCGCACCAGCGCGTCGAGCGCCGGGAGGTAAAACCTCCCCGACGCGGCAGTGAGCCGGTCGTCAAGGCGCCCGAGCTCCTCGGCCATACCCACCACTGTCAAACGAGCACATACTTGAAATTGCGCTCCTGCCCACCGATCCCGGTCTCGGGCGGAGCGATCCACCCGGCGTACTCGCCGGGCGCCGTGCAGGGCTGCATCAGCGCGGCGACACGCTCTCGGTCGTCCTCAGTCGGGAGCCACTCCTTCGCCCGCCGCTGCCATTCCGCCACCGCGACGACGCGCCCGTCGGGGGTGACGTGCTTGCCGGCGAAGGCCCCAACGCCGCGGTTGAAGCCCCGGTGGGGCAGGGTGAGACGGTCGTCGACGCCCGCCGTGGCGAGGATGCGGTTCCAGCGCTCGACGCCCTTTTGGCAGTCCGCGATGAAGTCGTCCTGCAGCGCGACGTTGAGCGCCCGCAGCGCGGGGACCTCGCGCGCCTCGATGCGGCCGTCCTCGATCGACTCGACTGGGTAGGTCGCGTCGAGCAGGCGATGGTCGTCCTCGCGGGCGCTCTCGTGAAACCGCCCCTTCATGCCCGTGGCGTAGTACGAGGCAGCGTTGGACGACCCCTCGCTGCCGAACAGGTCGAGCGTGACGCTGTAGTGCGCGTTCAAGTAGCGCTGGATCGTCGCGAGGTCGATGCCGCCCTGCTCGAACACCTCGTCGGTGTCGTGGGCGCGCATGAGCTCCGCGCTGCGGCGCACGACGCGGCCGATCCCGGTCGCGCCGACGAACATGTGGTGCGCCTCCTCCTTCAGCATGAACTGGGTGGTCCGCGCGAGCGGGTCGAACGCGCTCTCGGCGAGCGCGTGCAGCTGGAACTTCCCGTCCCGGTCGGTGAAGTAGGTGAAGAAGTAGAACGACAGCCAGTCGGGCGTCTGCTTGTTGAACGCCTCGAGCAGGCGAGGGCGGTCTACGTCTCCCGAGTGGCGCTCGAGCAGCGCCTCGGCCTCCTCGCGCCCGTCGTTGCCGAAGTAACGGTGCAGGAGGTAGACCATCGCCCAGAGGTGCCGCCCCTCCTCGACGTTCACTTGGAAGAGGTTCCGCAGGTCATACAGGCTCGGGCCGGTGCGACCGAGTTGGCGCTGCTGCTCGACCGAGGCCGGCTCGGTGTCGCCCTGGACGACGATGAGCCGCCGCAGGTCGAAGCGGTGCTCGCCCGGCACCTCCTGCCAGACGGGCTTGCCCCTGCTCTCGCCGAAGGCGACGCGCCGGTCAGCCTCGGGCTCGGCGAGGAAGATGCCCCAGCGGTACTCGGGCATCCGCACGTAGTCGAAGTTGGCCCAGCCGTCCTGCCCGACCGACACGGCCGTGCGCAGGTAGGCCTCCGACGCCGCGAAGTGCTGCGGGCCGGCGGCACGCCACCACTCGAGGAAGCGCGGCCTCCAGGACGCGAGCGCTCGCTCGAGGCGCTTGTCCTCGCCCAGGCCGACATTGTTCGGTATCAAGTCGGCGTAGTCGACCTCCGTCACCGCGCCCTCCCTGTCTCGTGTTCCTGGATGATCACGCGTCCTCTCCTCTCGTCCTGCGGCGACACCCGGCTAGGTGCGCACGGGGTCGAAGACGGGCGCGCTGCCCGTTCCGTAGCGCTGGAGGGCACCCTCCGGCCCGCTCGCGTTCGGCCGCTGGAAGACCCAGTTCTGCCATGCGCTGAGCCGGCCGAAGATCTTCGTCGCGCAGGTCTCCGGCCCTGCGAAGCGAAGACTCGCCTCCATCCCAGTGAGCGCGTCGGGCGAGAAGCTCGCCCGCTCCTCGACGGCGACGCGGACCTCGTCCTCCCAGTCGATCTCGTCGTACACGAAGGTGACGAGACCGACTGCCGCCGCGGCCTTGGCGTCGAGCGGAGTCGACCGCTCCGCCTTCAGCTCCTCGACGTGGGCTGGGTCGCCGAGGAAGCGCGTCTCGAGGCGAGTGAGGCCGTTATCCATCTCGAGACGGCCGAAGTTCATCTCCGTGAGCAGGACGCGCGTGGGCTCGACGCCGGTAGGCGCGTCGGGGACGCCGTCCAGCATGTAGCTGCGGTCAGCAGCGAGGGCCAACTCGAGCAGCGTCCCCGCGAAGCAGCTGCCCGGCTCGACCAGGGCGAACAGGCTCCTCCCGCTCGTCTCGAGCCGGCGGAGCACGCGGCGCAGGAGCCCTATGACCTCGTTGACGAACCAGTCGTCGGCGTGCGCTGCGAGGAGCTCGTCAAACGCGGCGACACGAGCGGGGTCACCGGAGGTGCGCAGCAGCCACGTCCCGCACGTGGGCGCGTTGAAACGCAGCCAGAGGAGCACGTCGTCGAGCTCGAGCGCCATCCTGAGCGGCCAGAAGTCGGCGCCCTCGGCGTTCGCGCCCGCGGCGTCGCTGGCGACGGGGCCGTCCGGCCCGGCGACGGTGATCGTGACGGTCCTCGCCGCGTGATCGAGGTGGGCGCGCACGTGCCGGTGCGTGATCAGCCCGTCGCTCCTGCCGGCTTCAAGGACCGGGAGCGCCACACCGGGACCGCCGCCGGCGCGCGTCGAGGTGCGCGCGAGCTCGGCGGCGCGGTGGACGACCGCCGCTGCGAAGGCGCTCCGCGGCGCGAGCTCGTCTACGAGGCCCCACTCGAGAGCGCGCGCGCCCCGGGTACCTTCGGCGCGCGTCGACACCACGTCGGCGAGGTCGCGGCGGACCTTGCGCTTGTCGACAAGACGCGTGAGCCCGCCCGTACCAGGCAGTACGCCGAGGAGCGCGACCTCGGGCAGCGACACCGCCGCGGCGTTGTCGTCGACGAGCAGGACGTGGTCACTCGCGAGCGCGAGCTCGTAGCCGCCGCCCGCCGCGGGCCCGTTCAGCGCGCAGAGGTAGCGCTGGCCGGAGTGCAGGCTCGCGTCCTCGATGCCGTTGCGCGTCTCGTTCGTGAACTTGCAGAAGTTCACCTTGAACGCGTGTGCGGACTGGGCGAGCATCTGGATGTTGGCGCCGGCACAGAAGATCTTTTCCTTGGCGCTCGTGAGCACGACCACCTTGACCTCGGGATGCTCGAAGCGCAGGCGCTGGACCGCGTCGTGCAGCTCGATGTCGACGCCGAGGTCATAGGTGTTCATCTTGAGCTCGTAGCCCTGCCGCAGCCCCTTGCCCTCGTCGACGTCGAGGGCGAGAGTGGCCACCGACTCGTCGAACGAGAGCCGCCAGTGCCGGTAGCGGCCCGGATGGGTGGCAAAGGTGATCTCGGCCTCGGCTGGCGCGTCGAGCAGGGACGCGCCCGCCGCCGGGGACTCACGGGTCACCACGTGCTCCAAGGTGTCCATTATCTCCCCTGCTCCCGTCTCCCAGCCCCCCTCCGGCGGTCTTCCAACCGGTCAGCGCGGCGCCTGCTGCGCGGGGAACATCATCCTACAGAGTTCAGACGCTCGTTGTGCTAGCATAGTATGGTGTTGACGTAGTGGACCTGTCTCTGCCCGCTGGGCGGCCGGATGACCAGATGAAGAGGTCGTGCTTTAGCACGCCCCTGTTCCCCGCAGCAGCGCTCGCCCCGCTGCCGGCAGCCCGCGGCTGCGACGAGCCGGGCGACCACGGCCCGCCAGCACCGTGGTCCGTGCCACTCAAGCCCGAGCGGCGGTCCCTCCAGGGGAGCCAGAGCGCCCGCTCCCTCCTGCTCACCGTGCTCGGCGAGTACGTCCTGCCCCGCGGCGGCACGGTGTGGACCTCGACGCTCCTCGAATCCCTCGCGCTTTTCGGCATCGAGGACAAGGCCGCCCGCCAGGCCCTCTCCCGAGCAGCGAAGGCGGGCTGGCTGACGAGCGAGCGCGTCGGCCGAGAGGCGCGCTGGCGTCTCACCGAGCGGGGCACGATGCTGCTCGCCGAGGGCTCGGCACGCATCTACGCCTTCGACCCAACGCGCGGGGACTGGGACGGCAAGTGGCTGGTGCTCGTGATCTCGATCCCCGAGGAGCGGCGCGCCGACCGCAATGTCCTGCGGACCCGGCTCGCGTGGGCGAGTTTCGGGTCGCTCGGCCAGGGGGTATGGCTCTCGCCCGACAGCGGGCGCCATGCCGTCGTCGAGTCGATCTTCGACGGGCTCGAGCGCCCGAGCCGCCTCGTCAGCTTCGTCACCGAGCTCGGCGGCCTGAGCGACGCGCGCACCGTCGTGCGGGACGCGTGGGACCTCGTGGAGCTCGAGCGGCACTACCGAGCCTTCATCACAGAGTTCGCCGCTGCGGCGGAGACGGACGCCTCGCTCGCGTTCACTGTGAACACGCGCATCGTCCACGAGTGGAGGAAGTTCCCCTTCACCGACCCGGGGCTGCCCACCTCGCTCCTGCCGCACGACTGGCCCGGCCGCCGCGCTCACGCGCTGTTCCAGCAGCTGCACCGCGAGCTCTCGGCGCAGGCGTGCGCGTGGTTCGAGGAGGGGGGGACGCACAGGGCCGGTCACGCCGAGCGGCGCGGGGGGAGGCCGAAGGGTTCCTGAGGGCTGCGCGCGGGGGATTCAGAGCGCGGGTGGCGGCGGTGCCTCCTCAGGCAGGGCGAGTGCGCGCAGCTTGAAGCGCTGGATCTTCCCCGTCGCCGTCTTCGGCAGCTCGCCGGTCACCACGACACTGCGCGGCCGCTTGAAGGGTGCGAGGCGACCCTTGCAGAACTCGGTGACCTCGTCGGGTTCGATCTCCTCGCCCGGCAGCGGGACGACGAACGCCGCGGGCTTCTCGAGACCCTCCTCGTCGGGGAGGCCGACGACCGCCGCCTCGAGGACGCCAGGGTACTCGAGCAGCACCGACTCCACCTCTGTCGGCGACACCCAGATGCCACCAGCCTTGATCATGTCGTCCGAGCGTGACAGGTAGGTGTAGTAGCCGTCCTCGGAGCGTGCATAGACGTCACCCGTGTGCAGCCAGTCGCCCCGGAAGGACCAACGCGTGCTCGCCGCGTCGCACCAGTAGCCGATGGCGATAGAGTCGCCGCGCAGCTCGAGGTGGCCGGCGGCCGCCCCCTCGAGGACGTTGCCGCCGTCGTCGAGAAGACGCAGGTCGTAGCCGTCGACGGGCGTGCCCGTGGTGCCGGGCCGGATCAGCCCGGGCTTGTTCGAGATGAAGATGTGCAGCGCCTCGGTGGAGCCGATCCCATCGAGGATCTCGACGCCGAAGCGGTCCTTGAACCGGTGGAATAGAGGCGCCGGCAGCGGCTCGCCGGCCGACACCCCGTAGCGCACGCTCTTGAACGCGTCGTCAGGAAGGTCGGAGGCGAGCAGCGCGCCGTAGAAGGTGGGGACGCCGAAGAAGAGCGTCGGCTCGTGGAGGCGGAGCGTCTCGAGGACCGAGGCCGGCGTCGCAAGGCTCGAGTCGAGCACCGCGGTCGCGCCAGCGGCCAGCGGGAAGGTCAGCCCGTTGCCGAGCCCGTAAGCGAAGAAGAGCTTGGCGATCGAAAAGCAGCGCTCGTCGGGGTCGAGGCACAGGACGGTGTCGGCGTAGGTCTCGACCGTCACCTTCAAGTCGATGTGACGGTGGATGGCGCCCCGCTGGCGGCCCGTCGTCCCCGAGGTGTAGAGCCAGAAGCCGGGCGACTCGTCCCAGGTCGGGTAGGGCGGCCTGAAGCCGCCGTCACCGGCCAGCACGTCGGTCCAGGCGTGCACCTCGGCGGCGTCGAGAACCGGCAGCGACTCTCCCGCCACGACGAGGTGCACGATCTCGGGGGCCGCGTCGGCCATCTCGGCCGCCTTCGCCGCGAACGGGTCGCTCGTGACCGCGACGCGCGCCCGGCTGTTCTCCGCGAGCTTCGTGAGGTCCGCGGCGGTGAGCATCGTGTTCACCGGGACCGGCACCGCGCCGAGGCGCATCGCCCCGAGGAAGGCGGCGACGAGCTCGGGCCCGTCGCCCATGACGAGCATCACCCGCTCCTCGGGCCGTACGCCGAGCGCGGCCAGCCCCGACGCGGCGTCGCAGACACGTGCGAGCAGGTCCTCGTAGGCGAGCCCGCCCTCCTGGCAGCGGATGGCCACGCGGGCCCCGGCGCCCGCCTCGACGTGGCGGTCGACCAGGTACACGCTCGCATTGAACGCTTCGGGCACCGCAGCTCCTCCTTGCTACCACCACCACTAGGCGCTTGCTACCACTAGGACCTCTCGCCGAGCAGCTCCCGGACGCTCGGAAACAGGACCAGTTCCTCCCTGTCCATGTGAGATTCGAGCAGAGCGCGCAGGCCCCGGCAAGTTGCCGGGGCGCCGTCGCCGCCCCGGTAGAGCTCGTCGCGCAGCGCGAGGATCTCCACGTGCTCGGCGGCGAACGCCTCGGTCACGCCCTCGCCGATCTCGTAGGCAACGGCAGGAAAGAGCGTCTCGTCCTCGGCGCCGCTGTGAGCGTCGAGCCCGGCGGCGAGGACGGCGGCCAAGCCTGGCAGCGCCGCCGCGATGCCGGCTGCATCTTCTGCCTCGGCGAGGACGCCGAGCGCGCCGAGCGCGGCCCGCACCTCGGCGTGCTCGCGCTCCAGCTGGTCGATCAGCTGCAAGAGGTCGCTCGGCATCGTCCGTCCTCTCGTCGTCATGCCCCGTCGCCGACGCGACGCTCGGGACCTCAGGCGCCGCCGCGTGCCTGCAGGCGCGTGTACACCTCTACGTAGCGGGCGCACGCCGTGAGCGCGCAGCCCGCGCACTCCGGCGCAAAGCTCTGCGGCTCGAGAGCCCTGATCGTGACCTCGCAGCCGAGCGAGGTGTACAGCTCCACGACCTCCTCGAGCCTTGCCGTGTCGGCCTCGAACCGCCGCACCCAACCCGCCGCCTCGAGCTCCTCCGCCGCCGCGCCGGCGGGCGGGGCGGCGTGCTCGACGCCCACGACACCCACCGCTTCAGGAGGCGCTCGCCGCGAGCGGCACCGACGGCCTTGTGCCGCCAGCGGCCCGTCCCTCGGCGATCTTGCGGGCCTGGTGGGCGGCGAGGGTGGCTGCGCCGAGGGCCGCGACGAGCTGCACGAGGTCGCCCTCGGGGACGTTCACGTCCACCTTCAGCTGGGACCTCACGGCCTTCACCATCGTCGGGTAGCGCATGATCCCGCCGATGAGGGTGTACTCGGGCTCCATCTTCACGCGCTTCATCAGCTGCACGGACTTGCCCACGAGCGAGATGATGGCGCCGTGCATGATGTCTGCTGGAGGGATCCCCTGGGAGAGGTGGTTGATCACCTCGGCCTCGGCGAAGACAGTGCACACGCCCGATATGGCGACCGCCTCGTTCGACGTTGCGGCGAGCGGGCCGATCTCCTCGGTCTCGTAGCCCATGTAGCGGGCCGTCTTCTCGAGAAAGGCCCCGGTCCCCGCCGCGCACTTCTCGTTCAGGCGGAAGGACTTCACCCGTCCCGCCTCGTCGATGCGCGAGGCCTTCACCGACTGGCCCCCGACGTCGAGGATCGTCTGCGTCCCGGGGTAGAGCGCGCGGCACCCCCAGGCGGCGGCCGTGAGCTCGGTCGCCGTGACCTGGCTGAAGGGGACCTGGAACCGCCCGTAGCCGGTGGCGACAACGTAGTCGACCCGCCCACGCTCGACGCCCGCGCCGGCGCAGGCGAGCTCGTACGCCGCCTCCGCCGCCTCGCCCGGCTTGTAGCCGGAGCGGACGAGCGACTGGCCTACGATCTCGCCGTCCCTGCTCACGACCACCTTGGTGTAGGTCGATCCGACGTCGATACCCGCGGTGATGCTCATGACGTCGCCTCCGAGAAGCCGGCCGGGCTGCGCCCGGCGATGACGCGGTCCATCGCGAAGAGGGCGGCGCCGAGAGCGCCCATGTAGTGCGACTCGGAGCTGACGTTCACCCCGAAGCCCAGCGCCTCGTTGAGCACCTCGACCATGCCGAGGTTGTTGGCCACGCCGCCGGTGAAGGTCACCTCCTGCTCGATCCCCACGCGCCGCATCAGGCTGAGGGAGCGCGAGACGACCGAGCGGTGCACCCCCATAAGGATGTCCTCGACCTTCTTGCCCTTGCCGAGCCACGCGAGGATCTCCGAGTCGGCGAACACCGTGCACGTGGTCGAGATCTTCACCGGCCGCTCGGACTGCAGCGCGATCGGGCCGAGCTCGCCGAGGGGGATGTCGAGCGCCGTCGCCGCCGCGCCGAGGAAGCGCCCCGTGCCGGCCGCGCATTTGTCATTCATCACGAAGTCGAGGATCTCCCCGGTGGGGCTGACACGGATCGCCTTGGTGTCCTGCCCGCCCATGTCGACCACCGTGCGCGTGCTCGGGAACATGTGGACGGCGCCGCGCCCGTGACAGGAGATCTCAGTCGTCTGCGCGTCGCCGAAGGTGACCTTGTAGCGCCCGTAGCCCGTCCCAACGATGAAGCCGACGCCCTCCTCCTCCTCGTGGATGTCGGCGTCGCGCACGGCCGCCTGGTAGGCGTTCTGCGCCGCGAGGGTGACGCTCGCGCCCGTGTCGACGAGCGACCGCCCGACGATGTCCAAGTCGTCGTCGATGATGACGGCCTTGGTCTGCGTCGAGCCGACGTCCACTCCAGCCGCGTATGCCATCGGTCTCAGCCCTCCGTTCCCTGCTGGTCCGGCCCGAGGGCCCTGCGCTGGCGCCTCGACGCGAGGCCCTCGAAGAACGCGTCAATGCGGTTCTTCAGCTGGGCCTCGGATACGGCCCGCTTGTCCATGTGGTCAGACTCGATGAAGAGGGTGGCCGCCTCCGTCTGCTCCATGATCGCCCGCCGGCTATCCGCAAGCCCGGTCGAGACCGTGCGGCATGACTTGATCGGGTGGTAAACGACGCCGTCGATCCTGAAGGGCTCGATCATGTCGGCAAGGACGGTGTTCGAGTAGAACATCGAGTCCATCGCGTCGCGCACCGTGACGAGCGTGCCCTCCGCCAGGCTCTCGAGCGGACGGTCGAGGTCGTACTCGAAGCCCATGTTCGACCCGCCCGAGGCGAACCACAGGTAGGTCGAGCCGACGAAGGTCCCGCCCCACTCGCTGAACATCTCCCCGAAGCGCCGAAAGATCGGGTAGCAGGGCACCCCGGCGAACACGAGGCGGTACTTCTCCTCGAACGGGGTGCCGATGCCTTTCGTCGCCTTGTACTCGAGCTCCTCGACGACGTCCTCGAAGTAGCGGGCGCCCTCCTCCCGGCCGCGAAAGCCGTTCACCATGCCGAGGTAGACCGTCCCGTCCGTCACCGCGTTGTAGACCGCGGGAACGGCCTTGTTGAGCTCGATGACCTTCTTCCACGCCCGGCTCATGCGGTTCGCGTTGGCCATGATCCCCCGGAGCTTGTCGATGTCGAAGCGCTTGCCGGAGACGGCCTCGCAAACGCCGATGAGCTCCTCGATCTGGCCCTGCACGTAGCGCAGGTCGTTGGCGAAGTCGACGCTGCCGTGCCAGGTCTGGCCCCCCGCTCGGCGCGTGCCGGGGATGTCGAGGGTAAAGATGGGCACATGGTAGAGGCGCTCCCAGATCTCCGCCCACTTGATGTAGGTGTTGCAGGCGTTCGTGTACACCGAGAGCGCCGGGGGAGGGATCGTCCCCATCGGGTGGACCCCGCCCCGGAGCTGCAGGCCGACGTCAGCCTTCACGTACCCACACACGTCGGTCGAGTACCCGTAGTCCTCGGCCTGGGCGATGTAGTCATCCGCCACGTGGCGTACCGCCGTCTGGAGCCCATTCACCTCCGGGAAGATGGTGTGGAAGTCGAAAACCCGGAGGAGCTCGGCCATGCTTCCCATTACGAAGACGTAGGCAGACTTCTCGCCGCGCTCGGGCGCCGTCGTCAGCTCCTTGAACCACTCCCGAAAGAGGCGGTTGCCTTCCTTGTTGCCCCGGCCGACGAGCGGCACGCCGGGCGCGTCCGCTGACCGGCCACCAGCGGCGGACACAGGCGCTTCAGTCGTGGACACCGTACCTCCAATCACGCGAAGACCAGGTTCTCGATGAAGGTCTCGAGCTGCATCTGCATGTTGTCGAAGTTGGTCATGCGCTCCTCGAACTCGCTCACGAAGTAGGGGATGTTCTCCTCCTCGAGCGCCTTCACGTAGGCGACAACCTCGTCCAGGCCCGGCTCGCACATCTTGGCGGCGCTGATGATCGCCGCCCCGGCACCGGCCTTGCGGATCCGCTCCATCAGCATCTTCTCCTTGGGCTTGCGCAGGTCATGCTGGACCGGGCTGTAGGAGGAGCGCTCGAGGTAGGCCTCGGCGAGGTCCGCGAGCGGGTCGTCGCCGACAGGGACGTCCGAGGTGATCCAGCGCAGCCCGATCAAGAGGTCGTCGTCGACCACGTAGGAGAACTTCGCGATCGTGTTGAGCAGGTCGAGCGGCGGCTGCTCGCAGAAGCCCCCCTCGAGCACGAGGCGCATGCGATCCTGCGGCGTCGCCTCCCGGGACCGGATTTGCGGGAGGAACCAGGAGAGAAGCTCGTTGTGCTCCTCGCGGGGGATCATGCCGCCGACCGCCACGAGCACGTACGCCTCGTCGACGGCGAGCAGCCACGGCGTCTCGCGCTTGATCGCGTAGAGCTCGCGGAGCAGGCGCCGGTTCTCGTTGAAGACGCCGAGAGACCGCCGCAGAGCGTCGTCGGAGATCTCCTGCCCGGTGACCGACTCGACCTCCCGCGCGACCCGCGCGTACTCCCCTCGCAGGTAGGCAGACGCGTGGAGGGAATTCGCGTTCTGGGGGAGGTAGAGGATCTCGCAGGGGTAGTCGGCGTTGCGCCCCCACACGGCCGCGAGGTTCCTCGCGGAGTCGCAGATCGGGTGAGAGACGAACATGTCGAGACGCAGCCGGTCGGAGAGAATGAACTCGAGCGACGTCTTGAGGATCGAGCAGAGGCCCGAGCCGAAGTGGGACTCGCCCTGTCTCGCCTCGACGGGGGCGCCGCGCACCTTGAATGGCAACGCTTCGGCGGCATGGACGATCTCCTCAGGGAAGTACACCTGGAAGTGGCCGACCACCTTGCCTCCGGCCTGCCGCCAGCGCCGCACGGTCGGGAAATCCGGATCTTCGACCAGGTCGCGGCAGAATGCGAAGGCCTCCTTCAAGGAGAGCTCCTGGTACGGATCGAGCACCCGCAGGTTCACGTCCATCTCACCCCCTCGCCGCCCCGTCGCCCTCAGGCGCATGGTGCAACTCCTTGCCGCACTGCCCGCAGTGGGTGAAGTTCGCCGGCAGGTACCGCGCCCCGCAGTCGGGGCACTGCTGGGTGTACGGGCCCCACGCGAACTCCGGCGCACCGCCCGCAGCCGCTCGCTCGCGCAGCTCCCGGTAGCGGGGCTGGCGCTTCTCGACAAAGGCTCCCATCCCCTCGATTGGCTCGAAACTCGCATAGTGCGTGCTCAGCCAGTCCCGCGCGTGGCCGACCGTCTGGTGCCAGGCGAGGTCCTTCCAGAAGTTGGTCTGCTGCTTGGTGTAGCGGGTGCACTCCGGGAACTTGTCGACGAGGTCCGAGCAGACCGCGTCGACGGCCTCGTCGAGCTTCGCGAGGTCGACCGCGTAGCCGTCCTCGCCCTTCTGCGCCTTCTTGATCTGTTCGGGGCTCGCTTGCACGACGAACTCGCCGTCCTTGGTCACCGACGGCACCACCTCGTTCACGAGGCCCCACTCGAGCGCCTGGTACGCGGGCACCGGCCGGTTGAGCATCAGGATCCAACGCGCCCGGCGGTCGCCGACGACGATCGGGAGCCACTGCGTCGCACCTCCGGCGGCGACGCTGCCGACGCGCGTGCCGACCTGGCCGATGTAGGCGTGCTCGGCCATGATCGACAGGTCGCAAGCCAGGTGGCTCTCGTTCCCGCCGCCGACCGCCATGCCGTTCAGCCGCGCGACGACGGGCTTGCCCGAGTTGATGATGCTCTCGATGTAAGCGCCGAATAGTCCCATGTACTTCCAGTAGTCGTGGGGCGACTTCGTGTAGACCCGCTCGTACTCCTTCACGTCACCGCCGGTGCAGAACGCCGAGGTGCCGCTGCCGGTGTAGACGATCACTGCCACCTCGTCGTCGAAGGCCGCCTCGCGGAACGCAGCAGCCAGCTCGATCAGCGTCCGCGTGCTGTACGCGTTGTAGGCCTCGGGCCGCTTGATCGTGATGCGGGCGACCCAGTCGCCCTTCTCGTAGCCCACCTCGGTGTACTCGACGGGCGGTAGCTGCTCAAAGGTCATCGGCGCCTCTCCTTTGTTCTCGCCGAGTCAGCTGCTACATCTATCTGATCCTCGTCGTTCTTGTGTAGTAAATCACCCTAGGCCCCTCACGTCAAGTAGATGAGTGGTGGTCATCGCGACGGGGCTGCGGCGCGGCGGCAGGGTGGCTGTCACCAGCGATCTCTAGGCGTGGACTAGGCGAGCTGGCGCTCGTCGACCACCCGCGCGATCTTGCCGCCCTCCGAGCGCGGGGCCGTCCCGGGCTCGAGGAGGCGGACCTTCGCGCTCACGCCGACGGTTGCCTTGATCGCCTGGGACAGCCGGTCGCGCACGGACCGCAGCGCGTGGTCGGCGTTGACGACCTCCTCGCTCAGCATCTCGGCGGAGACGCTGCGGAAGAAGGCCTCGCTCAGCTCCACCTCGACCCGCATCTCGTCGAGATAGCCCGGCCGCGAGACGACGAGCCGGTAGTTCGGCGTCAGCTCGGCCAAGGACCCGAGCAGGGCCTCGACCTGCGTGGGGTAGACGTTGATGCCGCGCACGATCAGCATGTCGTCGGTGCGGCCGCACACTGGCGCCATGCGAACGAACGTGCGCCCGCACGGGCACGGCTCGCTCGACAGGCTCGTGACGTCGCCCGTCCAGTACCTGAGCAGAGGCAGCGCCTGCTTGGTGAGCGTCGTCACCACGAGCACGCCGTCCTCCCCCTCGGGGAGGACGGCGCCGGTCTCTGGGTCGACCACCTCGGGAAGGAAGTGGTCCTCGGCGACGTGCGAGCCCTCGCGGGCCTCTGCGCACTCGAACGCGACGCCCGGGCCCACGATCTCCGAGAGTCCGTAGCAGTTCGTCGCGCGGGCACCGAGGAGACGGTCGATCTCAGCCCGCATCGTCTCGGTCCACGGCTCGGCGCCGAGGACTGCGAAGCGGACGGGAACGTCCTCGGGCGGTACGCCCCGGCGCACCAGCTCCTCGGCGAGGATGAGGGCGTAGCTCGGCGTGCACGCGAGGACCTCGGGCCGGAAGTCGAGCATCAGGTCAACCTGGCGAGAAGTCCCGCCGCCCGAGATTGGAAGGACGGCGAGGCCGAGGCGCTCGGCGCCGTAGTGAAAGCCGAGGCCGCCGGTGAAGAGCCCGTAGCCGTAGGCGTTGTGGAGGATCATGCCGGGCGCAGCGCCCGCCGCGGCGAGCGCGCGGGCACAGACCGTGGCAAACAGCTCCAAGTCGTCGCGTGTGTAGCCGACCACGGTCGGCCGTCCTGTCGTGCCGGTCGAAGCGTGGATGCGCACCACCTCCGACATCGAAACCGCGAACATCCCGAAGGGATAGCTATCACGCAGGTCCGACTTGCGCGTGAAGGGCAGCCCCGTGAGGTCGCTCGGCCCGGCGACGTCGTCGGGCTCGAGGCCCGCCCCGTCGAAGAGCCGGCGGTAGAATGGCACGCGTTCGTAGGCGTAGCGCACGACCTCGACGAGTCGGTCTGCCTGCAGGGCCCGCAGCTGGCGCTGCGGGAGGGATTCGAGCTCGGGCTGAAGGATCATGCCAGCGCCTCGGGAACCCGCCCCAGCGCGGCCGCCGGCAAGTACGCTGTGCCGTCCATCAGCCGCCGCGCCGTGCGGCTGTACGCCGCCCGCTCGACCGACACCTCTCCACCGGGCCCGGTGCGCAGCGCGACGTCGACAACGGTACGCCCGCTCGGGTGCCCGATCCTCACCGGCCCGCCGCCCCCGGGAACGGCGGCAACGCTGCCGGGCAGGCGCGCTGTGACGGCAAGCGTCACGCCGGCGCCGCCGGGGAACGCCTTGTGCAGAGCGAGCGGCTGGCCGCCGATCACCTCGGCGACGAGGTCGATGTCCTCGGCGGCGACAAGTTCGCCCGAAGTGAGGGTCCGGTAGTCATGCGGCTCGCTCACGAGCATGGGCACCGGTACGAGCGTGTCCTCGGCGAGGCCGAGGTGGCGAGCTGCGGCGCGCTGCAGGCGGTCCACCGCTCCGAGCAGCTCGTCGTCTGGGGTCACGGGGAGAGCGCCCGCCGGCACGGCGAGATCGCTGGCGCGCACCGCGACGCACAGGTAGGCGATATCGACGATCGACACCTCGACGCGCCCGATGCCGGGCACCAGGAGAGTGTCGGCCGGCGACCCAGTCGGCAGCAGGCCGCCCGTCGCCGTGCCGATCGTCTCGCGCAAGTCGAGGAGGATCTCGGCGCCCGAGCCGGGCACGCCGTCGACCTTGCAGTCCCCATCGACGCGCGCGTGCCCCGCCGCGACCGGCACCTCGGCGTAGAACACGCGGCGGGTGTTGACATTGTTGATGCGCACGGTCGTCACGCCGCCCTGCGCCGTGACGAGGCCGCGCTCCACCGCGTAGACGCCGACCGCGGCGGAGATGTTGCCGCAGTTGATATCGTAGTCTACGCGGGCGTCGCGGACGCTCACCTGGGCAAAGGTGTAGTCGAGGTCCGCGCCGGGGCTGCTCGGCGGGCCGATGATGGCGACCTTGCTCGTGAGCAGATCGGCCCCGCCGAGGCCGTCGATCTGGCGAGGGTCGGGGCTCCCCATCAGCGCCAGGAGGAAGCGGGCACGCCCGTCCGGGTCGGACGGGACGACCGCCTCCTCGAGAAACACCGCCTTGCTCGTCCCGCCGCGCATGAGCGCGCACGGCACCGCGACCAACTCGCCCTCCTCGCGCCAGCCCTGCGGCGCGGGCGCGGTCGCCCTGTCTTCCACGGCCGCCATCTCCTAGACCGTGAGGATGTTGACCGTGCAGGCCGTGCCCTCGACACCCTGGGCCTTGCCGCCCCTGCAGTGCGCGAGCCCGGCGCGCGCACCCGGGATCTGCCGGGCGCCCGCCTCGCCGCGCAGTTGGCGGACGACCTCGACAACCTGGGCGACGCCGGTCGCTCCGAGGGGATGGCCCTTGCCGAGCAGGCCACCGCTTCCGTTGACCGGCAGGCGCCCGTCGAGGTCGGCCTCACCCTTTACGACCCGGGCGGGGTACTCCCCATGCGGGAAGAGCCCGAGGCCCTCCACCCGGAGCGCCTCGGCGATACTGAAGCAGTCGTGCACCTCGGCGAAGCGGATGTCGCCCGGGCCGAGGCCGGACCGCTCGTAGGCCTCCTCGGCGGCGCGCCAGGTCAGGTCCTCGAGCGTCATGTCCTTCAGGCCGACCTCGGTACGCCCGCTCTTCAGCACCGATGCCGCGAGCCGCACGGCGCGGCTGCCGCCGAGCTCGGCGCGCTTGGCCTTGCTCACGAGGACGACCGCCGCCGCCCCGTCGCTCACCGGCGCGCACTCCTGGAGGTGCAGCGGGTCGGCGATCATCCGTGACGCGAGCACCTCCTCGACGGTGACCGCCTTCTTGAACTGGGCGAGCGGGTTGGCGACCGCGTTGCGCTTGTTCTTCGCGGAGATCGCCGCCAGCTGGGCAGACGTCGTGCCGTACTGCGCGAAGTGGCGCTGGGCGCGCATCGCGTAGACGGACGGCATCGTGAGCCCGCGCTGGGCCTCGACGTCGCTCTCGTCGGGAGTGAACGCACCGCGGAAGGCCCCTGTCAGGTGCTCGACGCCAAGCGCGAGGACGACGCCGTACACGCCGGCCTTGATCGACATCGCGGCGTCCCAGATCGCCGTCGAGCCGCTCGAGCAGGCGTTCTCGACGTTCGTGATCGGGATCCCCGACAGACCGCCCTCGCCGAGGGCGCGCTGGCCCATCGCCATGCCCTGGAACACGCTGCCAACCCACGCCGCCTCGATGTCCTTCAGCGAGACGCCCGCGTCGTCGAGGGCCTCGAGCAGGGCGGCCGCCCCGAGCTGTGCCGCGGTCTTGTCCGGGTGCTTCCCGAACGGGGTCATCCCCGCTCCGATCACGTACACGTCAGCCATTGCCGTCGCTCCTCTCTGTCGCGGGCGCCCCGACCATCAGCGCATGCGGCCCCACCTCCGGCTCGCCGTCGACGACACGGGGCCCCGGCCCGAGGACGATCTCCACCGCTGCGCCGATCCGGGGCGTCTCCTCGCCGGCGGTCGGCAGCATCACGCGCACATGCTCGTCGAAGTCGACGTAAGCGAGGTGGTACGGCGTCCGGAAGTCCGGCGTCGACTGGTGCACCGTCGTGAAGGTGTAGGTCGTCCCGCGCGGGGCGAGGAGGATCTCATCGAGTCCCCGGTGACCACACCCGTCACAGACGACGCGCGCCGGGCAGAAGACGGCGCCGCACTCCGGGCAGCGCCCAGCGCGCAGGCGGACGAGACCCCCTTCGATCTCATAAGGGCCCTTTACGACTTCAGTTGCTTTCTCCGTGGTCACCATGTCCTTCTATCTCCTCCGTCGAGTCGACCTCTTGGGGCTTCTCGGGGCTCGGACGGCTGCACCGCTGCGCTTGCCGAGCCTCACGCCGCGCCGATGCTGCGGCCGCCGCAGACGTACAGGAGCTGGCCGGTCACGTACCACGACTCGTCGGCGGAGAAGAAGGCGACCGCGGACGCGATCTCCTCCGGCCCTCCGATGCGCCCGACGGGGATCGTGCCGATCAGCCGCTCCTGCACCTCGTCTGCCAGGCCCCGGAACAGCGGGGTGTCGACGAGCGCCGGCGCGATGGCGTTAGCCGTGATCTGGTACTTCGCGAACTCGAGGGCGCAGGTCCTCGTGAAGGAGACGACCCCGCCCTTCGAGGCGCTGTAATTGGCCTGCCCCGGACCGCCGAGCCACGCGCGCGAGGCGATGTTGACGATGCGCCCATGTTTCTTCTCCATCATGTGCGCGACCGCCGCCTTGGTGCAGAGGAACTGGGAGCGCAGGTTCACGTTCATCACGAGGTCCCAGTCCTCCTCGGACATCTTGACGAGCCACTTGTCGCGCGCGATCCCGGCGTTGTTGACGAGGATGTCCACCGTCCCGAACGCCGTGAGCGCACGGTCGACGAGCGCGGCGGCGCCCTCCCCGGTCGAGACGTCGCTCGCGACGTAGGCCACCTCGCCCCCTTCGGCAGCAAGGCCGTCGGCCGCCGTCTTCACCCGCGCCTCGTCGACGTCGTTCAGGACGACCCGGGCCCCCTGCGCCGCCAGATGCCGCGCGATGCCCTGGCCGATCCCCTGTCCGCTTCCCGTGACGATCGCCACCCTGCCTGCAACACCCATGCCTCTCACCTCTCTCTCCCCGCGAAGCGCTCCCGGTCCGTCGCTCACCGCCCCGTGAAGTGCGGCTCCCTCTTCTCGACGAAGGCCCGCATCCCTTCCTCGCGGTCCTTCGTGCCCCGCAGGAACGCGTGGCACTGGCTCTCGAAGTCGAGGCCGGTCTGCATGTCGCTCGAGAGCGCGACGTGCACCGACCGCTTGATGCACGCGATCGACAGCGGCGCCCGGGTCGCGATCAGCTCGGCGAGGCGGTCCGCCTCACCGAGCAACGTGCCCTCCGGGACGACGCGGTTGACGAGGCCGATGCGCAGGGCGGCGTCCGCGTCCACCCGCTCGCCGGTGAACATGAGCTCCATCGCCGCGCCGGGCCCGACAAGGCGGGTGAGACGCTGGGTGCCCCCCGCCCCCGGCATGCTGCCGACCTTCGCCTCGGGAAGGCCGAAGCGCGCCGTCGTGTCGGCGACCCGCAGGTCGCACGCGAGGGCGAGCTCGAAGCCACCGCCCAGCACGTAGCCGGCGAGCGCGGCGACGACCGGCTTCGTCATCCGCTCGATGTCGCCAAACAGGCCGCGGATCACCTCACCGAGGGGGTCCCGACCACCTCCCGCGTCGTACTCGGCGACGCGTCCTTTCACGTCGGCGCCGACCGAGAAGGCACGGGGCTGGCCGGCAAGGACAACTGCCCGGCATTCCTCGTCCGCTTCGAGCTCGCCGAGGCGGCTACGCAGGTCCGTCAGCATCTCCGGCGTCAGCGCGTTGAGCGCCGACTCGCGGTTGATCGTCACCCGGGCAACACGGCCAGAGCGCTCGACCCCGATCAGCTCGTCCATGTCGGCCTCCTTGTTCCTCTCACGCTACCTGGACGTGCACGACGGCACTCGAGTCTCGTTGTCCCGCCGGCTATCTGCCGCTGCGCCCCTACCACCCGCCGTGCCCTCGCCGGCGCGCTCCCAGCGCGCCGCGGCGCCGGACCGCAGGAGCTCGTCGATGCGGTCCTCGCCGAGCCCGAGCTCGCGTAGGATCTCGGTCGTCTGCTCGCCGACGAGGGGCGCGGCGCGCTCGGCGCGCGCCGGGGTCTCCGACAGGCGCGCCGGGGTCGCGACGCCCGGCACCGGGCCGAGCTCGGGATGCACGAGGCTCGGGAAGCGCTCCTCGCCCATCACCGACGGCTCCTCCGCTAGCGCGCGGTAGTCGTTGATCGGGGCGCAGAGCACGTCGACCGCCTCGAGCGAGGCGAGCCACTCGGCCGTCGGCCGTGCGCGGAACCTCTGCGCGAGCTCCTCTTGCATTGCTGCGCGGTTCTCCACCCGCGCTGCCCCCGTCGAAAAGCGCGGGTCCTCGCCGAGCTCGGGGCAGCCAAGGACCTCGAGGAGCGACTTCCAGCGGTCGGGCCAGTAGGCGGCGACCATGACGTGACCGTCCGCGGTCGGGAACGCCTCGTTGGGCGCCGAGTACGGCGCGGCGCTCCCGTTACGGCCCGGCGACGTGCCGCTCGCGAGGAACATCGAGAGCGGCACGGTCTGGAACATGAGCATGGCCTCGAGGAGCGACACCTCTACGCGCTGGCCACGCCCGGTCCGCTCGCGACCGAGCAACGCGAGGAGGATCCCTTGCACCGCCGCCATCGCGCCCATGGTGTCCGCAGCCGGGACACCGACCTTCACAGGACTGCCGTCGGGTTCCCCGGTCACGGACATGATCCCACTCATCGCCTGCACGATGCCGTCGACGCCGGGCTTGTCACGCCACGGCCCTTCCTGGCCGAAGGCCGAAACCGAGCAGTAGACGAGCCGCGGGTCCTCGGCCGCGAGCTCCGCGTAGCCGAGCCCCAGGCGCTCCAGCACACCCGGGCGGAAACTCTCGAGCAGGACGTCCGAGCGCCGGGCAAGGGCCCGCGCGACCACCAAGCCGTCTGGCTTCTTCAGGTCGATCACAATGGACCGCTTGTTGCGGTTCATGCCGAAGTACGCGGCCGCATCCCTCCCGACGAACGGCGGGCCGAGGTTGCGGCCCCACTCTCCTCCGGGAGGGTCGACCTTCACGACCTCGGCACCGTGGTCACCGAGGATCATCCCCGCGATCGGCCCTGCGGCCCCCTGGGAGAGGTCGAGCACGCGGACGCCGTCAAGGACCCGCGAGGCCGGCACCGGCGCTCACCTCCTGCGGGGAGGTCGCGGCGAGGTGCTCGTACATCATCGCCCAGCCGCGCCGGAGCGCGACGACGTTGAGCTCGCGGAACGAGCCGGGAGAGCGCTTGGAGACTGCCGACTCGACGACGCTGGCGTCGAAGCGCTCCATCAGGAGGCCGAGCGCCCCGACGGCGATCATGTTCGCGACGACCTTGGCCCGCAGCTCGTCGCGGGCGACCGCCTCGAAGGCCAGCGCGATCACGCCGGGCGCGCCGGGATCCACCGCGACGCGGTCCCGGTCTACGACCGCCACCGTCGCCCCGGAGGCGAGCGCCGCCGTCACGGCGGGCACCCCCGTCGCGAACTTCCGCCACGCCTTGTCGTGCAGGGCGAGGAGGATCCCTGGGACGCCACACTGCGGATTGGCGATCGGGGCGTCGGAGATGGCGACGTCGGCACGGCTGGCGCCGCCGCGCGCCTCAGGGCCGTACTCCTGGGTGAGCGCGACCTCGTAGCCCGCGGCGAGGCCCGCCTCGGCGAGCACCACGGCCGCGAGCGCGAGGCCCTGGCCGCCCGAGCCCGCGCACCGCACGTCGACGCGCCAGCTCACGGCCGGTCTCCGGAAAGGCCCATCGCCTCTTCCAGGGTCTGGCGGCTGCTCTCGTGGAGCACGCCCATCGGCATCACCGGGCGTACCGGCCTCGCGGGCACGTCCTGCAGCGTCGGCCTGCCAGCGAGGTCTTCCTCGATCGCCGGTTCCGCCCTCGCCTGGCTGATGAGGAGGTCGGCACCGTTCCCGAGGCGGTTGGTGCGCGCGAAATACTCGGTGCAGTCGCTCATCACCTCGAGGAAGGAAAAACCCCGGTGGTCCAAGGACCGCAGGAAGAGCTCCTCGAACTCGCGCGAGCGGTAGCTCTGAGCGCGGGCGACGAACGTCGCTCCCGCCGCCTCGACGAGGGCCGCGGCGTCGAAGGGCCGCTCGTGGTTACCCTGCGGCGAGGTCGAGGTATAGGCGCCGGGAATCGTCGTCGGCGCGAGCTGCCCGCCCGTCATGCCATAGATCTCGTTGTTGAACAGCACGCAGGTGAGGTCGATGTTGCGCCGCGCGGCGTGGATGAGGTGGTTGCCGCCGATCGACAGGCCGTCGCCGTCCCCGGTAACGACGACCACCTCGAGCTCGGGACGGGCAAGCTTGAGGCCGGTGGCGAAGGTGAGCGGCCGGCCGTGGGTCGTGTGCAGCGTGCACGCGTCCACGTAGCCGACGACTCGGCTCGAGCACCCGATGCCGGCGACGAAGGCGACATCGTCGAGCGTCTCGTAGCGGCGCGCGAGCGCGCGCAGCATCGCCTCGAAGATGATGCCGTGCCCGCAGCCCGGGCAGAGCATGTGGGGCATCATCTCGTAGCGCAGCAGGCGCTTCTCGTCACTCGCCGCCGTGGGCTGGCCGACGGGCACCACCTCGCGGGCGTGCGCCCTGCCGCGCGCACGGGTGCCGAGCGCGGGCGTCGGCGCGGTCTCTTTCCTGACCACCTCGAGAACCATCAGACCGCGACCTCGTCTCTCGTCACGCTGCGCACATGGTCGGCGAGCTCCTCCGCCGTGATAACGCTCCCGCCCGCCTTGAGGTACGGAGCGAGGGCCACCGAGCGCCTGGCGAGGCGCTCCACCTCCAAGGCCCACTGCCCCCGGTTCATCTCCGCCACCACCACGAGCTCTGCCCGACCGACCACGTCGGCGACCGCGTCCGAGGGGACCGGCCAGAGAAGGCGGGTCCGGAGCAGCCCCGCACGCACGCCCTCGGCGCGCAGCTGGTCGACCGCGGCTCGCGCGGCCCGGGCGACGATGCCGTAGGCGACGAGGACGACGGACGCGTCCTCGAGGCGGTAGCGCTCGGGCGGCACCGCGCCGACCACCGCGTCGAGCTTGCGCTCGAGGCGCTCGAGCAGCCGCGCCACCGTCGCGTGGTCAGACGTGGGGTAGCCGCGCTCGTCGTGCATCAGCCCGGTCACGTGGAAGCGGTAGCCGCGCCCGAAGTCGGGGACCCCAGCGACACCATGGGCGTCCGGTGCGTACGGAAGGAACGAAGGCGAGAACGGCTCGAGCGGGCCGGTGCGCCGACCGATCTCCTCGGGGGTCGGCACGTGCAGCACGACGCCCTCGCGCATGTGACCGATCACCTCGTCATAGAGGACGGCGACTGGCGTGCGCAGCATCTCCGCGAGGCGAAAGGCCTCGATCGTAAGGGCGTAGACCTCCCCCACGTCGCCTGGCGCTAGCGCTACCGTCGCACGGTCGCCGTGTGAGCCCCAGCGCGCCTGCATCACGTCGCCCTGGGCGGGCGAGGTGGGCAGGCCAGTGCTCGGCCCGCCGCGCATCACGTCCACCACGACACAGGGGATCTCCGCCAGCGACGCGTAGCCAAGGTGCTCCTGCATGAGCGTGAAGCCCGGACCGGAGGTCGCCGTCATCGCGCGTCGCCCCCCGAGGGAGGCGCCGAGGACCGCGCCCATCGAGGCGATCTCGTCCTCCATCTGGATGAACACCCCTCCGCTCCTCGGAAGCTCGCGCACGAGCAGCTCGGCTATCTCCGACGAGGGCGAGATCGGGTAGCCGGCGAAAAAGGTGCAGCCCGCCGCCAGCGCGGCTCGGGCGCACGCCTCGTTACCTTGGATCAGCTGTCGTTCTGGCATAGTTCTCCTCGTTGGCGCGTCCCCGCCCGGCGGGGACGCGCAGCACGTCGATCGCGAGATCAGGGCACAGCCAGGCGCACAGCTGGCAGCCCGTGCACCGCTCGGGGTGAGCGAAGACCGCCACGTCCAGCTTGTCGAGGACGAGGCACCTCTCGGGGCAGACGGCGATGCAGATGTCGCAGCCCTTGCACCAGCTGCGCTCGATGCGCACCAGAGGCACCAGCTGGCCGGCGGCGCCATCCGGCGCGGGCCCAGCGCCCTCAGACGTCCGGGCTGCCCCCGCCGGGTCAGCCGGCCCGGCGGTTGCCGCGGCCCTCTCGGCCGCCGACGCCTTCGCCGCGCGGACCTCGCCAGCGAGGGCCCGCCCGCGCCGGAACGCCGTCAGGTTGCCCGCCAGCGCCTTGTGGGGGACCCAGACGCCGATCGCCGCCTCCCACGCCTCCCCGGGGAACGGCAGGAGGACCGAGAGCGCGCCGATCAGCGTCGTCTGGGCGATCACGGGCACGACCGCCGCGGCGTCGCCGGCGACGGCAAACGTGTCGACTGCGAGCACGCCAGGCGGCACGTCGCCAGAGGACGGGTAGTCGAGCGCGGCGCGGTGGTCGAGCATCGCGGCGGGCGGGATCCGCCGCTCGGTGCTCACGAGCGCGAGCCCGTCCGGCTTGAGGTACGGAAGGCAGCGCAGGCCCTCCTCCCACTCGAAGGCGACTATCCAGTCCGCCGATCCCGGCTCCACCATCACCGAGTGGACCTCCGGCCCGAAGCGCACGTGGCTGACGACCGTTCCGCCGCGCTGGGACATGCCGTGCACCTCGGACTTCTTCACGTCGCAGCCCGCGTCGAGCAGCACCTGAGCGACGAGGTTGCCCGCGAGGACGACGCCCTGGCCGCCGACGCCCGCGACGACGAGATTGCCCGCCACGGCGGACGCCTCGGGCGCGCCCGCCGCCGCGCCGGCCCGGGGGCTCATCGCGCCGCCCCCGTTCCCGCCGGTGTAGCGCCGCGCTCCACCTCGGGGGGCTCCGTCCCGTCGTGCACCGAGACGATGGCCCGGGCGGGACACAGCTGCGCGCAGATCGTGCAGCCCGAGCAGACGGCGGGATCGATCGTCACCCGCGGCGGCGTCGTCCCGGCGACGAGGTCCCAGGAGATGGCAGGGCAGCCGATCTTCATGCAGGCTTGGCACCCGTCGCAGCGGTCGGCGATCACGGTGTACAGGGGGCCGCGGCTCTTCACCGGCGACTCCACACACGCCCTGCTCGTCACCACGACCGACAGGCCCGGGTAGGCGACCGCGGCCCGCAGAGCCCGGCGGGTCGCCGCGACGTCGTAGGGGTCGACGACCGTCACCGAGGTGACGCCAGCGGCCCGGCAGATCTGCGCGATGTCGACCGCCCGCGCCGCCCGGCCGCGGATGTCGTTCGCGATCCCGGGGTGGGGCTGGCCGCCGGTCATCGCGGTCGTCCCGTTGTCGAGGATGACGACGGTGATCTTCGCTCCGCGGTGCAGCGCGTCGAGCAGCGCCGGGATCCCGCCGTGGAAGAACGTCGAGTCGCCGATGGTAGCGACGATCGGCTGGCTCGACAAGCCCGAGACGGCGAGCCCCGTCGCCATGCCGATGCTCGACCCCATCGCGAGGCAGGTGTCCATCGAGGTGATCGGCGGCCCGGCGGCGAGGGTGTAGCAGCCGATGTCACCGGTGACGATGGCGTCGAGCTCGCCGAGCGCGAGGTACGGGGTCGTGTGGGGGCAGCCGGCACAGAGCACCGGAGGGCGGGACCCGACGACAGGCACCGACGTGCGCTCGACCGGACCGTCGCCCGCGTCGAGCACCCCGGCCTCGGCCAGGCCCTTGCGCACCACGGCGGCCGAGAGCTCGCCGGCGCGGGGGAACCACCGCTTGCCCTCGACGGCGATGCCGAGACGGCGGATCCCGTCTTCCAGGTAGGGCTCGAGCTCCTCGACCACGAGGAGCCGGTCGACCTTGGCGGCAAAACGGCGGATGCGCTCGGCGGGAAGCGGGAACTCAACCCCGAGCTTGAGGATGCTCGCTTCGGGGAGCACCTCGCGCACGTGGTGGTAGGAGATCCCCGCGGTGACGACGCCGACGGCGCTCGAGCGCATCTCCTCGACGGTGAGCGGGTGGTCCTCGACGAAGGCCTCCAGGCGCTCGAGGCGCTCGAGGTGGACGAGGTGCCGCCTGCGGGCGAAGGCCGGCAGCATGACGTACTTCGCGGGGTCGCGCGTGAAGGACGGGCCGCCAGACGGCACGGTCCGGGCACCCGCTTCCACCTTCGAGCGGGCGTGCGAGGTGCGGGTCGTCGTGCGGAGCAGGCACGGCAGGTCAAAGCGCTCGCTCGCCTCGAACGCGGCCCGCACGAAGTCGTAGACCTCCTGGCTGTCGGCGGGCTCGAAGACCGGGATGCCGGCAAAGCTCGCGAGGTAGCGGTTGTCCTGCTCGTTCTGGGAGCTGTGCATCCCGGGGTCGTCCGCGCTCATGAGGACGAGGCCGCCCTTCACCCCGATGAATGCGCTCGTCATCAGGCTGTCCATCGCCACGTTCACGCCGACGTGCTTCATCGTCACGAGCACCCGCTTGCCCGCGAGCGCGGCGCCGATGCCGACGTCGAGCGCCACCTTCTCGTTCGTCGCCCAGTCGACGTCGACCTCCCCGGGGTCCGAGATGCTGGCGAGGTGCTCGAGCACCTCGGTGCTCGGCGTCCCCGGGTAGCCGGTCGCGACCTCGACGGCGGCGTGGTAGGCGCCGAGGGCGAGAGCCTCGTTCCCTGAGAGCAGGGTGAGCGTCGTCGTCTCGCCCATCTCAGACTGCCTTCCGCGCGCGCCGGCGTCCGGCCGCCTCGGCGATATGGGTCGCCTCGTCGTCGCCGAGGACGTGAGATGAGCGCTTCGCGGCCTCGAGGATCGCGGCGGTGCGCGCTGGCGTCGGGTCGAAGCCGTGGGC
Source organism: Actinomycetes bacterium (assembly GCA_021811865.1). The sequence continues at coordinate 27,398 of JAKAQB010000003.1, read as the reverse complement.
GCGCAGCCAGTACACGACGTTCGACTTGCCGCTCATCGGGCCGACCGAGATCTCCTGGCTCCGGCCAACGAGCGAGGCCGGCACCGCGCTGTAGACCCGGTCCGCCAGCCATGCGTCGCCTTTCGCGTACGCCTTGGCGACAGCGGCCGCGTGGACCCCGGTGCTCGTGGCGAACGCGTCCTGGCCTATCACCGGGTAGTTCCGCGGGATCGGCACGCCGGTCATCTCGCTCGCGACCCGGCAGTAGGCCGGCAGCCCGAGCAGGTCGAGCTCTTTCCAGCCGAGCAGGGCGATGTTCACGAGCACGAGGTCGAGGGCGGTGTTGCCGACGCGCTCGCCGATCCCAAGAGCGCAGCCGTGGACCCGGCGCGCCCCGGCGGACAGCGCCGCCAGGGCGTTCACGACGTCGAGCCCGCGGTCCCGATGGCCGTGCCAGTCGATGGCGGCACCGCTGAAGCCGTGCGCGGCGAGCACTCCGGCGAGGAACTGCACGATCTGCTGCACGCCGCCGGGCGTCGCCTGGCCGACGGTGTCCGAGACGCAAAAGCGCGTCGCGCCGGCGTCCGCCGCCGCGAGGTACAGGGTCGCGATGTCCTCCCCGCGCGCCCGGGTCGTGTCCTCGGTCACGAACATCACTTCGAGGCCCGCGCGCACCGCGTAGACGACGGCGCCCTCGACCGTCCGCACGAGCCTCGAGACGTCCCATCCCTCTACCCACTGGCGGATCGGGCTCGACCCGATGAACAGCGCCGCGTCGATCGGCACGCCCGAGCGCTGCTGGGCCTCGGCGATGGGGTCGATGTCGTTCACGTGCGTCCGCCCGGCGCAGTTCGCCCTGATCGGCAGGCGCTCGTCGGCGATCGTCCGGGCGAGGCCGACCACATGGTCGAGCGCCGCCTCGCTCGCGCCCGCGTAGCCGATGTCCGCCGCGTCGATGCCGATCTGGGGGAGCAGGCGGAGGAACGCCTGCTTCTCGGCGAGCGACGGCTGGAGCACCGATGGACACTGGAGCCCGTCGCGCAGCGTCTCGTCGTTGAGCTCGATCGCGAGGGGCGGGTCGAGCGAGCATGAGCGCGGCGCGACCTCGTTCCAGTCGTAGATGAGCTCGGCCGGCGTCTCGCTCCCCACCGCGCCGGCCGGCGCTTGCGCCACCGCCGCCCGCGCACCCACCCGTCCCGAACCGCTTGTCCCCTGCTCGCCACGTCCCACCGGGTCACCTCCCCGTCGGCCCTTCGGCTCCGGGCACCGCGGGCGCTGCTCGCACCGCGTGTCCCGCTGCTTGCTCCAAACCCTGCATGGCCCCGCCGGCGGGGACAGGAGTTTCCTGGCGCCCCCGCGGTCAGAACCGGCTTCGCCTCTACCGTGCTCTACGTATCGTTGGGTGGTTCACGTAGAGCCTAACTTGGACTGTCCGGCCAGTCAAGTAGCTGTCCGCCCGCCAGCGCGGTCGGCCGCGTCAAGCCCATCCGGCACTCGCCCCGCCGGTTCCCACCGGCCATGACGGGACCGCCGCTCTCGCCGGCCCAGGCCCAACGGTGCCGGCGGTGACATCACCGGGCCGCCGGCAAGACCCCGGGGCCCGCACACGCCGCCGGCTTGCGCAGCCTATCCTGCGGCTGGCCGGGACGTGCGAGCACCGGAACGGGGAGCGTCATATGGACATCGTCGTCGGATTCATCCGCACCCCGGAGGGACGCGCCGCCCTCGAACGAGCAGAGGAGGAGGCGCGCCTTCGCGGCGCGCGGCTCGTGATCGTCCACTCGAGCAGGGGGGGCACCCACGAGTCGCCCGAGGACGCGCTTGCCAACCGCCAGGACCTCGAGGCCATCGGCGACCGGCTGGCGGCGGGGGATGTCTCCCACGAGCTGCGCGAGCTCGTGCGCGGCGAGACGCCCGCCGAGGACGTCGTCGGCGTGGCCAACGAGCTCGGCGCCACCATGATCGTGATCGGGCTCAGGCGGCGGTCGCGCGTCGGCAAGCTCGTCCTCGGGAGCAACGCCCAGGACATCCTCTTGACCGCGGACTGCGCCGTCCTCGCGGTGAAGCCGGGGGGCTGACTTGATGCCCCCCGGGCGCACGGTCAGACGCCGGTGAGCACCGCTCGGCCCGAGAGCCCGCCAGCGGTCGCGCGCTACCCCGCGGAGCTCGAGGCCGACGTGGTCCTCGCCGACGGAGGCACGGTGCATCTCCGGCCGATCCGCCCCGACGACGCGGCGCTGCTCCGCAGCCTGCATGCGCGCCTCTCGCCCGAGACCGTCTACTTCCGTTTCTTCGGCCCGCGCCCGAAGCTCACCGACCGCGAGGTCGCCGCCCTCGTCAACGTCGACTACGCGGACCGGCTCGCGCTCGTCGCCGTCCTCGCCGGCGAGCTCGTCGGCGTGGCACGCTACGACCGTTCGAGGGAGCCGTATGGCAGCGAGGCCGAGGTGGCCTTCGTCGTGCGCGACGACCATCAGGGGCGCGGTCTCGGCACGATCCTGCTCGAGCACCTCGCCGCGGCGGCGGCCCGCCAGGGCGTGGAACGCTTCGTCGCCGACACCCTCCCTGCGAACGAGAAGATGCTCGGCGTGTTCGCCTCGGTCGGCTTCGAGCGGAGCACGGCGATCGAGGACGGCATCGCCCGGGTCCAGCTCGTTCTCGCCTCCACGGCGCACTACGTCGCACGCGTCGAAGAGCGTGACCGCCAGGCCGCCGCCCGCTCGATCGCCCGACTGCTGCGCCCACGCACCGTGGCCGTCATAGGTGCCGGGCGCCGGGCCGGCGGCATCGGCCACGAAGTGCTGCGCAACCTCCTCGGCCGCCCCGGGGACCCCGCGACCCCCGGCTTCACCGGCACCGTCTACGCGGTCAACCGAGCTGCCGCCCATGTCGCGGGGGTCCCCGCCTACCCGAGCGTCCTCGAGGTCCCCGAGCCCGTCGACCTCGCCGTCGTCGCCGTCCCCGCCGCCGAGGTGACCCAGGTGGTGGCCGAGTGTGGCGCGCGGGGGGTGGCCGGCGTCGTCGTCCTCTCGGCCGGCTTCGCGGAGAGCGGTCCCGAGGGCGCCCTCGCCGAGCGCGAGCTCGTCCGGCTCGCGCACGCCCGAGGGATGCGGGTGGTCGGCCCCAACTGCCTCGGCGTGATCAACACCGATCCCGGCGTGTCGCTCAACGCCACCTTCGTCGCCGGCACCCCGCCGCGCGGGCGGGTCGCGTTCTCCTCCCAGTCGGGCGGCCTCGCCGCGGCCGTCCTCGCCGAGGCCGCCGAGCGCAAGCTCGGGTTGTCGAGCTTCCTCTCCCTCGGCAACAAGGCGGACGTGAGCGGCAACGATCTCCTGCGCTACTGGGCGCAGGACCCTGCGACCGACGTGATCCTGCTTCACCTCGAGTCCTTCGGCAACCCCCGCACCTTCTCGCGAGTCGCCCGGCAGGTCTCGCGCACGATGCCGATCGTCGCGGTGAAGGCCGGGCGCAGCGCCGCCGGGCGGCGCAGCGCCGGGCCGGCGCTCGCCACGACGGTCCCCGACACCGCGTTCGACGCGCTCTTCCGCCAGACAGGCGTGATCCGGGTCGACACGCTCCCGGAGCTCTTCGACGTGGCGAGCGTGCTCGCGACCACGCCGCTCCCGAGCGGCAACCGGGTGGCGGTGCTCGGGAACGCCCGGGCGCCTGCCGTCCTCGCCGCGGACGCCAGCGAGGCCTACGGTCTCGAGGTCCCCGAGCTTCCCGCTACCACGCAGCGCGCGCTCGCCGCCCGGCTCGCCCCGCTTGCCGACACCACCAACCCAGTTGACCTCACGCCGTCCGCGACGGCGGCCCACTACCGCGAGGCCCTCGAGGTGCTCCTCGAAGAGGAAAGCGTGGACGCCGTCCTCGTGATCTGCACGCCGCCGCTCACGACCGACGTCGACGCGGTCACCGACGAGGTCGTTGCAGCCGCGGCAAGCCGGCGCAAGACCATCGTCGCGAGCCTGACGGGCGCGAAGCGCACCCTCGTGCGCCTGCAAGACCAGGCACGCCCGGTACCCTGGTTCCGCTACCCGGAGACCGCGGCACGGGCGCTCGCGCACGTCGCCGGGTACGCGGGGTGGCGCAGTCGCCCGCTCGGGAGCCTCCCCGCGCTCTCGCGCGTCGATGAGCCGCGGGCGCGGCGGCTCGTCCGCCGGCTGCTCCGATCCGAGCCCGGCTCGGGTCCGTTCGACCTCGACGCGGCTGGGGTGACCGATCTCCTCGACTGCTTCGGCATCGCGCACGAGGCGCCAGCGCCCGGCGCCGCCCCGGCGGCGGGCGGTGCGCCAGAGCTGGTCGTGTCGGTCGTCCACGACCCGTACTTCGGTCCCCTCGTCGCCCTCGCCAGAACGGGACCGGTCGCCGACCTCCTCGGCGACCGCGCCTACGCCGTCATCCCGCTCACCGACCTCGACGCCGCCGAGCTCGTCCGCCGGCTGCCTTCCTCGCCCCTCCTCACGGGCGAGGTCACGGCGCTGGCGCCCCCCGCGTCGGTCGACACCGACGCGCTCGCGGAGCTTCTGTTGCGCGTGAGCCGGCTCGCCGATGCGATCCCAGAGCTCACCTCGCTGCGCCTCGAGCCGGTCATCGCATCGGCCGAGTGCACGACCGTGCTCGGAGCGCTGGCCAGCCTCGCCGCGCCCGGCGCAGCGCCCTCTCCCCTCGTGCTCAGGCGGCTGCGCTGAGCCGCGACCGGGCGCGAGGGGCGCAGTGGGCCTGGGGATGACCGGCAACCTCGCCGAGCAACTTGCCCGCCTCGCCCGCGAGCGGGGCTGGACGAGCCGTCGGGCGTTCGTCGGCGCCGAGCGTAGCTTCACCCACGGCGAAGTCCACGAAGGCGCCGCCCACGCCGCAGGCGTCTTCGCCGAAGGGGGGGTGGCGCCCGGCGACCGCGTCCTGATCGCCCTCTCGGACGGGATCGAGCTCGTGTGGGCGTTCCTCGGCGCCGTGCGCCTCGGCGCTATCGCCGTGCCGGTGAACCCGATGCTCCCGGCGCAGGAGCACGACTTCCTCCTCGGCGACGCCGAGCCGTCGCTCGTCGTGAGCGACGGGCCGATCCTCGACCACTTCGCCGGCACGCACGCTCTCTCCGGCGAGGAGCTGGCGCGAATGCTCGGCTCGGCGACACCCTCGCCCGCCGCGCCGGTCGAGGGGTCCGAGCCCGCCTACGCGCAGTACACCTCGGGCACCACTGGCAAGCCGAAGGCAGCCCTCCACCGCCACTCCGACCCTTCCTGCTACGCGGCAGCCATGGCAGGCGACGTCCTCGAAATGACCGAGGACGACCTGGTCCTATCCGTCTCGCGCTCCTTTTTCGCCTACGGGCTCGGCAACACCGTCCTCTTCCCGCTCTTTCACGGTGCGGCCGCCGTCCTCCATCCCGTGACCCCGAACGTGGAGGTCCTCGCCGAGCTCACCGCCCGGCACCGGCCGACCATCCTCTTCTGCGTGCCGAGTTACTACGCCGTGCTCACCGCGGCCGGCGACCCGGCGATGTTCTCGAGCGTGCGCGTGGCGGTCTCCTCGGGGGAGGTGCTCACCCGAGCCCTGCATGAGAGGGTGCAGCGCTTCCTCGGCATTCCACCGCTCGATGCCCTCGGCTCGACCGAGGTCGGCCAGGCCTTCGTCTCCAACCGGCTCGACCGGCTGCGCCCGGGCACCTGCGGGTTCGCGCTCGAAGGCTACGAGATCTCCGTGCGCGACCCGAGCGGTGCCGAGGTCGGACCCAACGAGGTCGGCCTCTTATGGGTCAAGGGTCCCTCCGTCCTGATCGGCTACTGGCGACGCCCCGAGGCCACCGCCGAGGCAATCGTCGACGGCTGGCTCCGCACGGGAGACCGGGCGAGCATCGACGAGGACGGCTTCCTCCACCACCACGGCCGGGCAGACGACGTGGAGATCGTCGGCGGGATCAACGTGGTGCCGCTCGAGATCGAAGCGCTGCTCGTCTCACACCCGCTTGTCGCCGAAGCCGCCGTGGCGGCGGTCCGCGACGAGCTCGGGGCGAGCAGGCTGCGCGCCTTCGTCGTCCCCGCCAGAGGCCACGCGCCGTCGCCCGCCCTCGAGCGCGAGCTCATCGACCTCGTGCGGGCGCACCACGCGCCGTACAAGGTTCCCCGCTCGGTCCGTTTCCTCACCGCCCTGCCACGCACCGCTACGGGTAAGCTCCAGCGCTTCACCCTGCGCGCCGGCTGGCCGGACGCCCCCGGCACGACGGGCACCGCGTGAGCAATCGGCTCGCGGGCTCGAGCTCAGGCCCGCACCGCCAGCGCTGGTGAGTGGCCCGCGGCCTCCAGGATCGCCTGGACGACGGCCCTGCGGGTCATCTGCTTGCGCCAGACGTAGTGCAGGTCCGCGTTGTCGAGCGGCTTGGCGACCTTGGCCGCCTCCGCCGCCACGTCCGCCAGCAGGCCGTCCTCGCCGGTCAGCTCCCGGCCGACGAGCGCCTCGCCGGCCGCGCTCACATCGAAGGGCCGCGACCCGACCGCCGTGAGAACGATCCGGCAGCCCTCGACGACTGGGCCAGCCATCGCGAGCGCCACGGCAGCGCCCGCGAGCGGGAAGTCGATCGCCCCCCGCCGGCGCACCTTCACATAGGAGGACCGCCAGGCCCCGGGGGGCGGCAGGCGCAGGCACTCGACGATCTCGTCGGGCGCCTTGGCGAGGTAGAACTGCCCGTCGTCCTGGTAGAGGTCGCACACCGACACCTCGCGGCGGCACCCGCCCGGCCCGACGAGCACCACGGTCCCACCGAGCGCGATCGCGGCAGGCGCGGTGTCCGAGGATGCGATCGCCCGGCAGTGCTTGCTCGCGGGGGCGACCCGGCAGATGTCCCCGTCCTTCTTCATGCAGAACCCGCACGCCTCGCGCCACTCGACGCTCATGTCGTAGTAGTTGCAGCGCGTGTCGACACACAGGTTGCCGCCGATCGTCCCGACGTTGCGCAGCGCCGGGGACGACACGAGCGCGGCGGCGCGGCTGTAGGCGCGATGACCAGCGCCGACGCGCCTGTCCGAGCTCGCCGCGGCGAGGGTCACCCCCGCCCCGATCTCCACGCCTCCGCCCTCGGTAGCGTGCACGGCGCGCAGCTCGCTGAGGTGGCCGAGGCCGACGAGGACCTCGGGCTCCATCTGGCCGCGCTTCATCTTCGGGACGAGGTCGGTCCCGCCCGCGACCACCATTGCCCGGGCCCCGTGCACGGCGAGCAGGTCCGCCGCCTCGTCGACGGACCCCGGCCGGAGGAACCTAAAGGGCGGCAGGCGCAGCATCGGGGGGAGCGACCTTCACGAGATCGGGGTAGGGGATGTCGGGGAATCTCTTCGGGCCGTAGCGAGCCTCCTTGCCCTTGGCCCGCGCGTCGAGGGCGCGCACGATCTTGTCCGGGGTGACGGGGATCTCGTCGATCCAGACGCCGAGCGCGTCGTGCACGGCGGAGACGACGGCCGGGATGACGGGAAGGAGGGGACCCTGACCGACCTCCTTCGCTCCGTAGGGGCCCTCGGGGTCGTGGGTCTCGACGAGGATGGTCTCGACCTCGGGCATCTCCAAGAAGGTGAGCGACTTGTAGTCGAGCATGCTCGGCTGGCGGTGCAGTCCGTCCCGGTAGGCCTGCGCCTCCATCAGCGCCTCGCCGAGGCCCATGTAGACGCCGCCTTCCACCTGGCCGCGCACCGCCATCTCGTTGATCGACCGGCCGATGTCGTGCGCCAGCCAGACCTTGTTGACCCGGATCTCGCCGCTGCCGGGATCGACGTTGAGGTCGACAGCAGCGGCCGAGTAGCTGTACGCGGGGCTCGGCCCGACGCCCGCCCCCTTGTACCGTCCGCCGATCCCCTCCGGGGGCGTGTAGGTGCCGTGCGCGGACAGCACGCCGAAGCGCTCCTCGGCGAGCGTGGCGGCCTCCTCGAAAGTCATCCTGCCAACCTTCCCGTCGCGCACCTCGACCTCCTCCGGCGCGCAGCCCTCCTCGTCGGCGACGACACCGACGAGCAGCGCGCGCATCTTCGCAGCCGCCTCCCGGGCAGCGTTGCCAGCCATGAAGGTGACACGCGACGAGTACGAGCCGAGGTCGACGGGGGTCAGGCCAGTGTCTCCCGTCACGAGACGGATGTCGCCCGGCCACAGCCCGAGCTCCTCGGCAGCGACGGTCGCGAGCACGGAGTCCGAGCCCTGCCCGATGTCCGTCGCCCCGCAGTAGAGCGTCACGCCGCCGCGGCCGACGTTCACGACGCACTCGCTGTGCGGCATCTTGTTCCAGTAGATGGGCAGCCCTGCCCCGCACATGTAGCTCGAGACGGCGAAGCCCATGCCGTGGCCCCTCCGCCGCTCGCGGCGCGCGTAGCCGGAGGCCTCGAGGACCCGGTTGGTGACCTCCTCGAGGCCGCATGACGTGATCCGCAACCAGTTGACGGTCCGTGAGAAGGGCTTCACGAAGTTGCGCCGCCGGAGCTCCACCGGGTCGAGGCCGACGTCCGCCGCGAGCTTGTCGAGGTGGACCTCGAGGGCGAAGCGGGGCTGGGGGGTACCGTGGCCGCGCTTCGGGCCGCAGGGCGCCTTGTTCGTGAAGACCCGCGCGCCCTCGAAGCGGTAGGCGGGGATGGCGTAGGTCGTCGTCTGCAGCGCGCCCGTGTAGAGCGTGGACGCCGGGCCGTAGGAACCGTAGGCACCCCCGTCGAGGGCGCTGCGGAAGTGCATGGCGAGGATGCGACCGTCGGCGTCGACGCCCGTGCGGACCCACATCAGCACCGGGTGCCGCCCGCGGTGGGTGTAGAAGACCTCCTCGCGGGTAAGCGTGCACTTGACGGGGCGTCCGGTCATCATCGCGATCTTGCAGACCACGATCTCGTGCGAGAACGGATCGCACTTGCCGCCGAAGCCCCCGCCGTGGGGCGCTGCGACCACCCTGAGCTTGCCCATCGGAAGGTCGAGGACCTTGGCGAGCGCTCGGTGCACGTAGTGGGGATCCTGCGTCGAGGACCACAGCGTCACCTTGTCGGCGACGACCTGCGCCGTCGCCGAGTGCTGCTCCATCGGCAGATGGGTGTTGCCCTCGAAGAAGAAGATGTCCTCGCGCACGTGCGCCGCGCGGGCGAAGCCCGCGTCGACGTCCCCGAACTCCAGCGCGGCGAGCCGGTGGACGTTCGCCGGTCCGGCGTAGTCGTGCAGGGGCTCGTCGTCAGGCGGGATGAGCGCCTGCTCGATAGACTCGACGGCCTCGAGCGGCTCGTACTCGACGTTGATCGCCCGGCAGGCGGCCTGCGCGGTCTCCTCATCTACCGCCGCCACAGCCGCCACCGGATCGCCGACGAAGCGGACCTTCTCGTGCTCGAGAGCGTGCTCGTCCTCGCAGGTCGGCATGATGCCGTAGTTGACCGGGAGGTCGTGGCCGGTGAGGACGGCGACGACGCCCGGAACCGCACGCGCCGCGCTCGTGTCGATCGACAGCACGCGCGCGTAAGGGTGGCGGCTGCGCAGAAGCTTGCAGAAGAGCATGCCGGGAAGGACGATGTCGTCGGCGTAGGCGATGCTGCCGGTCACTTTGGCGGCGGCCTCGACGCGCGGCAGGCTCCTGCCGACGACGCGCAGGTCGCGCTCGTCCCGGGGAGCCTCGATCGTCGTCATGACAGCATCCTCCCCGCCTCCTCGACGGCCTCGATGATGCTCGCGTAGCCGGTGCACCGGCAGAGGTTGCCGGCGAGGGCCTCCTTGATCTCGTCGCGCGACGGCGCGGGGTTCTCGTCGAGAAGCGCCTTGGCCGCGAGCACCATGCCGGGCGTGCAGTACCCGCACTGCAGCCCTCCCTGGGCAACGAAGGCCTGCTGGACCGGGTGCAGCTCGGAGCCCCGGGCGAGCCCTTCGATCGTCGTGACCGCGGTGCCCTCCACCTGTGCCGGCAGGAGGAGGCAGCTCAGCTGCGGCGTCCCGTCGACGAGCACCGTGCACGCCCCGCACTCCCCGAGCTCGCAGCCGTGCTTGGTCCCGGTGAGGCCGAGGTCCTCGCGCAGCACCTCGAGCAGGGTCGTGTGCGACCGCACGAGGAGCAGGCGGTCCTCACGGTTCACCGAGAGGCGCAAGAGCTCTCGACCGTCTGGCACCTCCACGGCGGTCACCTCCCCTCGGCGGCAAGAGCGACGAGCAGCGGCTCGATCCCGCCGTGGCGCAGCACGTCGAGCATCGGCTCGGGGATCCTGTCGGCGCGCAGCACCGTGCGCCCGCCCGCGACGACCACCTCGCCGGCAACGACGTCGACCTCCACGGTCTCTTGGTCGTGCACCGCGGCACTCACGCCGGGGCAGCTCAGCGCGGGGAGGCCCAACGCGATGGCGTTGCGCGCGAAGATCCGCGCCAGCGAGTCGGCCACGACCACCGAGACGCCGAGGTCCTTCAGGTGCTGGGGCGCGGACTCCCGGCTCGAGCCGCAACCGAAGTTCGCCCCGGCGACGACGATGTCACCTGGACGGACTGAAGCGGCGAACTCGGGCCGCGCCGGCTCGAGGACGTGGCGGAGACGGACCTCGGGCGGGTCGTGCACGTACTGGCCCGGCGAGAGCATATCCGTGCTGATGTCCGGCCCGAAGAGCCACGCCCTGCCCCTGAAGCGCGTCACGTCGCCAGGAGTGTCCGTCATCCTGCCGCCTCCTTCGCTCCGGGGCCCACAGAGACCTCGCGGGGGTCGGCGATCGCCCCGGCGAGCGCGGCCGCGGCCGCCGTGGCCGGCGATCCGAGGTAGATCTCCCCGTCGGGGCTGCCCATGCGGCCCCGGAAGTTCCGGTTGTGGGTCCCCAGGCAGCGCTCACCAGCCGCGAGCAGCCCGAGGTGGCCGCCGAAGCACGGCCCGCAGCCCGGCCCCTCGACGATCGCCCCGGCGGCCGACAGGTCGGCGAGGATCCCCTCCGCTGCGGCCTGCTGGTACACCGTCGAGGAGGCGGGGGTGACGATCATGCGCAGCCCGGGGGCGATCTTGCGGCCGCGCAGGATATCGGCCGCCGCGCGCAGGTCCTCCAGCCTGCCGTTGGTGCACGAGCCGACGAAGACCTGGTCGAGACGGATGCCCGCGACCTCGCCGACGTCGACAACGTTCTCGACGTGGTGGGGGACGGCAACCTGCGGCGAGAGCGCCCCGAGGTCGACAGTGTGCGTCGCCGCGTAGCGCGCACCGGGGCGCATCGTCGGTGCGCCGGCGGCGGGGAAGAGCGAGAACTTCGCCCCCATCTCGACCCCCATGTTCGCGATCGTCATCCGCTCGGCGAGCGACAGCGATGCGGTGCCCGCCCCGCCGTGCTCGACCGAACGGTACTGAGCCTCGGCCGACCCGATCTCACGCATGAGGTAGAGCACGAGGTCCTTCGCCGCGACCATGGGGGCGAAGCGCCCCTCGAGGACGACGAGCACGGTCTCGGGGACCTTGAACCAGAGCTTGCCGGTCGCGAGGGCGTATGCCATCTCCGAGCTCCCGATGCCACAGCCGGCCGCGCCGCGCGCACCGTAGGTCGTGGTATGGGAGTCGGTGCCGACCACGAGCTCGCCCGGGCGGACCCGGCCCTCCTCGACCATCACCTGGTGGCAGATGCCGCGGCCGATCTCGAAGAAGGCGTCGATCCCGTAGCGGCGCACGAGGCGCCGCGCCTCCGCCTGGTGCTCGGCCGCGGCCACCGACGGTGCAGGCACCATGTGGTCGAAGACGACCGTCGCGCGGGCGGGGTCGTGCAGCTTCTCGATCCCCGCGCGCTCGAGCATCCCGAGCACGTCGGCCGCGAAGATGTCGTGCATCATCATGGCGCCGATCTCCGCGACGACGTACTCGCCCGGCGCCACCCGGTCGACGCCGGCGGCCCGGGCGAGGGCGACCTCGGCCGCGGTCGCCCCCAGCGCGGGCGGCAGGTCGGAGCCTGCGGCGCCGGATCCTGCCCTCTCGTTCGCTACCATCGCCTCCTCCTCGTTCCGTCCATGGCCCAGTCACGGCGCCCTCCTCGCCGGGCGGCGCCGGCGACCGGCGCCGCACCGCTGCGGTGCGCCGTGGCGCGCTCAGAGCATCGAGAGCCCGCCGTTCACGCTCAGGGTCTGACCGGTTATGTAGTCCGCGTCCGACGAGGCGAAGAACAGCACCGCCCGCGCTACCTCCTCCGGCTTCCCCGGGCGGCCCAGCGGGATCGAGCGGATGATCGCGGCCATCAGCCGCTCGTTCTGTTCGGTGACCTCGGCGAGCATCGGGGTGTCGGTGAGGCCGGGCGCGACGCAGTTCACGTTGACTCCATGGCGGGCGGTTTCGCGCGCGAGCGCCTTCGCGAAGGCGATCACCGCTCCCTTGGCGCCGGAGTAGACGACCTCGCCGGTCGAGCCGACGCGCCCGGCGTCCGACGCGACGAGCACGATGCGCCCGGATCCGCGCTCGGTCATGTGCGGCAACACGGCGTGCGCGCACGCGAGGTGGCCGCGGTAGTTGACCGCGATCACCCGATCCCACAGCACCTCGTCGGTGTCGACGAACGGCATCACGCGGTCCCAGCCAGCGTTCGAGACGAGGATGTCGATCTTGCCGAGCCGCTCGACGGCTGCCGCGACCGCTTGGCGCACCGCGCCGGCGTCGGCGACGTCGAGGACCGCGACCTCGGCGACGCCCCCGAGGTCGGTGACCTCCTTCGCCACCGCCTGCGCACGATCGGCGGACAGGTCGCCGATCGCCACGCTCGCCCCCTCGTGCGCCAGACCGAGCGCCGTCGCCCGGCCGATCCCGCTGCCGGCACCGGTGACCATCGCCACCTTGCCGGCGAATCTACCCTCGCCTGCCATCGCCATCGCGCTACCGTCCTTTCAACAGTCCGCCGGAGTCGAGCCGGCGGACGATCGAGAGCTCCTCGTCGCTCGGCGCAGCCGTAACGGGGACGGCCCCGGACTCGGCGAGCTCGAAACCGGTCGCCGCTACGACTTCTGTGACCTCGACGCCGGGATGGACCGACTGGAGCCGCATCCGCAACGTTGCCGGATCGAAGTCCATCGTGCAAAGCGGCGTCACGACGGCGACCGGGCCGCCCCCCGGCACGCCCGACCGAGCGAAGGACTCCGGCCCGTCGAAGAAGCCCGGCCCCCCGAGAAAGTCAACGCGCTCGACGAAGGTCCGGGGGTTGTGGGACATGGTATAGATGAGGACGCGCCCCACGAGCGCGAGGAAGGGCAGCCCGACCGTCCCCGGGCCACGCAGCGCTGGCCGCGCCCAGTCGCCGACGGACACGAGGTTGCAGTTGCCGTGGGCGTCGATCTGCAGACCACCGGCGAAGAACACCGAGAAGACGTCGCCCCTCCCCTCGAGCAGCACCACGTCGGTGAGCGGCAGCGCGGTGTCCGCGCGCAGGAGGTCCTCGTCGCAGCACGAGGGGACGGCGGGACCGAGGTGCGGGTTGACGCCGCAAGTTCCGCCGGCGACGTACCAGAGGTCGGGCGCGTGCGTCGCACGCGCCAGCGCGCAGGCGACCTGCGGGAGCGCGCTGGCGGTCCCCATCACGGCGACGTCGTCGTTCCGCAACCGCCGCGCGAGCTCGACGGCCATCAGCTCGGCAGGCGACCAGGTCGCCGTCGCGCCGTCGCCGGGGGCGCTCACGGCGCGTCCCCGGCGCCCGCCCGCAGCCCGACCGCGCGCGCGTACCCCGGCTCGGTCGTGCCGGTGACGAGCTCCTCGAGGTAGCCGTGCGCCCCCTCCGGCGTCGCCGCGCGGGCGAGGTAGGTGCGGAGGTGGTTCTCGTCGTAGCGGTACTGCCCGTGGGAGGCCGTCGGGTGACAGCCGCCCGGCGCCTCGACGACGCCGTGCACGAGAAACCCGGGGATCGTCGTGCCGACGGGATTGCGGCTGACCTCGTCGGTCGGAACGACCCGCTCGACCTGGAGGACGACGGTCTTCGCGGCGAGGACCATAGCCCGGTCGACGAAGTGCGCGCCGGCGAGCACGGCGTTGCCGGCGGCGTCGGCCATCGCGGCATGCACGAGCGCGACGTCGGGAGCGAGCGGCCGGGCGGCGAGGACCTGCCTGCCCGTGAAGGGGTCCTCGACGAGCCGGTAGCTCTCCGGGTTCGCCTTCCACACGTCGGAGACCTCGAGTCCAGCGGGCAGCGCGACGAAGGGGAGGCCGCCGGCACCGGCGGTGAGCCCGTGGGTGATGTAGGCCTCGTCGCACTCGAGCACCCGGAGCGAGCCCGACTCCACGGCCCGGCGGAACGCCGGCGCAAGGCCGAGGTGCTCGAAGCCCACGTAGGACGTGGCGATCTCGCCGACGAGTCCGGCCGCGATCAGAAGGTCGGCGTTGAGCGCTCCGCACGGGCTCGTGAGCAGGCGCGCCACCCGCCGGTTCTGGCGCACCACCTCGCGCACGAGGGCCATCGGGTTGTTCTGGAGGTGCATGCCGCCCACGGCTAGAAGCCCGACCCCGTCGGGAACAAGGCGCGCGACCGCTTCGTCGAGTGCGACGACCTTGTCCACGCGGGTCGCTCCTCTGCCGCTAGCCCGCCGGGAGCAGGGCGTTCACCCACTCCTGAGCGGCAAGCGCGTCGCGCAAGTGCAGGGCGCTGATCTCGAGGTGGGCCGCCCACTCCTCAGGCTGGTCCTCCTCGGCGAAGATGGCGTCCACGGGACACGGGTCGACGCACGCCGCGCAGTCGATGCAGGACTGGTCCTTCATGTCGACGCAGCCCCGGCTATGACGTAGGCCACGGTACCCCTCCTGTCCTTCCTGGCCCGGACCGGGGCGGCTATCGATCTACACTTCTCTGGCCGACCTACGGATGAGTGTAGACTAACCGTCTGGACAAGACAAGCCGGGGGCCGTGTCGCGGGCGGCGGTTGGGTCCCGCGTGGCGGCGTGCCGGCGTTCAGCAGGTAGGCGAGCACCGTGTCGGTGCAGGCGCGCTTGTACCACGCGTGCTGCTCCCGCCAGTCGTCCTCCTGGAGCCACTGGAAGTGCAGCCCCTCGACGATTGCCCGGACGGCAACCGCGGCCTCGTCGACGTCGCGCACCTGGAACGTGCCGGCAGCGACGCCGCTGCGGATCACCTCGGCGTAGACCCGGTTGACGCTCGCGCGGAACGCGGCGCTGATCTGCCCGAAGCCGCTCACGCGCGCCGCGTGGTCGATGAGGTCGAGGTAGGTGAGGTAGAACCGCCGGCTCTGATCCGGGCCGAGGAAGATCGTCTCGATCATCGTCGCCACGGCATCGACGGGCGACGGAGCTCCCGCGACCGCATCGCGGATCCGATCGCCGATCTCCTCGAGCACCCAGGACATGGCCGCGCCGACGAGTTGCTCCTTCGTCTTGAAATAGTAGAGGACGATGCCCTTGCTCACGCCCGCCGCCGACGCGATCTCGTGGATCGGCACTCGCTCGACGCCGCGGTCCGCGAACAGGCGGTACGCGCTCCGCACGATGTGGACCTGGCGCTCGGACAGCCCGCCGACGTCCGGCCGGCGGCCGACCCCCGGCTCGAGACTCGCCGTCACCACCACACGAGCCTAGCCTGTGGCCACCTGCGCACCCCGCCGCAGGCCGGCGGGTGGCGACCCGTGCCGCGGCGCCGGCCGGCGCCGCGGCGTGCTCCCTGCGACTCTGCCGCGGAGACGCAGCTCAGCAAGCGGTGTGGACCTTGGTGAAGCTCGTCGGCTCGAGGGTGCCGTTCACGTCACGGGTGATGGCGACCTGGGACGCTGTGAGCCCGGAGTGGTCGGTCGAGCTGAAGCGGTAGGTGCCGTCGCCGGTGGTGATCGTCATCGTGGACAGCGCCTTCGCGATGCCAGCCGGCGTGGGCCCGTTCTCGCGGATCGCCTGGGCGATCATGGCCACCGCGCCGCCCGCATCGTAGGCGAACTCCGGCGGGAAGTAGCCTTTGGTCTTCTGGAAGGTGCTGGCGAACGACGTGATGACCGACCGCCCCGGGTAGCAGCTCGGGAGGTAGGGGGCGATGCCGCCAATCGAGCTGGCGATGATCGCGCCATCGCCAGCCGAGCCGACCGTCTTGGTGTAGAGGTACGACGCCTCAGCGTGGCTGAAGAGCAGGGCCATCGTGAGCCCCATCGCCCGGAACTGCTTGGTCAGGGTGACCTCCGCCGGGCCGGCGCCCCAGACCATGAGCCCCTGGGGGTTGGCCGCCTTCGCCTGGGTGAGGATCGTGGTGAAGTCCGTGGCCGTCACCGAGAACTCTCCGTCGTAGACGAAGTGGACGCCGTAGCTCGGCGCCATCGCCTTCATGTTGTCCCAGCCTGCCGTCGGAAAGGCCGTGGTGTCGCGCGCGACAGCCATCTTCGTCAGGCCCTTTTCCTTCATGTAGGCAAGGAGCTCCTCGGCGACGATCTTCGTCGTCGGCGGCGTCATGTAGACGTAGTAGTTGACCGGCGAGACGAGGTTGTCCGCAGCGGCGGTGTCGATGGTGGGGATCTTCGCCCGCGCGGCGTACGACTCTGTCGCCACCGCCGAGGAGGAGAAGACCGGGCCGACGATCGCCACTACGCCGTCAGACACGAGCGTCTGGTAGTCGGTCACCGCCTGGGTCGGGTCGGTCGCGTCATCGAGGACGATGAGGTCGATCTTGCGCCCGCCGATCCCTCCGGCCGCGTTGATGGCATTGACCTCCTGTTCCGCGCCGAGCTTGTCGTTCGTGCCGAGCGGCGTGTAGGGGCCCGACAAGGACGTGATCATCCCGATCTTGATCGGGCCCTTCTGCCCGGCCGCTGCGGTGCTCGGCGTGGTGGTGCTCGGCGTGGTGGTGCTCGGCGACGAGCTCGGCGAGGAGCTTCCGCACGCCGCCATCAACGCGGATGCGACCACGAGCACCGCCGCCACGACGGGCGTCTTGCGGACGCCCCGGCGCTCGATACCGCTGCGACGCTGAACGTTGCTGCTTGGCTGCTTGTCATGTGCCACGATCGCACCCCCCGTTCTCTTGCCCGTCGAACGTTCGACGAACTTACGTCGACCAGTTTGCTATACGTAGCATGTTTCTGTCAAGCACGCCTCCAGCTCCACATGGCTCAGCTGGGCCGATCCTCGCCCCCAACAAGCCCGCCAGGCGCCCGTAGACCACATCCGAAGCCGCGAGCGCCACAGCAGACGCCGGCCCGGGGCGGCGACCCGCGCCGGCGTCCGGTAGCCGCCGGCCGGGGTCGGGAGGCGGGGCGGGGGGTGGGGGGCGCCAGCTGGCGGGCAGAGCCCATGGTGGCCAGCGGTGGCTGGAGGATCTCTCATGGCGGCGCCCCAGGTCCCCGGGCGCGAGGTCGGCCACGGAGGGCGTGACGCCGCCGGCGCAGGTGCCCGAAAGTGGGTGCGTAGAGCCGAAGTGGGTGCATTCGATGCCCATACGGGCACTGAACGGACCCAGTTCCAGTTGCGTCCTAACGCCGGGCACGCCTTCAGCGACGAGCGCTCTGCCCGCTTCTACGACCCCGCCCTCGACCGGGCCACGGGCACCTCCGTCAGCCGCCCCTCGTGAGGCGCAGCGCGAGGGCGACCCCGCCCAGGTAGCCGGCGTGCTCGTCGGCGGGGAGGGATGCGAGGTGGCAGGCGACGGTCCCCCAGTCGCCCCTCGCGACCGGGCCAGTGAGCGCCGCCTCCGGCCCCTGCCGGGCGACGTCGTCGAGGGCGGCGCGTGCCAGGGAAAGGAAGTCACCGAGCTGCAGACCAGCGATCTCCGCCAGACGGGCAACCTGGCCGAGCGTGGCGACCACGTGGTTGGCGGCCACGGTGGCCGCCGCGTGATAGGTCGCGCGGACCTCGTCTCGGATCTCGACGGCCCGGCCGCCGAGCACCCCGGCGATGGTGGCCGCGATCGGGTCACCGGCGACGCCGAAGGTGGCCCCCGAGAGGAGACGCTCCGCACCGGTCGGCCCGGCCGGTAGTGGCACCAGGGGGTGCAGGACGGCCCTGCGTTCGTGAGGGGCGAGCACATCGGGTCCGAGGGCCCCCGACATGTGCAGGACGGCCGTCGAGGGCACCCCCCGTACGCTGGCGGCCAGCCCGGCGATCGCCCCGTCTGGTGTGGCCAGCACTAGGGCGTCCACCCCTTCGGCTGCGCCGGACGGGTCGTCACCCCTACCGAGCAGGCCAGCGATCTCCCAGCCTGCGCTGGAGAGCGCGCCGGCGAACGCACTACCGGCTCTCCCGGGCCCGATGATCCGCACGGACGGCACCACCTGGACGCTACGCGGCCGGCGCTGCCCGGTCACAGTCCGGCAACGGGGGCCGGTGGGCAGGTCGACCTGCCCTGCGAATGGCGGGTCGAGCCCGTCGGCGGAGCGCGGATCGCCCGATGGGTCAGCCCGTCCGGCGGAGGACGACCCGGTCGGGGGTGAGCCCGGAGACGCTACGGGCGCCGAGCAGGGCCATCGTCGTGCGGATCTCGGCCGCAAGGATGTCGGCGGCCTTCTGCACGCCCCGCTCCCCGCCGGCCATCAACCCGTAGAGGTATGCCCGCCCGACCATGCAGGCCCGGGCCCCGAGGGCTACGGCCGCCACCACGTCGTCGCCGGAGAGGATCCCGCCGTCGAGGTAGACCTCGGCCCGGTCGCCGACCGCGTCGAGCACCGCCGGGAGCTGCTCGAGAGGTACCGGGGCCCGGTCGAGCTGGCGGCCACCGTGATTGGAGATCACCACTGCGTCCGCTCCGGCGTCCACCACCTCCGCGGCGTCTTCCGCTCGCTGCAACCCCTTCACCACCAGCGGGCCGGGCCAGGCCGAGCGGAGCCACTCGACGTCGGCGATGGTGGCTCCCGGATCGAACATGCGCCGGGCCAGCTCGGCGACGGTCCCATCGAAGCGTTCGAGAGAGGCGAACTCGAGCGGCTCGGTGGTGAGCAGGTCCCACCACCACAGCGGGCGGGTGGCGGCGTCCAGGAAGGTCCGCAAGCTGAGCGATGGCGGGATGGTCAGGCCGTTGCGCACGTCCCGCAGGCGGGTGCCGGGGACCGGGGCGTCCACGGTGAGCACCAGGGCCTCGTAGCCGGCCTCTCTTGCACGCTGCACGAAGTCGCGACCCGCCCCCCGGTCGCGCCACAGGTACAGCTGGAACCACAGCCGCGTCCCGGGTGCCTCGGCCGCCAGCCTCTCCACCGAGGTGGTGCCCATCGTGGAGAGGGCGTACGGGATGCCCGTGCGGCCCGCCACCCGGCCCACGGCCGGCTCGCCCTCGGTGTGCATCATCCGGGTGAACCCGGTCGGGGCGAACACCAGGGGCAGGCCCGCAGGTCGGCCTAGGATGCTCGTCGACGGGTCGACCTCCGACACGTCTTGGAGCACGGTGGGACGCCACTCCACCCGGTCGAAGCAATCCCGCATCCGGGCCAGGGCTCGCTCGGTGCCGGCGGCCCCGTCGGTGTAGTCGAACACAGCACGGGGCGCCCGTCGCCGGGCCGCCCGGCGCAGGTCCGGGATGGACGCCACCCCCGCCAGCCGGCGTTCGACCGGATCGAGGCGTGCCGGGCGGGGCCGGAGGATCGGAGCGAGCTCGTCCCAGCGGGGGATCCGTCGCGCGGTCACGCGGTACTTGCTACACCCCACGGGGGCAAGTCGGCACCCCCAGCACCGGGTAGCTACCGTCTGGGCCGTGCTGCGATGCGCCGGTTGCGGTGCTTCGGTGCACGTCATCGCCCGGAGCGGCCGAGGTGGAGCAGGACCTCCAAGGTGCCCGTGTTGCTCACCCTGGTGATGGCGAAGCTCGGGTTGGGGATCTTCCATTCCCGGAACAGGATCGGGATCTCGGCGTTGAGGTCGATGGCCCCGGCGGAGACCCGCTCGCCCCGGATGGTGAAATGGACGACCCGGGTCACACCCCGCATGGTCAACCGCCCCGTCGCCACCACCGGCACGACCTTGCCGACGGGGGGCAGGGAGCCGAGCCGGATCGGCTGCGAGAGCCGGAACGAGGCCAGCGGGTAGGTGCCGGTCCTCATGATGTAGTCCCGCCACATCAACTCCCGCCCAGCCTGGTTGGTGAGAACCGACGCCATCTGGACCCGGAAGTCGGCGGCGACCAGCTCGGCGCCCGAGAAGGTCATCGTGCCCGTGACCCGGTGGGTGCGCCCCACGGCGGTGTGCGGCAGGCCGAAGAGGACCTCGTGCACCCGGTAGCCGACCTCCGAACCGCTGCCGACCGTCCAGGTCCCGCTCAACGGGCCGGCAGCGGCTTCGGAGACCGCGCCCCGGGGTAACGACAGCCGCCCGGGTGTGGGCGAGAGGAGGTCCTGGACGATGAAGGCGACGAGGGTGATGCCGAGTGCCGCCCAACCCAGCCCCGCGTACAGCCACCACCGCCGCCGCCGCCGGGGCGTTCCCCTCCGGCCGGGCGCAGTGCTGGGACGTGTCGTGGTCACCGCTCCACTATCCACCCGAGCCGGTCGTTCACGCGTGGCGCGTCACCGCTCGAAGCGGCCCACGCACTCGACGTGGGGGGTCTGGGGGAACGCGTCAACCAGCGTGACCGACACCAGGCGCCACCCCTCGCCGGCGAGCAGCCGGGCGTCGCGGCCGAGCGACGCCGGGTCGCAGCTGACGAGGGCGAGGACGCCGGCGCCGGTGGCCGACACGGCGCCCACCCCGGGGCGGCCGAGGCCGGGGCGGGCCGGATCGGCGATCACGGCGCCGCCGGCGGCCGGCCCCCGCACCACCCCCGGCCGCCACCGGCCCACCTCCGACGCCACGATCCGGGCGTCGAGGTCGGCGAGGTTGTGACGGGCGTCGGCCACCGCCGACGGCGAGCACTCGACGGCCAGGAGGGAGGAGCCCAACCGGGACGCGGCGACGCCACCCAGCAGGCCGACGCCGGCGTAGAGGTCGACGAGATGCCCGACAGGCCCGTCACCGAGGGCGGCGAGCACGCTCGCAGCCAAGGCGCCGGCCGCCGCCGGCCCCGCCTGGAAGAACGACCCCGCCCCCACCCGCCAGCGCCGCCCCCCGGCGTCGTCGTGCACGAAGCCCCGCTCCCGGGGCCCGACCAGGGAAGCGCCCGCCGGCAGGGTGACGGGCGCCGCCGGCCGCCGGTCGACGATGGCGAGCCGCTCGCCACCGGCCACCCCGACGCGAAACGTCACCCGCCGGACGCCTGGCAGGCGGGACTCGACGATCAGCTCCTCGAGCGACGGGTGGGCGACGAGGCACGACGACGGGGCGACGGTGGCGTGGCTCCTGCCCCGCCGGTAGGCGGGCCGGCCATCACGCCCGACGGCGAGGTGGACGGTGGTGCGGTACCCGCCGGCGGGCAGCCGGACGCTGCGCAGGGGCACGTCCGGCTGCACCCCGCCGACGCGCCGCAGGGCGTCGGCGACGATCGCCTCCTTCAGCCGCACCTGGGCGTCCGGGGCGACGTGCTGCCACCCGCAGCCGCCGCAACCGAGGAGGCGGGACGGGCAGGGGGGCGCGACCCGATCCGGTGAGGCGGCGACGACATCGGCCACGCGGGCCCGGGCGTAGTCGCGATGGACCTCGACGGCCTCGGCGTCGACGGTCTCGCCGGGGAGCCCTCCCTCGACGAGCACCACCCGCCCGTCGCCGAGCCGCCCGATGCCGTCGCCGCCGGCGGCGACGCCCGTGCCGAGGGTGAGCCGGACGGGGCCGCCAGTGCTCGCAGCTGCGGGCGAGATCGGTGCGCCTCCGTGGTCGGGCCGCTCCATAGGATGCCCAGGATGCCAGCCGTCGACGACCTGCTGGAGGCGTGGATCGGGGAGGAGGCGGAGCGGGCCCCGACGCGGGCCACGGCCCTCGGGCTGGCGGGCGGGGACGACCGGCTCGGCGACTTCGGGGCGGACCGGTGGCGGTCGGAGCGGGTGGCGGACGGGCGCACAGCGGCGGCGATCGAGGGGATCGACCTGGCCGGGTGCTCCCCCGACGAGCAGGCCGACCTCGTGCTCGTGCTGTCGGAGCTGGCCGGCCGCCGGGTCATGGAGGATTGGGAGGGGTGGCGACGCAACCCGGCGGTGTACCTCGACGCGTGCATGCAGGGGGTGTTCGACCTGTGGCTGCACCGCCTGCGACCCGAGCCCGAGATCGTCGAGTCGACGCTGCACCGGCTGGGAGAGGTCCCCGGGGTCCTGGCGGCGGCCCGGACGAACTTGAGCGAGGACCTGATGCCGGCCCTGTTCGCGAGGAGGGGGGTGGCGACGGCGCGCGCCGGGGTCCGTTACCTCGCCGAGCAGCTCCCCTCCGAGGCCGCCGACCCCGAGGCCCGCCAGCGCCTGGGCGCGGCGGCGACGGAGGCGGCGGCGGCGCTCCAGTCGTTCGCTGCCTGGCTCGAGGACGCCGAAAACCGCAGCCGTGGGCACTGGGCCATCGGCGAAGCGCGCTACAGCGCTTTGCTGGTGGACCGGGAGCTGCTCGGCGCCGACGCTGCGGAACTGAACCAGCGGGGGTCGGCGGCCTACGACGAGCTGGCCGGCGAGATGGCCGCCCTCGCAGCCGAGATCGACCCCGGCGCCGGGGGCTGGGAGCGCCTGCTCGCCGCCCTCGACCAGGACTGCCCGGCCACACCGCAGGAGATGCGAGACGCTTACGAGCGGTCCTGCCAGGAGGCCCGGCAGTTCCTCGTGGACCGCCAGCTGGTTTCGTTCCCCGACGGCGAGCGCTGCGTGGTGGTGCCCTCCCCGGTGTTCCAGCGGCCGGTGCTCGCCGTGGCGTCCTACACGGAGCCGCCGCCGTTCTCCACCTCGAGGGTCGGGCACTTCTTCGTCCCCTACCCGCCCGACGGCGAGAGCCCCGAAGGCGTCCGCCAGCGCCTCGCCTCCAACGGCTTCCACGCCATACCGACGACGGCGGTCCACGAGGCCTACCCCGGGCATCACTGGCAGCTGGTGTGGTCGGCAGCCACGCCCCGACCGGTGCGCAAGGTCGTCACCACGTCGTACTTCGTGGAGGGCTGGGCGCTGTACGCCGAGGCGATGATGCGGCAGGAGGGGTTCTTCACCGACCCCCGCGCCGTGCTCTCCCACCTCGCGGCGCGCCTGTTCCGGGCGGCCCGCATCGTCGTCGACACCGCCTTGCACTGCAGGGAGATGACTGTGGAGGAGGCGGTCACCTACATGGAGCGCAAGGTCGCCATGACCCCGGCGGTGGCGCGCGCCGAGGTCGAGCGGTACTGCTCGTGGCCGACGCAGGCGGCGTCGTACCTCACCGGCTCGTTGCAGATCGAGGCGCTGCGGGATCGGTGGCTGGGCGAGCGCCGCGGCGACCTGCGGTCCTTCCACGACGCCGTGGCGGCAAGCCCGGGCCTTCCCGTGGCCCTGGTCGAGCGGCTCCTGTTGGGCGGCTAACGCTGACCGCGGGCCTTGGTGCGCCGGCGAGGTGCCGGCTGGATGCGGGCGAGGAGGGCGACGGACTCGGTGAGGGTCCGGTCGGTGTCGGGCCAGGGGAGGGAGGTGATGCTGGTGGGGAGGGCAACGAGGCCGTGCAGGAGCATCCAGATGGCGAGGATGTCGCCGAAGGCGTCGGTGCTGGCGGAGCGGCCCGCGTCGATGCAGCCTTGGACGAGGCCGACCCCAGCTCGATGGTGCGGTTCATGGCGGGCCCGGTCTCGAGCATCGGACGCTGCCCGTCGTCCCAGATCGCCAGGTAGCGGCGTTCGTAGAGGAGCCGGTAGCGGTTTGGGGTGAGCCCGACCAAGAGCCACGTACGCCCGGCAGGCAGCCAAGATCGCCTCCACGGGGTCGGTGACGCCGGAGGCGGCGTCGTGAAGGGCCTTGGTGAAGGCGTCGAGCTCGGTGGCCACCACGGCGTCGATGATCTCGGCGCGGTCGGCGAAGTGGGGAGCGATGGACGGTGCGGCGATGCCGATCTCGCGGGCGACCGCCCGCAGGGTGATGGAGTGCTCGCTGCCGGTGCGCTCGATCAGTTGGGTGGCGCCGGCGATGATCTCGTCGCGGAGGCGATGGCCCTGGCCGCGCGGGTTGTGCTGGCGCGCTGGCGCGGTGGTGAGGTCGTCGGCTGCGCCCATTGGGGTGTGCTT
Source organism: Actinomycetes bacterium (assembly GCA_021811865.1). Next base: position 3,456 of record JAKAQB010000003.1, on the reverse strand, counting down.
CCTTGGTCGCATTGCGCTGTCCCAACGCCACTCCAGGACCCGGCGCCTGCTCGGGTTGACAGCTCTGCTGTCTGCCCCACCGGGCTCCCCGCCCCCGCCACGGGACCCACCGCCTCCACTCCGACCCGTGACCACGCCCCGGGGCTAACCTCCGCCCCACCTCCCCCAACGGACTGCGACCACCCTCTAGTAGGAGGCGCGCCTTGGCGGACCTCGAAACGCTCCGCTCCTACCTCGCCGGCGGTGGCGGCCGCCTGTACATCGGCGCCGCCCCTGGGGGCGGCCTTGCCTTTGGCCAGCCGCAGCAGTCGGTGCTCGTGCTCGGACCGCCCCGGTCGGGCAAGACGACCGCCCTCGTCGTGCCCAACGTGCTCGCCGCGCCCGGACCGGTCGTCGCCACCTCCACCAAGCCGGACGTGATCACCTGGACTCGCGCCGAGCGGGCCTCGCTCGGGCGCTGCTGGCTGCTCGACCCCACAGGGACCGTCCCCGTCCCCACGGGCGTCGAGCAGCTCCGGTGGTCCCCCGTCGCGGCGGCGGCCCGCTGGGACGACGCCTTGCTCGTCGCCCAGGCGATGGTCGGCGCCGCCCGCCCCGACGCCCGGCGCGGCGAGTCCGCCCACTGGGTCGAGCGGGCGGAGGCCACGCTGGCGCCGTTGCTGCACGCCGCCGCCCTCGCCGGCACGGGGATGCAAAGCGTCCTCGGCTGGGTCCTCCGCCACGACGCCGCCACCCCTCGGGCCACCCTGACCGGCCACGGGGTGACCATCGCGTCGGACGTGCTCGCCGGCCTCATCGCCACCGACGGCCGCGAGCAGTCAGGCATCTGGTCGACCACCGCCGGCGTGCTGGCGGCCTACCGCTCGGAGGCGGCGCTGCGCAACACCGCCGACCCGAACTTCGAGCCGGCGGAGTTCTGCGCCAGCCGTGACACCGTCTACGTCTGCTCATCTGCGGAGCACCAGGCGGCCGCAGCGCCCATCGTCGTCGCCTTCCTCACCGCCATCCGCACCCACACCTTCGCCCGCTCTGCCGAGCACTTCCGCTCCGGGCGCACCCCCGCCACCCACGTGCTGCTGGCCCTCGACGAGGTCGCCAACATCGCTCCCCTTCCCGACCTGCCGGCGACGGTCAGCGAGGCGGGAGGTCAGGGCCTCTTGACCCTGGCATGCCTCCAGGACCTCTCCCAAGCCCGCCGGCGGTGGGGCCCGGAGGCCGACGGGCTGCTCACCCTCTTCGGCACCAAGGTGGTCCTCGGCGGCCTGGCCTCAGGACCCACCCTGGAGCTGCTGTCGCTCCTCGCCGGCCAGGAGACATACGCCTCCCCGTCGGTGCACCGCAGCGCCTGGTGGGCCCGGCCATCGCGTAGCGAGGGCTGGTCCCTCGCCCACCGCCCCCGCCTGGCACCCGACGCCATCCGCCAGCTCCCACCCGGCTCGGCGCTCGTCCTCGCCGGCAGCCAGCCGCCGGCGATGGTAGCGGTGCCGCCCTGGAGCAGCGTGGCCCCCTTCGCTCCCCGTCGCCCGCTGGAAGTCCCGTCGCTGCGGGAGGTCGGGGAGGTGCGAGGACTTTCCCCGTAATCAAGGAAGGCTCGCGGCATGGCACGAGCCACCAGTGCCCCCCGTTGGTCAGCGGTTCCGGTCGGGGCCGACCGCCATGACGAGGCAGAGCTCGTTCCCCTCGGGGTCAGCCAGCACCACCCAGTGCGTGTCCCCCTCCTCTACCCGCCCCACAATCCGGGCACCGAGGCGCACTGCCCGCCCGGCCGTGTCATCCGGGTCCGGCACGTACAGGTCGAGGTGGCAGCGGCCACCACGAGCCAGCTCGGAAGGCGCCACCTTCTGGAAGGTCAGGTTCGGCCCCACGCCGCTCGGATCCTTCAGCCCGACGTACGGATCGAAGAGCTGACGGGGGACATACCCTGTCAGCGACGCCCAGAAGGACGCGAGCGCAGCCGGTTCAACTGCGTTCACGACAAAGTTGCCTGGCCGGATGACCGGACCCAGCGCGTTCGACTCATCTGCCATGCCAAAGGGTAACCCCGTTGCCGCGCTCAGCCAGTTGCGGGTCAGCGCCGCGCCATCTGGTCGCGCTCGGGGCAACGAAGTCGCAGACCATGGCCCCATCGCCGCCGTCGTGGCTTCTCAGGTGGTGGATCTCACGCGCGAGCGTGCGCGGCGGCCACAGCGTGCACTGGGAGGCGCCGGGCAACCGATCCCGCCACGCCGCTCGAGCACAACACCACCCGCCACCCGCCACCCGCCACCTCACCGCCGGCCCCTCCCCGCCGGCCCCTCCCCGCCGGCCCCTCCCCGCCGGCGAGGCGGGCCGCACGGGCAAACCGCGCGCACGCTGGCAGACCGCGCGCACAGACGACGGCATGTGGCCGCGTATGCGCGCGGTTGGCTTGGCTGCGCGCGGTTCGCCCCTCACTGGGGCGCCCGCCCGGCTCCCGCCCCCTTGCCCACCGCCGGCCCCCCAATCAGGGCAGGAGCCACGCGCCGGCGCAAACCACCGCCACCGCCACGACGGCGGCGGCGTCGGCCCGCTTGGGGCCGGGTACCCGGGCGGTGGCGCCGGCTGCGCCGCCCCGCGCCGTCATCGCCTCACCCATCTCGCCCGCTCTGCGCACGGCAACGGTGAGGGCCGTGGCGAGGACCTCGAGACCGTCCTCGGCGAGTTGGGGCAGCGTTCGGCGGCCCGGCCGGCGGGGCCGGAGGCGCCTCACCGCCACGAGGACGCGCAGCTCGCCCACCAGCAGGGGCAGCGAGCGGATGCACAGCGCGATCGCCACCGCCCACTCGTCGACGGGCAGCCGCAGCCAGCGCAGCGGGCGGCCGAGGGTGGCGACCGCCGGGCCGACGTCGCCGAGAGCGGTCGTCCACCCGATGAGGGCGCCGGCGGCGAGGAGCTCGAGAGCGACCACGGTGAACAGCGCGTAGGCGTCGAGGGAGCCCATGCCGAGGCGCTGGCCGCCCAGCGTGACGTCCGGGCGGCCGCCGGCGGCGAGGTTCAACAGGGCGAAGACCAGCCACGCCACCCAGATCCAGCGAGGCAGCCGGGGGACGGCAGAGGCCGGGATCCGGGCGAGGAGGGCGGCGGTGAGCAGCCCGGCAGCGAGGACGCCGGCGACGGGCCAGGTCGGGTCCTCCGACACGGTGACGCTGACCGCCACGACAGCAAGCAGCTTGGTGCCGGCCCACAGCCGGTGCACCGGGCTGTCCACCTCGACGCGCCGCAGGAGCACGAACTCGCGGGGCGGGGAGCGGCGGGACCGCCGGCTGTCCCGTGCGGCGGACGGGTCATCACGGCCGGCACCAGCCGGCGGGCCGGCGCAAGTAGGCGGGGCGGGGGGTGGGTCAGCGCTGCCGGTGCCGGCCGGAGGGGGCGGGCTCACGGCCACACTGCGGCCCGGGGAGCTGGAGCGGTCGGGTGGGGGGAGGCGGTGGGGACAGG
>JAKAQB010000042.1 GCA_021811865.1 Actinomycetes bacterium | reverse complement strand
GAGGCCGTCCTCGGAGCCGAGGAGCGGTTCGCTGGCGCGTTCGGGGTGGGGCATGAGGCCGACGACGTTGCCGGCCTCGTTGCAGACGCCGGCGATGTCGGCGACCGAACCGTTGGGGTTGTCGGTGTAGCGGAGCACGACGCGGTCACCCTCGACGAGCTCGGCGAGCGTACGGTCGTCGCAGGTGTAGTTGCCCTCGAAGTGGTTGATCGGGACGCTGAGGACGGTGCCCCGTGCCACACCTCGGGTGATTGCGCTCCGGTCGGTGCCCACCTCGACCTCGGTGGTCTGGCAGAGGAAGGTGAGGCCGCGGTTCTTCTGCAGGGCTCCGGGCAGGAGGTGGGCCTCGGTGAGCACCTGGAACCCGTTGCAGATGCCGATCACCGGTCCCCCCGCCCGGGCGAAGCCCTCGACCGCCCGCATCACCGGGGAGAAACGGGCGATGGCTCCCGGCCGGAGGTAGTCGCCGTGGGCGAAACCGCCGGGGAGCACGACGGCGTCGACACCGCCTACGGTGTCCTCGCCGTGCCAGAGGATGCGCGCCTCGCCGCCGGCGCGGGCGATGGCAGCCGCGACGTCGTGTTCGCAGTTGGTGCCGGGGAACAGCACGACTCCTACGGTGGCAGTCACGGCACCTCCTCGAGGGTGATGGCGGCGTCCTCGATGACGGGGTTGGTGAGGAAGCGCCGGCACAGCTCCCCGAGGCGCTCGCGTGCCACGGCCGCGTCAGGGGCGTCGACCTCCAGGCGTATCGCCTTGCCCATCCGCACACCGGACACGTCGGGGAAACCGAGCGCCGGCAGGGCGCGTTCCACCGTGGCCCCCGCGGGGTCGGCAATGCCGGGCAGGAGGCGGACTTCGACGAGGGCGGCGAAGCGGGTCACGGGGCGGCGCCAGCACCTGGCGCGGCGGCGACCCCCGGCCAGTCGGCGAAGCGCCGGCCGGTGACACGCTCGTAGGCCTCGACGTAGCGGGAGCGTGTCGAAGCGACGATCTCCGGTGGCAGCGCCGGCGGCGGAGGCGTCTTGTCCCAGCCGCTGCCCTCCAACCAGTCGCGCAGCGGCTGCTTGTCGAACGCCGGTGGCACCGTTCCCGGCTCCCAGCGGTCCGCCGGCCAGAAGCGGGACGAGTCGGGGGTGAGGACCTCGTCGCAGATCGCCAGCCGCCCGTCGATGACGCCGAGCTCGAGCTTGGTGTCAGCGACGAGGATGCCGCGCTCCGCCGCCAGGGCCGCCCCCCGCAGGTACACCCGGAGGGTGAGGTCGCGGGCCTCCTGGGCCCGCTCGGCGCCGACGAGGTCCGCCATGGCGTCGAAGGTGATGTTCTCGTCGTGGCCGACCGTCGCCTTGGTCGCCGGGGTGAAGAGGGGCTCGGGGAGCCGGGCGCTGCGGGGGAGACCCGGCGGCATGGGCTCACCGTTGACCGTGCCGTGGCGGGCGTACTCGGCCCAGGCGGACCCGGCGAGGTAGCCCCGCACGACGCACTCCACCGGGAGCATCTCGGCTCGCCGGACGAGCATCGCCCGCCCAGCGAGCTCGGCAGGGCCGGCAGGACCCGTGAGGCCGGCGGGCCCGGCGGGGCCACCGGGCCCCGCGAGCTCCGGCCGATCCGCTTCGGCACCGGCGGGACGCCACCCCGGCGGCGGCTCCAACCCGATGAGGTGGTTGGGAGCCAGATCGGTCAGCTCCTCGAGCCAGAATGCCGTGAAGGCGGTGAGGACCCGTCCCTTGTCGGGGATCGGTTGGGCCATGACCACGTCGAACGCCGACATCCGGTCGGACGTCACGATGAGCAGGGTCTCGTCGTCGACCACGTGGATGTCACGGACCTTGCCCGAGTATGCGCCGGCCACGCCCGTCACGATCCGCCACCGCTCACGAAGGCGAGGCTAGCGGCGCCACGGCGCGCGCCGGCCCGGTCGCCAGCCGTCAGGCTCGCGCCGCGATGTCCCGCCTGTACCGGCAGCCCGGCCACGCCACCGCCTCGACGCCGGCGTAGGCCCGTTCGCGGGCAGCGGCGAGCGTGGCGCCCACGCCGGTGATGCCGAGCACCCGCCCGCCTACAGTCTGCAGCTGCAGGCTCGAGCGACCGCCCGCCCGGGTGCCGACCCCGCCGGCCGCAGCGGCCGCACCCGCCCCGCCGGCCGCACCCGCCGCACCCGCCCCGCCGGCCGCACCCGCCGCACCGGCCGCACCCGCCGCACCGGCCGCACCCATTCCGGCCGCACCCACTCCGGCAGCGAGCACCGTCACTCCGGGGAGACGAGTTGCCGCGGCAAGTCGGTCGCCGGGCAGGGGGTCCCCCGTGCGCGGCGCCTCGGGGTAGCCGGCGGCGGCGACGACGACGCAGACGGCGGCGCCATCCGAGAAGCTGGGGGGGTCGACCGAGTCGAGCTCCCCGCTGGCCGCCGCGGCGAGGGCGGCGGCCACGTCGCCCTCCCACCGGGCGGCGACGACCTGGGCCTCGGGGTCGCCGAAGCGGACGTTGTACTCGATCACCTTGGGCCCCGATGCGGTGAGCATCAGCCCGGCGTACAGCACTCCTCGGTAGTCGATGCCGCGCGCCAGCAGCGCCGCCAGCGTCGGGCGCACGGCGACCTCCATCACGAGCTCGACGAGTTGGGGGCCGGCGTCGGGCACGGGCGAGTAGGCACCCATCCCCCCGGTGTTGGGACCGGTGTCCCCATCGCCGGCCCGCTTGTGGTCCCGGGCCGGGGCGAGAGGGACGGCCCGGGAGCCGTCGCAGAGCGCCATGACCGACACCTCGGGCCCGACGAGGCCCTCCTCCACGACGACGCAGCGCCCTGCGTCGCCGAACGCCCGGCCCGACAGCTTGGCGTGCACATCGGCCTCGGCCTCGTCGAGATCGCTGGTGACGAGCACGCCCTTGCCCGCCGCCAGGCCGTCGGTCTTCACGACCCATGGCGGGGGAAGCGAGCGGAGGAGCTCGATCGCCGGCCCTGGGCGGTCGAAGGTCCCGTGGGCGGCGGTGGGCACCCCCGCCTCGCCGAGCAGCTGCTTCATCCACGCCTTCGAGCCCTCCAGGCGGGCGCCGTCGGCGCCCGGCCCGAGGACCAGCCGGCCGGCGGCGCGCAGCCGGTCGGCCAGGCCGGAGACGAGCGGCGCCTCCGGGCCGATCACGAACAGGTCGGCGCCGACGGCCTCTGGCGGGCCGCCCACACATTCCACAGGGACAGGCCCGACGCGCATGCCTGGGTTGCCTGGCGAGACGACGACCGACCGGGCGGACGGGCTACGGGCGAGGGCGAGGGCGAGGGCGTGCTCGCGCCCGCCCGAGCCGACGACGCACACACGCACCGACCGCTCCGCCCCCTGCCCGCTCCGACCGCTCCGACCGTCTCTCAGCGTTCGCTGCCAAAGCGGACGAACTGCTCCCGGCCGGGGCCGACGCCCACCAGGTCGATCGGCACGCCGGCCAGCTCTGCCAGCCGATCGACGTAGTCCCGGGCGGCGGGAGGGAGGTCGGCGACGTCGGTCACAGCGCTCGTGTCCTCGCCCCAACCCGGCAGCTCTTCGTAGACGGGGCTGGCGGAGTGCAGCACCGACTGGTGGTAGGGGATGTGGTCGTAGCGCACGCCGCCGTGCTCGTAGGCCACGCAGACCCGCAGCGTCGAGAACGAGTCGAGCACGTCCAGCTTGGTGAGGGCGATCTCGCTGAGCGAGTTGAGCCGTACCGCCTGGCGGGCCATGACGGCGTCGAACCAACCGGTGCGCCGGCGCCGGCCGGTGTTGGTCCCGAACTCACGGCCACGCTCGACCAGCTCGTCGGCCTGTTGGTCGTGCAGCTCGGTGGGGAACGGGCCCGAGCCGACCCGCGTGACGTACGCCTTGGCGATGCCGATGACCCGGTCGATGTAGCGGGGCCCGACGCCGGCGCCGGTGCACGCCCCGCCGGCGACGGGGTTGGAGGAGGTCACGAAGGGATACGTCCCATGGTCGAGATCGAGGAACGTCGCCTGCGCCCCCTCCAACAACACGTGCTCGCCGGCGTCGAGGGCGTCGTGCACGATGCCGACGGCGTCGGCTATGAGCGGGGCGAGCCGGGGGGCGTACTCGCCGAGGTACCGGGCGCAGATGTCGTCGGCCGACAGCGCCAGGCGGTTGTACACCTTGGCGAGGACGGCGTTCTTCTCCCTGAGCACCAGGTCGAGCTTCTCCCGGAAGATCTTGGCGTCGAGCAGGTCCTGGACACGCAGGCCGATCCGCGCCGCCTTGTCGGCGTAGGCCGGCCCGACCCCCCGCTTGGTGGTGCCGAGCTTGTTGCGTCCGAGGCGGCGTTCGGCCAGGGCGTCGAGCTCCTCGTGGTAGGGCATGATCAGGTGGGCGTTGCCCGACACCCGGAGGCGGGAGCAGTCGACCCCTCGGCCGGTCAGGGCGCCCATCTCCTCGAGCAGCACCTTGGGGTCGACCACCACGCCGTTGCCGATGACCGGAGTGATGTGGGGGTAGAGCACGCCGCTCGGGATGAGCTGCAGGGCGAAGCGCTCGCCGCCGGCGACGATCGTGTGGCCGGCGTTGTGGCCGCCCTGGTAGCGGACCACCACCTGCATGTCCCGGGCGAGCAGGTCCGTGAGCTTGCCCTTGCCCTCGTCACCCCACTGGGTGCCGACCACCACCGTCACAGGCACGGCGGCCCACAGTAGCTACTGCCACCGGGCGGGGCACCTACCGGCGCCGGCCTCCCAGCAGGACCGAGAGGATCCGCAGCATCGAGATGTAGACGAGCACGACAGCGGTCATCATGGCGAGGGCGGACGCCCACTCAGCCTCGGCTGGCAGGTGCATCGCCTCGGCCCGCTGCACGTAGTCGAAGTCGACGAACAGGTTCGTCACGCCCACGAACAGCCCGAACACGCCAAACAGCACGATAAGCGTGGGGCTGCCGTGGATGGCGGACAGGCCCGGGATCGCCAGGAACAAGGAGAGCACCGACGCGGCGATCAGCCCCAACGCCCCGACCATGGCGATCGACACCAGCCGCGGCGACACCCGCACCAGCCCGGTGCGGTACAAGGCGAGGCACCCGAGGAACACGCCGGCGGTGAACACCACCGCCAGCGGCACGATCCCTGCCGTCTGGCTGGCGTAGATCCCGGAGATGGCGCCGAGCCCGACGCCCTCGGCCACGGCGTAGGCGGGCGCGAGGAAGCGAGCCCAGCGCATCCGGAACCAGCTCACCAGCACTATGACGAAAGCCAGGATCAGAGCGAGGAAGGCGATCCCGGCTGGCACGACGGCCCAACCGGCGACACCGGATGCCAGGGCGAGGATGGTGAGGCCGATCAGCTTGTCGTAAGCGCGTGACGCCTTGTAGGTGTCGGTCGGCCCCCAGGTGGCCGGAGCGCCGAACGTGCCCTGCCGGGCCTCGGTTCCGATCCGCCGGAACGCGGTGTCCATCGCTTGACTCACGGATGTCTCCTTTGGGAATCTGGCTCGTCCCGGACGGCACCAGCATGCCGTGCCGGCCGGGCTTCTAGCACGCGTGCGGCTGAAAGTTGCCGCGATACCTGCATGAACGGGTTCATCTGAGCTCGATCGGTCCGTCGTTGCCCGCCGGGGCGTCGACGACCACCGTCGCCCCCTCGGCGTACTTGCCCTCGAGGAGGGCGACTGCGAGGCGGTCGCCGATCTCGCGCTGGATGAGCCGCTTGAGCGGGCGCGCCCCGAACGCCGGGTCGTAGCCCCGGTGGGCGAGCCACTGGCCGGCCGGCGGCGTCACCTCCAGGCCGAGGCGCCTCGCCGCCAGCCGCTCGGAGAGGCCGCGCAGCTGGATCTGCACCACCTCGGCCATGTCCTCCTCGGTCAGCGCCCGGAACCGCACGATCTCGTCGATCCGGTTGAGGAACTCGGGCTTGAACGCCGCCGCCAAGTCGCCCTGGTAGTTGGATGTCATGATCAGCACGGTGTTGGTGAAGTTGACGGTCCGTCCCTGGCCGTCGGTCAGCCGCCCGTCGTCGAGGACCTGGAGCAGGATGTTGAACACGTCGGGGTGCGCCTTCTCGATCTCGTCGAGGAGCACCACGGCGTACGGGCGGCGGCGGACGGCCTCGGTGAGCTGGCCGCCCTCGTCGTAGCCGACGTAACCGGGCGGTGCCCCGACGAGCCGGGAGACGGAGTGCTTCTCCATGTACTCGGACATGTCGATGCGCACCATCGAACGGGCGTCGTCAAAGAGGAAGTCGGCGAGCGTGCGGGCCAGCTCGGTCTTGCCCACGCCGGTCGGGCCGAGGAACAAGAAGCTGCCGATCGGCCGGTCGGGGTCGGACAGGCCGCTGCGGGAACGCCGGATGGCGTTGGCCACGGCACGCACGGCCTCGTCCTGGCCGACGACCCGCCGGTGCAAGACGTCCTCCATGCGGACGAGCTTGGCCAGCTCACCTTCGAGCAGCCTGGTGACGGGAACCCCGGTCCACTTCGAGACGACCTCGGCCACGTCCTCCTCGTCGACCTCCTGCTTCAGCATCTTGGTCTCGCGCTGCAGCTCCTCGAGCCGGGCCGTCGCTTGGATGGCCCGCTGCTCGAGGTCGGGGACGACGCCGTAGCGGATCTCCGCCGCGCGCCCGAGGTCACCGTCGCGGGTGTGACGGTCGGCCTCGTTGCGCTTGGTCTCGAGCTCCTCCTGGAGGGCGTTGATCTTGGTGATGGCGTCCTTCTCGTTCTGCCACCGTGCCGTAAGCGCGCCCGACTCCTCGCGCAGGTTGGCAAGGTCCTCGTCGAGCTTGGCCAGCCGCTCCCGCGACGCCGGGTCGGTCTCCTTCTCGAGGGCGAGGCGCTCGATCTCGAGCTGCGCGATCCTGCGGTCGACGACGTCGATCTCCGTCGGCTTGGAGTCGATCTCGATGCGCAGCCGGCTGGCAGCCTCGTCAACGAGGTCTATGGCCTTGTCGGGCAGGAAGCGCCCGGTGATGTAGCGGTCCGACAGCACGGCGGCGGCGACCAGCGCCGCGTCCTGGATGCGGACGCCGTGGTGGACCTCGTAGCGCTCCTTCAGGCCGCGGAGGATGGCGATCGTGTCGGACACCGACGGCTCCCCGACGTAGACCTGCTGGAAGCGGCGCTCGAGCGCCGGGTCCTTCTCGACGTGCTTGCGGTACTCGTCGAGGGTGGTGGCACCGATGAGGCGCAGCTCGCCGCGAGCCAGCATCGGCTTGATCATGTTGCCGGCGTCCATCGCGCCCTCGGCAGCTCCGGCACCGACGATCGTGTGGAGCTCGTCGACGAAGGTGACGATCTCGCCCTCGGAGTCGGTGATCTCCTTGAGAACAGCCTTCAGGCGCTCCTCGAACTCGCCCCGGTACTTGGCGCCGGCGACCATCGAGGACAGGTCGAGGGCGACGAGCCGCTTGTTGCGCAGGCTCTCCGGTACGTCGCCGGCTACGATCCGGCGGGCGAGGCCCTCGACGATGGCAGTCTTGCCGACGCCGGGCTCGCCGATGAGGACAGGGTTGTTCTTGGTGCGGCGCGACAGCACCTGGATGACGCGGCGGATCTCCTCGTCCCGGCCGATGACCGGGTCGATCTTCTGCTCGCGGGCGAGCTGGGTGAGGTCACGCCCGTACTTCTCCAGGGCCTGGTACCGCCCCTCGGGGTCCTGGCTGGTCACCCGGTGGCTGCCGCGGACCGCCTTCAGGGCGTTGAGCAGGTCGCCGTGGCCCGCACCGATGCGGTCGGCGAGGGCGAGCAGCAGGTGCTCGACCGACAGGTAGTCGTCGCCGAGGCCGGCCCGCTCGGTGTCGGCCCGCACGAGCAGGTCGCGCAGCGCCCGGCCGATGCCGGCCTCCTGGCCGCCGTAGCTGCGGGGGAGCCTGGCGATGGCTTCGCTCACCCGGTTGCGGACGGCGAGCGGGGCGACGCCGAGCTTCTCGAGCGTCGGCAGGGTGGCGGTGTCCTGCTGGCCGAGCAAGGCGGCAAGCAGGTGGTCGGGCGTCGCCTCGGCGTGGTTGCCCTGGCGGGCGGCTTCAATGGCGGCCTGCACCGCCTCGGTGGTCTTCGTCGTCCAACGGTTGGGATCTACGGCCACGGGTGCCAGCTCCAGAGAGTTGAGTCTGCTGTTGTCAACTTCGGGGAAAGTCCACGCATTCCGCGGCGCCGGTCAGCGGGAGGCACGGGGCCCGCTCCCGGGGAACCATCGCTGCGGTGAGTGCTTGACCGGGACAAGGTCTCGCCGGTACTGGCGATGGGTGCGGGCGACGGCGTCAAGCGCCTCCTGCCTGGACCGGTCGAGCTCCTCCTGAAGCCGGTGCACCTCGGCCTCGAGCTGCATGACCCGCCGGACTCCTTCGAGGTTGAGGCCGGCATTGGTCAGGTCCTGGATGCGTCGCAGGACGGCAATGTCGTGCTCGCTGTAGCGCCGGCTGCCGCCTACGGTGCGCGCCGGGTCCAGCAGCCCTTTTCGCTCGTAGATGCGGAGGGTCTGGGGGTGGACACCGGCCAGCTCAGCGGCCACGGAGATGACGTAGACCGCACGGTTGCGGGCGAGGGCCCGGGCGTCGGCGGCGCTCACGACGCGCTCCCGGCGAACAGAGCGGCGCGCAGGGCGTCGCCGTCGCTGACCGACGCCAGGGACTCGACCAGACCCCGCTGCTCGGGTGTCGGCGCCGTCGGCACGACCACCTCGATGGTCACGAGCAGGTCGCCGGCACCTCCGCGGGCGGGCACGCCCCGGCCACGCAGCCGGAGGGTGCGCCCCGAACGTGTCCCCGCCGGCACCTTGAGCGTCACCGGCCGCCCGAGGGTCGGCACCGAGATCTCGGCGCCGAGGACGGCCTCTGGATAGGTGACCGGCACGGTGACGAGCAGGTCCTTGCCGCGCCGGCCGAACACGGGGTGCGGGCTCACATGGACCGTCACGTACAGGTCGCCGGCGGGGCCGCCGTTGCGGCCGGCACCGCCCCGGTTCTTCAGCCGGATGCGCTGGCCGTCCTCGACCCCGACGGGGACCCGCACCTTCACCTGGCGGGCCCGCAGCTCGGTCCCGGTGCCCCGGCAGGTCGGGCAGGGTGCCTCGACGATCCGGCCGGCGCCACCGCAGATCGGGCAGGCGCGGCTGAAGCTGAACAGGCCCTGGTTGTCGTTGATCACGCCCGAGCCGCCGCAGCTCGCGCAGGTGACAGGCATCGTGCCGGGTGCGGAGCCGCTCCCCCCGCAAGTGGAGCAGGGCGCGTCGCTCGTCACGTTGACCGTCGTGGTCACGCCGTCGACCGCCTCGAGGAACGACAGGTTGAGCGCTGCCTCGAGGTCCATGCCCCGCTGCGGCCCGCCGGTGCTCGGCCCGGCGGGGCCACGGCTGCGCCCGCCGCGGGTGAAGATGTTGCCGATCAGGTCGGAGAGGTCGTCGACCCGGAAGCTCGTCCCGCCGAAGTTCCCAGCTCCCGCACCGGCGAAGGGGTTGCCCATCTTCGCCGCCTGCCTGACCTGGTTGTACTCCTTGCGGCGCTCATCGTCGCCGAGGACGTCGTAGGCGGCCGAGACCTCCTTGAAGCGCTCCTCCTCACCGGGGTGGGCGTCGGGGTGGTACCTCTTGGCGAGCTCCCGGTACTTCTTGCCGATCTCCTTGGCGGTCGCCGTCTCCGACACCCCGAGGACCTTGTAGTAGTCCTTCTCGAACCACTCGCGCTGGGGTGCCACGGCGCCTACCCCCGGACCTTGACCATCGCGGGCCGCAGCACCCGACCCTTCCAGGCGTAGCCGGCCCGCATCACCTCCGCGACCTCCTGGGCGGCGTCGTCGCCGGCGGGCTCGTGGGCGACGGCGTCGTGGCGGGTCGGGTCGAACACCCCGCCGGCCGGGTCGATGCGTTCCAGGCCCTCGCGCTCGAGGGCGTCGAGGAGCGCCGTCCACACCTGCTTCACGTCCTCGCCTGCGCCGTGGGCGACGGCAAGGTCGGCGACGTCGAGGACCGGCAGCAGCCGGTCGACGAGCGTCTCGGCGGCTCGGGCGGACACCTCCGCCTGCTGCTTGGCAACCCGCTTCTTGTAGTTCTCGAAGTCGGCCTGCAGGCGGCGGAGAGCGTCGAGGTAGTCGTCTCGCTCGCGAAGGGTCAGCGTGAGCAGATCCTCCTCGCCGGCAGGCTCGGGCGCCCCCTCGGCCGGCTCGGGGCCGGGCTCGAGCGACGGCGCGTCGAGCCGGGGCTCCTCCAGAGGCGCCTCCTCGGTGGCGGCCTCCTCCGTGGCGGCCTCCTGCGTGGGGGGCTGCTCGGTCACGGGCTGCTGGGACTGCTCGTTCACGACCCCTGACCCTCGTCGACGATCTCGGCGTCGATGACCTCGTCGTCGGCGCCCCCACCAGAAGCCGCCCCGTTGGTCGAAGCCCCCGACGAGGTGGCGGCCGCCGCCTCGTACAGCTTCTTGCCGAGCTCCTGCACCCCGGTGGCGAGGCGCTCGGTCGTGGTCTTGATGGCCTCGAGGTCGCTTCCGGCCAGCGCCTCCTTCAGGGCTCTGAGGTCGGCCTCGACCTTCTCCTTCTCGGAGCCGGAGAAGCTCGACGCCTGGTCCTTCAGCATCTTCTCGGTCTGGTACACGAGGCTGTCCGCCTGGTTGCGGATCTCGGCCTCCTCACGCCGCCGGCGGTCGTCGGCGGCGTGGGACTCGGCGTCCCTCACCATCCGCTGGATGTCGTCCTTGGACAGCGACGACTGGCCGGTGATCGTCATCGACTGCTCCTTGCCGGTTGCCCGGTCCTTGGCGGACACGTGCACGATGCCGTTGGCGTCGATGTCGAAGGTCACCTCGATCTGCGGGACGCCGCGCGGCGCCGGCGGGAGGTCGACGAGCTGGAACTTGCCGAGCGTCTTGTTGTACATGGCCATCTCACGCTCGCCCTGCAGCACGTGGATCTCGACGGAAGGCTGGCCGTCCTCGGCGGTGGTGAAGGTCTCGGACCGCTTCGTCGGGATGGTGGTGTTGCGCTCGATCAGCTTGGTCATCACCCCGCCCTTGGTCTCTATGCCGAGCGACAGGGGGGTGACGTCGAGCAGCAGGACGTCCTTGACCTCACCCTTCAAGACGCCGGCCTGGATGGCGGCGCCGACGGCGACGACCTCGTCGGGGTTGACGCCCTTGTGGGGCTCCTTGCCCGTCAGCTGGTGCACGAGGTCCTGCACGGCGGGCATGCGGGTGGACCCGCCCACGAGCACCACGTGGTCGATCTGCTCCTTGGTGAGCCCGGCGTCGTTGATGGCCTGCTCGAACGGGCCGCGGCACGCCTCGACGAGGTCCGCCGTCAGCTCCTGGAACCTGGCCCGGGTGAGCTTCACGTCGAGGTGCTTGGGCCCTTCGCTCGTCGCCGTGATGAACGGGAGGTTGATGGTGGTCTCCTGCACCGACGACAGCTCTATCTTGGCCTTCTCGCCCGCCTCCTTCAGGCGCTGCACGGCCATCTTGTCGTTGGACAGGTCGACGCCCTCGGTGTCCTTGAACGTCTTGACGAGCCAGTCGATGACCCGCTGGTCCCAGTCGTCGCCGCCGAGGTGGGTGTTGCCGCTCGTGGACTTCACCTGGAAGATGCCCTCGGAGATCTCGAGGACCGACACGTCAAAGGTGCCGCCGCCGAGGTCGAAGACGAGGACGGTCTGGTCCTCCTCCTTGTCGAGGCCGTAGGCGAGGGCGGCGGCGGTCGGCTCGTTGATGATGCGGAGCACCTCGAGGCCGGCGATCTGGCCCGCCTCCTTGGTCGCCGTCCGCTGGGCGTCGTCGAAGTAGGCCGGCACGGTGATGACGGCCTGGCTCACGGTGTCGCCGAGGTAGCTCTCCGCGTCCCTCTTGAGCTTCTGCAGGATGCGAGCCGAGATCTCCTGGGGGCTGTACTTCTTGCCGTCGATGTCGATGTGCCAGGAGTTGTCACCCATGTGCCGCTTCACGGAGCGGATCGTCCGATCGGGGTTGGTGATCGCCTGGCGCTTGGCGACCTCGCCGACGAGCACCTCGTCGGACTTGGAGAAGGCCACGACCGACGGGGTCGTGCGGGCTCCTTCGGCGTTGGGGATGACGGTTGGCTCGCCCGCTTCGAGGACGCTGACGACCGAGTTTGTGGTGCCGAGGTCGATGCCGACGGCCTTGGGCATGGGGGTTGCCTCCGTTGGTTTGGGTACGAGAGCATGCTAGCGAAGTTGAGTCGCTGTGACTCAAGAAACTTCCGCAGTACGATCGTTGTCCCCCGGAACGGAGCGGCGATAGGGTCCCACCATGGGGACGCTCGTACTGGTGCGCCACGGCCAGAGCCAGTGGAACCTCGAGAACCGCTTCACCGGCTGGTGGGACGTGGACCTCTCCCCCGGCGGGGAGGAGGAGGCCCGCAAGGCTGGCCGGCGGCTCGCGGCCGCCGGCGTGGAGCCGGACCTGCTCTTCACCTCCGTGCTCACCCGCGCCGTGCGGAGCGCGACCCTCCTGGTCGAGGAGCTGGACCGGGTCTGGATCCCAGTCGAGCGGCACTGGCGCCTCAACGAGCGCCACTACGGTGGGCTGACGGGCCTCGACAAGGCGGAGACCGAGGCGAGGCACGGGCGGGAGCAGTTCCTCGCGTGGCGGCGCGGGTACGCCACCCCGCCGCCCCCGATGCGCCCCGGCGACCGCTACGACGTGCGGGGCGACCCCCGCTACGCCGGCGTCGGGCCCGGCGTGGTGCCCCTCACGGAGTGCCTGGCCGACGTGGTCGCCCGGATGGTCCCCTACTGGCAGGACCGCATCGCCCCGGCGGTCCTCGCCGGGGCCTGCCCCCTCGTCGTGGCCCACGGCAACAGCCTCCGGGCACTGGTCAAGCACCTGGAGGGAATCGCCGACGAGGACATCCCCGACCTCGAGATCCCGACCGGCGTTCCTATCCTCTACCACCTCGGCGCCGACTTGGGGGTCGATGACAAGCAGGTCCTCGAGGGCTGATTGCTCCGGCAACTACGGGCCGGGGTCCTTGCCCGGGCGGACCTGGTGGGCCGGGCGCTGGCGACCGAGTTGGCAGAGGTCACCGACGGGTGGCTGCGGGACGTCCTCGCCGGCGCCGTCGGAGACCGCCCGGCGGACGTCGCGCTGCTCGCAGTCGGCGGGTACGGACGGGGCGAGCTGGCACCCGGCAGCGACCTGGACCTCGTGCTCGTCCATCGGAGCCGGCGGGACATCACCGCCGTCGCGAAAGCCGTCTGGTACCCGATCTGGGACACCGGCATCCGCCTGGACCACAGCACCCGCACCCCTCGCGAGCTCGGAGCCGCCATGGACGCCGACCTCCGGGTGGCGGTCGGCCTCCTCGATGCCCGCACCGTGGCGGGAAGCGACGCCCTCGGCGCCGAGATCCGGCAGGCGATCGCCGGGAAGTGGGTGGCGAGGGCGGCGCGATGGCTGCCGGCGCTGCGCGCGTCGGTCGCCGAGCGCCACCGCACGGAGGGCGACCTCGCCTTCCTGCTCGAGCCGGACCTGAAGGAGGGGCGCGGCGGGTTGCGCGACGCCCACCTGCTGCGCGCCCTCGGCGTCGCCGGCGACCGCCTCGAGGGCCCCATCGAGGTGCTGACCGACACCCGGGTGGAGCTCCAGCGGCACCGGGCATGCCGGCCCGGCGACCGGCTGCGCCTCGAGGACCAAGACGCCGTGGCGGCAGCGCTGGGTGCCGACGCCGACACGTTGATGGCCCGCCTCGCCGCCGCCGGGCGCACCGTGGCGTGGGCCGGCGACGACGCTTGGGGCCGCCTTGCCGGGGGCCGCCTGGTGGCACGCGCCGGCGACGACGGTCGCGTCCGGCTTGCCGACACCCGGCGCCGCGGTGCGTGGTTCGCCGAGCCGATCGAACCGGGGCTCGTCGTGAGGGGCGGGGCGGTCACGTTCGCGTACGGGGCCGACCCTACCGCTGACCCGACCCTGTCCCTGCGGGCCGCCGCTGCCTCCGTCGAGCTCGGCCTGCCGCTCGCCCCCGAGACAGTCGACGCGCTCTCCAGCGCCACCCCTTCGCCGCCGACGCCGTGGCCACCCGAGCTGCTCCACGCCTTCCTCCGCCTCCTCGGGGCCGGCGGCGACGCCATCCCGTTGTGGGAGACCCTCGACCACCAGGGAGTGCTGGGCCAGCTCCTGCCCCAATGGGCCGGCGTGCGCCACAGGCCGCAGCGCAACGCCTTCCACCGCTTCACCGTGGACCGCCACCTGCTCGAGACCGTCGCCCATGCCGCCCGCCACGCCCGGCGCGTGGAGCGACCCGACCTGCTGCTGCTCGGCGCCATGTTCCACGACATCGGCAAGGCCGTCCCCGGTGACCACACCGCCGCCGGCGTTGCGATCGTCCAGGCGACCGCCAGCCGGATCGGCCTCGTCCCCGAGGACGCCTCGATCCTGAGGGACCTCGTCCGCCACCACCTCCTGCTGCCCGAGGTCGCCACCCGCCGCGACCTCGACGACCCGGCCACCATCGAAGCGGTGGCCACCGCCGCCGGTGACCGGGATCGGCTGCACCTCCTGGCCGCCTTGTGGGACGCCGACGCCCACGCCACCGGACCGGCGGCGTGGAGTCCCTGGAAGGCCGGCCTGGTCGCCACCCTCGTCGAGCGCGCCGACCAGCTCCTCGAGGGCCATCCGCCGCCCGAGCCCCCGCCGCTCAGCCCGGCCGAGCTCCGGCTCCTCGCCGGCGGGGAGACCACCGTGGCACTCGACGGCACGGAGCTGACGGTGGTGGCGCCGTCATCGGTGGGGCTGCTGGCGACGGTCGCCGGAGCGGTGGCAGCCGCCGGAGCGTCGATCCGCTCCGCCGTCGTCCGGGGCTCCGACGGACCGATCGCACTCCTCGCCTTCCGGGTCGAGAACCTCGCTGGCACCGACATCGTGGAAGCGGCCGTCCGCGGCGAGCTCGACGTGGACGCCGCCGTCGCTGACCGAGAGCGATGCCGGCCGGCCCGCCGGCCGGACTCCGCCCACCACGTCGACCAGGTCGTCGTGCGCGTTGACCACGACGCCTCGGCACGCTCGACGCTTCTCGAGGTCCGAGCCCCCGACCGCCCCGGCACCCTGTGGCGGATCGCCACCGCCCTCGCCGGCGCCGGGGCTGCGGTGACCACCGCGGTCATCGCCACCCTCGGTGCCGAGGTGGTCGACACCTTCTACCTCGCCAGGCCGGCACCACCCGACGAGGCGCTCCGCCGGGCCGTCGCCGTAGCCCTCGGAGCCGCTGACCCGAGCGGCGCGCAGTTCACGCGCTGGTAACAGCCGGGTGACGGGTGCGAAACAGGTGCGGGTGAGCCTGGCGGCCATGCACCCCCTCCTCTCGGTACCGCTGCCCTACCCGAGTTGGCTCAACCCCGGGGACAACACATGGCAGCTCGTTGCCGCAACGCTCGTCGGGTTGATGAGCCTGCCTGGGCTGGCCGTCCTCTACGCCTCCATCGTCCCGAGGAAGTGGGCGGTCAACGTGCTGGCCATGACCTTCGCCGGCTTCTGCCTCGTGCTCATCGCCTGGGTGCTGTGGGAGTACAAGATGGGCTTCGGCGCCAACTCCGTCGGAGGCGGGGTGGTCAACGGCGTTCAGAAGCAGTTGTCCGGCGTCGGGTGGGTCACCCACTTCCTCGACAACTTCGTCGGCAAGCCGGGGAGCATCGTCGCGGCCGGGTCCGAGCAGGGCAAGGCGCTCTCGGCGACCAACACGGTCGTCGCCTTCCACTTCCCCACCGCCACGCTGGCCTACTTCCAGTTCGTGTTCGCCGCCATCACACCGTTGCTGTTCATGGGCAGCGTCCTCGGCCGGATCAAGTTCAGCGCGTGGTGCCTGCTCGTGCCGCTTTGGTCGACGTTCGTCTACGGCGTGGACGCCTTCCTGCTGTGGGGCGGCGGGTACTTCGCCCAGGAGGGCGCCCTCGACTTCTCCGGCGGCTTCGTGATCCACATGTCGGCAGGCGTGTCCGGTTTCGTCGCTGCATGGGTGCTCGGACCCCGCCTCGCACGGGACCGGGCACACTGGCTTCCGAACAACCTGGTGATGGCGGCTGTGGGCGCCGGCATCCTGTGGCTCGGTTGGAACGGTTTCAACGGCGGTGACCCCTACTACGCCGGCGCCGACGCCGCCGCTGCCGTGATCAACACCAACCTGGCCACCGGGGCCGGCGTCCTCGTGTGGATGGGAATGGATGCGGCGTTCACCAAGGCCAGGAAGCCGACGTTCCTCGGCGGCGTCAACGGCATGATCTGCGGCCTGGTCGGCATCACACCCTGCGCCGGGTGGGTCGACGGGTTGGGCGCCATCCTCGTCGGCGCCATCTGCACCGTGATCGTCTGGTTCGCCTGGAACCACCTGTCGAAGGTGCGGCCGTTCTCCAAGGTGGACGACGCACTCGGGGTCATCTACACCCACGGCATCGCCGGCCTGGCGGGCGGGCTGCTGCTGGGTTTCCTCGGCGACCCGGCCATGATCGAGTACGGCTGCTCGGGACCCCGTTACGGCGCCGCCAGCACGCATTGCACACCGTTCTCGGTGAGCGGGCTGCTCTACACCGGGTCCTGGCACCAGGAATGGGAGCAGCTGCGGGCGGCGCTGTTCGTGATCGTGTGGTCAGCGCTCGTCACGTTCGTGCTGCTGAAGCTGATCGGCTGGGCGCTCCGCGGCTTGCGCTACAGCGACGAGATCCTCGAGATCGGCGATCTCGCCATACACGACGAGGAGGCCTTCCCCGTGGAGAGCCTGGCGATGCGGACGACCCGCGGAGCGGAAGTCCACGAGCCGGTGCGCGACACCCGCCGAGAACCCGTCGCACTCGACGAAGGAGGAAGGAGGAGGTGAAGCTCGTCGTGGCGGTCGTCAAGCCGTTCAAGCTCGACGATGTCAAGGAGGCGCTGAGGAGGGTGGGCGTCAGCGGCATGACGCTGACAGAGGCACAGGGCTTCGGCCGCCAGCGCGGGCACACCGAGGTGTACCGGGGCGCCGAGTACGAGGTCGACTTCCTGCCCAAGCTCCGGGTGGAGGTCCTGGTTGACGACCGGGACGTCGACGAGACCGTCGAAGCCATCGTCAATGCTGCCAACAGCGGCAAGATCGGCGACGGGAAGGTGTGGGTCACCCCCGTGGATCGCGTGGTTCGGGTGCGGACCGGCGAGCAGGACCGGGAAGCGCTGTGAGCGTCTGGGGCCGCGCCGCGGCGGGCGGGCCGGCGGCGCCGCTGGGGGAGGCGCCGCGGCCCGGGCGGCGGGCGGACGACCGGGAGCGCGCCATCGGGCTGGTCGCGGCGCTCGTCGCCGCGCTCGTCGCCGCGCTCGTCACCTCCGCTCTCGCCGCGCACCACGCCGGCGGCGCGAGCGGCCTGTTCCTCGTTCTCGCCGGCCTCGCGGCGGTGATCCTCACCGGGGCGCTGGCGCGCCGGCGGGTGCCCCTCGGTGCCGGAGCCTCCCTGTACGGGCTGGCAGTGTTCGACCTCCACTTCTGGGGCTTCGGGCTGCCCTTCGTGCTCGTAGGTGCATGGCTCCTCGTACGCGCCTACCGTGCCCGGCCCGTCCCGGCAACGGCGGCGCCGGTCACGACCCACGACGATCCCACAGCCGTCGGGCCCGCCGGCCACGAGCGACACGGCCCAAGTCTCCGTGGTCGGTGATTCGATCTCGCCGTCGGGCAGGAGCTGCTCGTGACCATGGCGGCACGCATCCGCCACGCCGACCGCAGGGCCGCCACCCTCTGGCTCGACCGGGATCCCGGCCCCGGCAACCCGCCAGGGCCGCCCCATTCCTGGCGACATCGCGCGGTCTCGGGGGTCGGGGCGTCGGAGGGGGGTCCGGCGGATTGACGTCCCGCCGCCCGACAGCGCCGGCGTGAGCAACGCCGCCGGTTCCTGTCGAAGTTGGGGCGACCCGTTGTCGATCGGTACCTTTCCATCCCGTCATGGCATCCCGCCCCCGCTTCCCGATCCGACCCTCGCAGCTGGTGCTGCTGCTGAGCGTCCTCTTCGCCCTCGGTACGGCCGCCTCGGGGATCGCCGGTGGCATCGAGACCCACGCCGGCGAGCCCCGCGTCAGCCGGCCGGTGTTCTGGGACATCCCCACCGCCATGCAAGCGGCGTTCTACGTGGGCGTTTGCGTCGCCATCGTCGCCGCCGGCTGGCTCCTCTCCCTCCGGGTGCAGAACTGGGAGCGGGGCCAACCCGACCGTCGGGTCACGACGGCCGCAAACCGCAAGCGCCGCATCGACTCCCTCTGGCGCGGCCTCACCATGCAGACGCTGTGGCGGGACCCGGCGGCCGGGGCGATGCACTCGCTGATCTACTTCCCGTTCCTCGTGCTGTTCGCGGTGACGACGACCCTCGAGATCGACCACCTCCTGCCTGTCGGCTGGCAGTTCCTCACCGGCAGGACGTACCAGGGCTACAAGTTCGTCGGGGACACCGCCGGCCTGCTGTTCGTGGCCGGCGTGGTGTGGGCGATCGTCCGGCGGTACGTGCAGCGGCCGTTCCGGCTGCGAGTCAAGACGCGACCGGAGGACGCCTTCATCCTCGGGACGCTCCTCGCCATCGGGGTGACCGGCCCGCTGGTCCAGTCGGTCCGCATCGCCGCCGAGGGCCGCCCCGCCTACGAGCACTGGACATATGTCGGGTGGGGGCTCTCCTACATCTGGTCCGGCATTCCCTCCTCCACGCTGCGCTCCTTGTACCAGGGCATGTGGGTGCTGCACGTCGGGGCGTTCTTCGTGTTCCTCCTGGCGCTGCCGACCACCAAGCTCCGGCACCTGCTGACCTCGCCGGCCAACATGTACCTGCGCGACCGTGAGCGGCCCAAGGGGGCGATGAAGCCCCTGCCCGATCTCACCCAGACGGAGCTCGAGACCTTCGGCGCCAACCTGGTCTCGGACTTCACATGGAAGCAGTTGATGGACACCGACGCCTGCACGATCTGCGGTCGGTGCACGAGCGTCTGCCCGGCCAGGAACACCGGCAAGGAGCTCGACCCCCGCGAGATCGTGAACAAGATCGGCAACGTGATGGCGGCATCCCACCCCGCCGTCCCCCTCGTGGGCGGGCCGGCGCCGGTCGGTAGCCCGGCCAGCCTGCCCGTCGAGCCGGTCAGCCCAGTCATCGGCGGGGACCCGATCCTCGTGTCGGCGGGGTCGGTGTTCGAGCTCGTCACCGCCGAGGAGGTCTGGCAGTGCACGACCTGCCGGGCCTGCGACGAGACCTGCCCGGTCAACATCGAGATCCTCGACAAGATCCTGGACATGCGGCGCTACCTGTCCCTCATGGAGTCCGATTTCCCAGCCTCCCTCGGCTCGATGTACCGCTCCCTCGAGAACCAGGAGAACCCGTGGGGGCTGTCAAACGGGGACCGGCTGACCTGGGCGAAGGGACTTTCCGAGGCGGGCGTCGAGCTGGCGGTGGCCGAGCCGGGATCGCCCCTCGGCCACGAGTACCTGTACTGGGTCGGGTGCGCCGGCAGCTTCGACGACAAGAACAAGAAGGTCACAGCGGCGATCGCCACCCTCTTCACCCGGGCCGGGCTCGACTTCGCCGTCCTCGGACCGGCGGAGCGCTGCAACGGCGACCCGGCCCGCCGCAGCGGCAACGAGTACCTGTTCCAGATGCTTGCCGCGCAGAACGTGGAGATGTTCGGCGGGATGGGCGTCCAGAAGATCGTGGTGCAATGCCCGCACTGCTTCAACGCCTTCAAGAACGAGTACCCGCAGCTGGGCGGCAACTACGAGGTGATCCACCACAGCCAGCTGCTCTCGCAGCTGATCGACGAGGGGCGACTGGACCTGCGCGGGGCGTCGCTGCCCGAGCGGGTCGTCTACCACGACAGCTGCTACCTCGGCCGTCACAACGACATCTACGCCGCGCCCCGCAAGGTGCTCGGCAGCCTCGGCGGGATCGACGTCGTCGAGGCGCCCCGCAGCGGCCCGACGTCGCGCTGCTGCGGGGCCGGCGGCGCCCGCATGTGGATGGAGGAGAAGGGCGTCAAGATCAACATGGACCGCAGCGCCGAGCTGCTCGCCACCGGCGCCGACCGGGTCGCGACAGCCTGCCCGTACTGTTACATCATGCTCGACGACGGCACCAAGGCCCACCAGCGCGGCGACGTGCGCGTCGGCGACATCGCCCTGCACCTGCTCGACGCCCTCGATGCCGCGCCGGCGGGGGCGGGGGCGGCGGGGGCGGCGGGGGCGCCCGCCAGCCCGACAGCCGGCGAGAGCCCCGAGGACCCCCAACACCCCGAGGACCCCCAACACCCCGAGGACCCCCAACACCCCGAGGGCCCCCAACACCCCGAGGGCCCGCACCCATGAGCGTCGTCAGGCAACGTCAGTGAACGTCGTAGCGGCCTTCTCCATCTCGCCGCTCGGCGGCGGAGCGGTGGGGAAGGACGGTTCGGTGAGCGAAGCCGTCGCCGAGGCCATCCGGGTCGTGCGCGAGTCGGGGCTGCCCAACGAGACAAACGCCATGTTCACCAACGTCGAGGGTGAATGGGACGAGGTGATGGCGGTCATCAAAGCGGCGGTCGACCGGGTAGCCGAGGTGGCGCCGCGCGTGAGCGTGGTCGTCAAGCTCGACGTGCGTCCTGGCCACGCCGGAGCGCTGCGGTCGAAGGTGGAGCGGGTCGACGAGATCCTCGCCGGGCGGGCGCCGGAAGGACGAGGGGAGCGGGAGGATAAGTAGGTGGGCTTGGTCATGCCCCGCCCGGCGTTCGTCGTGACCAGGAGATCGAAGGTGCGCAGGTCGAGGTTGGTCCACTCCTCCGAAGGGACGCTCTGACGCAGCCGGGCGGACACGCCAGCGCCAGGTACGGGAGGCACCTAGACAGGCTCGATCGGTGCCCGCTGGGCGCCGGCGCATTCGATCGTGCGCGCGCCGCGATGGGTATGCCCCCGCCGCCGCCCACATGCGATCCTCGATGCCGGTGAGCGCCGGGAGCTGAGAAGACTCCTTCGTCTCAGCTCCGGCTGAGACCGAGGCGGGCGCGGGCGGCCAGCAGGGGAGGCGGGTCACCGAGGAGGGCAGCGAGCCCGCGTACGAGCGACCGGCAGGTGATCAGCTCGGCGGGCGACGGCGCACGCAGACCCAAGAGCTTGCGCGCCCACGGAGGAATGCACGCAGTGGCACCGGCGAACAGCACCTCCCACGCCGGCCGGGCGAGCGGCGGCAGGCCGGCGGGGTGGCGGAGGAAGCGCAGGGCGGCAATGGTCTGCTCGCTCACGGCGAGCTCCGGCCGGAAACGTTGCGCTGCCGCCTCGAGGGCCTCCCACGACCGCGGCGGATCGGGTGCTCCCATCGCCTCACCGACGGCGGCCACCTCCGCCACGTAGCCGTCGAGCTCCGCTCTCGAGAGCGGGTAGGCGCCGAACCGGCGGTAGGCGGCAGCTATGGCGAGGTACTCGCCGATATGCACCCAGCGCAGGAGATCGGGCTCGGCGGCGTCGTAGTGACGGCCGTCCGGTGCAGTGCCTACGACGCGGGTGTGGACCCGCTTCACGCCCGCCACCCGGGCAGCCGCCTCCGCCGACCCGCCGAAGACAACACCCTGCACGAACGCCCCCGTCCGCAAGACCCGACCCGTGAAGTCCTCGGCAAAGGAGCTGTGGTCGATGACGCCGGCGAGGGCGAGCGGGTGCAGCAGCTGCAAGGCGAAGGCGGCCACGCCGGCTACGAACATCGCCGGGTCCGCTTGTACCTTCCACGCCACACTGTCGGGGCCGAACCACCCGGGGTCGGCGGCGTCCCGGTCACGGCGGGCGGCGGCAATGACCAACGGGTCGGCGGCGTCCCGGTCACGGCGGGCGGCGGCAATGACCAACGGGTCGGCGCCCGGTCGGGCGCCGGCCGGGGTGCTGGGCTGCGTGTCGGGCCGGGTCCTGGGCTGCGTGTCGGGCCGGGTGCTGGGCTGCATGTCGGGCCGGGACACGCCGGGCCGCCGGGAACGTGCGCAGTCGTCGGCGGCCCTCAGGATCGCCAACACGAACGGGCGGGCGAGGACGATCCCGGCACCGGCCGCCGCGCCGGCCAAGACCTCGACGACGGTCGGTCTTGCCGGCACCCACGCTGGAGCGGGTTCGATGCCGGGAGGGAGGCGCAGCCCTCCAGCGGGCCGCGTGTCGCCAGCCGCCGGCGCCGCCGCCGCTTTGCGGGAACGGGCCTCGTCGAGGTGGGTGATGGGCGCCACGCCTCCACCCTGGCAGGCCGGCGGGCGGTACCGGCAACGAAGAGGCGCTCGGCTGGGCCGGCAGGCCGGCGGGAGCGCCACGCGGCGCCGGCAGGCCGGCGGGAGCGCCACCGGGCGCCGGCAGGCCGGCGGGAGCGCCACCGGGCGCCGGCAGGCCGGCGGGAGCGCCACCGGGCGCCGGCAGGCCGGCGCATTCGATGCCGTATTCGAGCCTGAATCCCCCGAGTTAGACCGAGTGCACCGAGCTGGGCCCAGCCCACCCCCACCCCGGCCCAGCAGCGCCACCGGGCGCCGGCAGGCCGGCGGGAGCGCCACGCGGCGCCGGCAGGCCGGCGGGAGCGCCACGCGGCGCCGGCAGGCCGGCGCATTCGATGCCGTATTCGAGCCTGTCTCCGAGATGGACGCGACCCACCACCGCCAGGACAGAGACGAGATCTTGCCCGATCCGGCGAAGAAGGTGCCGCCACCTTGGACCACGAGTGGTCGGGCCTTGTCGCCTTCTTGGAGCACCCGGGCATCGACCTCGACAACAACCGCGCCGAACCGAACTGACCATCGCCGCCCGAGAGTCCGGACTCGGATGCACTCCCACGGTGGGCGACAAGGGACCTTGACGACCTTGACCTGAACGTCGCACTGGCCGGCCCCAAGAGCCTATTCCCGGCGGTAGCGGCTCGTGGCCGCTGACCGGCAGGATCGACCCCGTCTACCGCCCCCGGCCGTCTGCTTTCTGCGGCGGCACGCCGGGCGGCGTAGTCGGCTGGGCGCATCGCCGGGGTTGCCTCGCCCTTGCGGTGGCGCCGCTCACGTCCTTCGCTGTTGTGGCCAGCGATGCCAACAGCAGCCTCGGTCTCGGCTCGGAGCGTCTCGGCGACGGCCTCGGCCGCCCGCCCGGCTGACCCGTAGGAGGCCCGGGCCTCCTCGAGCCTGGATCTGGCTTCGCCGGCCAGAGCCCCGGCGGCGACGGCTTCTCCACGGGTGAGGTGAGCTTGGTGGATGGCCTAGGCGGGCCTAGGCGAGACGGAGCAGCTCGGAGAGGAGCACTCCCCACGCGACAGCGGTCTCGGCGGTGATCTGCGCCTGGGCCATCACCGCTGCGACTACAGGGCTCGTATTTCCAACATCCAGTCGTGCCAGCGTCCAGCCCTCGCCTGTGCTTCGTCGCACCAGACCTCGGTCTCGACCTCGCTGGTCCAGGAGGCGTCACCTACCCGACCACAAGCCCCCCCGGGTTCACCGAATAGTTACCGAGCCTGAATCCCCGAGTGGCACCGAGTGCACCGAGCTGGGCCCAGCCACCCCCACGCCGGCCCAACCCACCCCCCGCGCCAGCAGGCCGGCGGGAGCGCCACCGGGCGCCGGCAGGCCGGTGCATTCGATGCCGTATTCAAGCCTTAATCCCCCGAGTGACACCGAGTGCACCGAGCTGGGCCCAGCCCACCCCCACGCCGGCCCAGCCCACCACCCCCACGCCGGCCCAGCCGAGCCCCGCCTCCCGCAGCAGGTCCGGCCGGCGGGCGAGTGCCACCCGCCGCCAGGCCCCGTACGATCGCCCCATGGCTCCCACCGTCGCTCCCTACGGCACCTGGCCCTCCCCGATCAGCGCCGAGCACCTCGTGGAGCGGGCCGTCGGCCTCTCCGACGTCGACACCCACGACGGTGTCGACACCCACGACGGTGTCGACACCCACGACGGTGTCGACACCCACGACCAAAGAGTGGTGTGGGTGGAAGGCCGCCCGGCAGAGGCGGGCCGCTTCGTGGTAGTCGAACAACGCCCCGACGGGCGCCGCGTCGATCTCGTACCCTCAGGGTTCTCCGCCCGAACGCAGGCGCACGAGTACGGCGGTCGCTGCTGGGCCTTCGACGGCAACGACCTCATCTGCTCCAACTGGGAGGACCAGCGGCTGTGGCGGTTCCCGGCCGGCGGGGGTGAGCCGGTGCCCCTAACCGCCCCACCGCCGGCACCGCGGGCCGTGCGGTTCGCCGACCCGGTCGTCACCCCCGACCGCCGCTGGTTGATCTGCGTACGTGAGCGTCACGGTGAGGACGTCGTCAACGACCTGGTGGCCGTGCCCTTGGGCGACGCCTCGGGCCACGGCCCCGCCACCGCCCCAGGCGCCACCGCCCCGGGCGCCGCCGAGGGAGGCAGCCTCGATGATCCGGTCGTTCTCGCAAGCGGGCACGACTTCTTCGCCGCCCCGGCGCTCTCGCCGGACGGCACCCACCTTGCCTGGCTGTCCTGGGACCACCCGGAGATGCCGTGGGACGCCACGGAGCTGTGGGTCGCCGACCTCCGCACGGACGGGGCCGGGGCGACGATCGACGGGGCCCGGCTCGCCGCCGGGCGCGACGGCGAGTCGGTCCAGCAGCCGCGGTGGTCGCCCGACGGCGTGCTGCACTGGGTGAGCGACCGGACGGGCTGGTGGAACCTGTACCGGGACGGCGAGGCGCTGGCGCCGATGGAGGCGGAGTTCGGGGTGCCGGCGTGGGTGTTCGGGCAGCGGACCTACACCTTCCTCGGCGATGGGACGCTCGTTGCCGCCTGGCACGGCCCCAGCGGGTCGGGGATCGGTGCTGTCCACGGCGGCCGCGTGCACCCGGTCGCCACCGCCTACACGAGCTTCCGGTACCTGGCCGCCGCCGGTGACGCGGTCGTGGCGGTGGCGTCGTCGGCCCGGGAGTTCCCCGCCGTCGTCCGGCTCGGCCTGGATGGCAGCACGGCCGTGCTGCGCCGCGCCCGGGACGCCGACCTGCCCGACGACACCGTATCGGTGCCCCAACGGCTGCAGTTCCCCACCGCCGGCGGCGAGACGGCGTGGGCGCTGGTCTACCGCCCGGCCAACCCCGGCGTCACCGGGCCCGAGGGCGAGCGGCCGCCGCTGGTCGTGATGACCCACGGCGGCCCGACGTCGCAGGCCGTCGACGACCTCAACCTGGCGGTGCAGTTCTGGACGACCCGAGGCTTCGCTGTCGCCGACGTCGACTACCGGGGCAGCACCGGGTACGGCACCGCCTACCGCAACCGCCTGCGCGGCAGTTGGGGGGTCTGCGACGTCGAGGACGTGGTGGCGGCGGCCCGCCACCTGGCCGCCACAGGGGTGGTCGACGGCGAGCGGCGGGTGATCCGTGGAGGGAGCGCCGGCGGGTACACGACGCTCGCCGCCCTGGCCTTCACCGACGCCTTCGCCGCCGGCGCCTCCTACTTCGGGGTGGCCGACCTTGGGGCGCTGGCCCGTGACACCCACAAGTTCGAGTCGCGGTACCTGGACCGCCTCGTCGGGCGGTGGCCGGAGGACGAGGCGACCTACCGGGCCCGGTCGCCGATCTTCCACGTGGACGGCTTCGAGCGCCCGCTGCTGATCCTGCAGGGCTTGGAGGACATGGTGGTCCCGCCCGCTCAGTCCGAGATGATCTACGAGGCGTTGAAGAAGAAAGGCGTCCCCGTCGCCTACCTCGCTTTTTCCGGCGAGCAGCACGGGTTCCGCAAGGCCGAGACGATCGTCGCGGCGCTGAGCGCGGAAATGAGCTTCTACGGGTTGGTCCTCGGCTTCACCCCGGAGGGCGCGGTTGAGGTGCCTGTCGAGAACCTCTAGGCGCTTGAGGCGGTCGAGGTGGCCGGCCTGCGTCCCCGTCGGGGTGAGGCAACACCGGCGAGGATCGGTGCGATCACCTGGTCTCGTAGGGTCCCGAGGGCGCTCATCGTCCTAGCTGCGGCGGGCGGGTTCACTTGGCCCACTCGTGGCCGTTGAGGACTTCCGCCCTTGCCCTCAGGTAAGGCGGGCCTTGCCTCCGGGCGAGGAAAGACATGACCTTGGAGGGAGGGACTCCGCCACCTCGATTTCTTAGCCTTGGGCATGGGGAGAGCCTCCCCGACGAAGCGAAGAAGGAGGCCAGCGAAATGTCCACCACCACCACTTGCGAAGACCCGGCTGTTGCAACGCCAAAGACCAGCCCAGGCCGCAGCACCCGGCAGAGGTTCGCGGTCCTCGCGGCCTTGCTCACAGCGCTCGGCGCCGCGGCCGGGCTCACCGCCAGCTCGCCGTCGCATGGCAGCGGACAAGCCCGCCAGGCCCACACAGCTCCGGCGGGCCAGGGCGGCGGAGCGGGGGTGAACCCCGGAGGGGCGATGCACCAAGCGAACGCGTCCCAGCGAAAGAGGGCCCTGTCCTCCTTTGGCGTCTACAACCGCGTCGGCGTCTGGGGCGGGCGCACCTACAACCTCCACCACGCCTCGGAATGGAGCGCCCTCTCCCGCCTGCTCTCCAGGCTCCCGGCAGCCGACCTGCCCGAGGTGTCGAACAACTGGTCCGGCTACCAGGTGCTCTCGGCCAGGACCCATGTGGCCGCCACCTCGGCCGCAGGCACCTGGGTGGTGCCGAAGGTGAAGGCGCCGAGCGCATCCATGGACGGCTACTCCGCCATCTGGGTGGGCATAGGCGGCTCCTGCCTCGATCCCTCCTGCACGAGGACCGACCAGAGCCTCATCCAGCTCGGCACCTCCGAGGACGCGTCTCCAACTGGTCAGAGCCTCTACGAGGCCTGGTACGAGGTCCTTCCCGCGGCCGAGGTCGTGATCCCGAGCCTCGAGATCGCCCCCGGCGACAAGGTGAGCGCCTCGCTGCACACCGTGGGATCCCCGGTGAAGGGCTACAACCCCACGAGTGGTGGCTGGGGCGGCCGTGCTTACAACCCCGTGGCGGGCGGCGTCTGGGGAGGGGGCACCTACAATGCCACCTCCTCGCCTGAGACCTGGGTGCTCTCCATCAGCGTGAAGAGCCCTTCGGGTGCGAGCGAGCGCTGGTCGAAGACCCTCGCCTACGCCTCCTCGCTCGCCTCGGCGGAGTGGATAGTGGAGGGGCCCTCTACGAGCTGCAACGGGAGCATTGCCGAGGAGCCCCTCGCCGACTACCGCTCGGTCGGCTTCGAAGGCCTCCAGGAGAACGCCAAGGCGCCCTCCTTCGGGCTCTCGAACCTCGTCGTCGGCTACGACCCCTTCGGCGAGCTGTCGCTTCCGGTGCCGAGCTTCCTCGCCAGGGGAAAGACCGCCACCTACTACCTCCCCTTCGTAGCCAAGGGCGGCGCCGAGGCTCGAGGGAAGGCCTCGTGCAACGGCATCATGGGCGTCCAGGGCCCCACGCCAAAGGGGCTTCGACCCCCCCATCCCGAGAACAGAGTGCTGGTATTCGGAGGGTAGTGATGGACCACGCCAGCAAGTCACCATCGTTATCAGCCCACAGGTCAACCTATAGCCAAAGGGGAGTGACTCGATGAAACGAACCAGAGAATCTGCCAGGACACCGAGCCCGAGCCATACAGGCCTGCTCGGCGCCCTGTCCATCATCGCAACCGGAGCCCTACTCATTGGGGCATGCGGAGGCACCCGCCTCTCAGTTGGCCACGAGAGCTCTCGGAGGGCAACGCGGCAGGCTTGCCACTCCTTCGTCTCGTGCCTCTCCGGGCAGCAAAGCCATGGAGAACCTTCCCGGTCGCCCAGCATTTCGACGAAGCAACCCGCACTCGGCCCGAGTGCTCTCGGCCCCCTGGCAGATGGGCTTTCCTCCTCCGACCGGCAGCTCATCCTCTCGGCAATGGACGGCCTGGCTCCCTCGGCGGCACGCAACGTGACGACCCGCCTCGACGCCCTTCCGCCAAGCGAGGCGACGAGGCTCGGGGAGGACATCACCCAGGCGATGGCGAGCGACCCGAGGGATGCCGCCGCCCTGGCAGGAGCCCTCGTGGGCTCTGGTGCCACGACAGCTCTCCAGGGTGTGGGCTCTGCAGAGCTCCAGGCGTTCTCGGCCGGCTTCCAGCCGCTGCCGGGAGAGCTCTCCCAGGGCAACTCCGAGATCGCCTCCTTCGTCGCCCAGATCCTCTCGACGACCGTGCCGCACATAGAGAGCCTCATGCAGGGCGCCCTGTCACGCCTCCCTGCCCAGGTGGCCCCCCTCCTGCTCGCGGATGCCAACAGGAACCTCCAGGCCGCGAACCAAGACCCGGCCACCCTCGGCGACGACGTGGCGCTACTCGAGGACCAAGTCGCCGAGGCGCTCACCTTCCGCACCGCCTACCAGGCGGGGTATGCCTGCGGGTCGACCCTGTACAACACCTGCAGCGCGTTCGACCGCTGGGTGATCTCGGTCTCGGGGCTCAAGACCGCGCCGGAGATCATCCAGCAGGACATCGTCGACTGCGAGGTGCTCCCCCTTTGCACAGAGACCGACTACCAGGGGATCGTCCAGTGGGTCGACCAGGTTGCGGCGAACAGCGCGAGCTCCTCTGCGTTCATGAAGACGCTCAGCGCCGCGATGGAGGCCAACTCCTACGTGGCGACCGAGCGCTGGATGGGGGCCCTCTCATGAGCGACCCCACCAGCCGCGGATCGGCCGAGGTGCCGCGATATCGGATCGCCCTCTCGAAGGTGACAAGCCTCGGCGTCTTCACCAGGCGCTCCAGCACCGCGTACACGGGCAGCCTCGCCGAGCTAGAGACCATCTACCGCAAGGTGCTCCACCACAACCTCCTCGCCGGCTGGTGGGGCATCCCCTTCGGAGTCGTATGGACGCCCATGGTGCTCATGGCCAACCGCAGGGCCATGGTCAAGCTCCGCGGCACTGCCGCCGGCTCCCCGGAAGTCCCGGGCAACTCCTGAGGGGAAAGGGAGGGGCATCGGCGGGGCTGTGAGGTGGCGATGTGGTGGGCGGAGCCGAGCGATCGGCTGTGTCATGGCACGTGGGTCAGCGCACAACCTGGAGGTGAGGGCCACCGGGTGGGAGGGCATCGTGGCGCGCCTCTGGGATGTCGTGTAGAACCCAGCGGGCGGAGATCGCCCGCAAGGACGGGGCGTTGATCTGGGCAGAGGGACCGGATCGCCGAGCTGGGCAAGGCGCTCTATGGCTCCCGTCGCCGCCAGAAGCGTCCGAGCACCCCGTTATCCAAGGGGGACCCGCGGTCTAGCGCTCGTGGCGATCGAGGAACCCGTACACGTCCACGAGGTCAACGCCGGGGAACGGGTCGAACACGACCGTGTCGGTCGGCAGCCCCGACACGAAGTGGCTGTGGTCGCGTGCCGACGGCCACACCGCCCCTGCCCAGCGTGCCCGCTGCGTGGTGGGCGGCTCGGCGCAGCAGGCCGGGTCCGGGCAGCGTGAGACCTTGCATTGGGTCGTGTCCCCGCCGCGGAACCAGTGGGAGTGCTCCTCGGTGGTGCCCACGGTGATGGCGTCGCCGCGGCCCGGTTCGGCCTCGATGTGGGTCGCGCACCAAAATGTGCCGACGACGGTCTCGGTGTACTGGTAGTGAGCGGCGAAGGAGTCCTCCGACTCGAACGCCTGCCGGGTGCTCCACCACCGGCACACCCGCTGGCCCTCGATCGTGCCGTCGGCGTCGGCGGGGAGCAATACCCCGTCGTTCTCGTACGCCTTCCATAGCAGGCCGTCCGGGTCGGCCCGCTGGAAGTGCACCGGGATGTCGAGGTGGCGCGTGATCAGGTTGGTGAGGCGGTGCGCCGCCATCTCGTAGGAGATGTAGAACACCTCGTTGAGGTCCTCGACCGACAGGTCCTCCCGCGCCTTGGCCGCCTTCAGCATGGCGACGACCGCCCGCTCGGGGGCGAGCAGCGCGCCGGCGAAGTAGTTGGCCTCCACGCGCTGGCGGACGTAGGCGCCGAAGTCGCCCGGGTCGGAGTGACCGAGCGCGAAGTGCCCGAGCGTCTGGGCGATCACGGAGCGGGCGGTGCGGACCGTGGCGTTGTTGCGTTGTGGGACATAGATCACACGGTTGCGCTGGTCGGTGATCGAGCGGGTGGAGGGCGGGAGGTCCTGGACGCGCGCGATGCGGAACCCGAAGTAGGCAGCCAGGTCGGACAGGTGGCGTTCCGAGATGGCGCCCGGCCCGCTGTAGCCGACGGCGTCGAGGGCGGCGCCTGCGGCCGCTTCGATGTCGGCGAAGTAGTTGTCCCGCTTGCGCATCTCGTCGCGCATGGCGGCGTTGGCGGCCCGGGCACCGGCCGGGGCACCGGAGCGAGCGGGGCGGGCGGCCGCCAGCTCGCGCACCCGGCCAAACAGCGCCACTATGTGCTCCAACGCCGCGTCCTCCAGGCGGGCGGACGGCTTGAGGTAGGGCAGGCGCAGCGCCTGGTAGGCCGGGGCCTCCTGCATGCGGGCGAGGGCGACCTCGAGCTCGGCCCGACGGTTGGGGGGGCGGGTGTCGAGCAGGTCGCCGGCACTGCAGCCGAGCGCTCCGGAGAGGCGGTTCACCGTCGACAGCCTCGGCTCGCGGTGGCCGTTCTCCAGCTGCGACAGGTACGACGCGGGACGCTGCAGCTTGGCGCCGAGCTCGTCGAGGGTGAGGCCTGCCGCCTTGCGCATGTGCCTCAGCCGCTGGCCGAAGACCCGCGCATCCAGGCTGTCGGGCTGATCCACAGCGAAAGTTTCGCACTTCTTCGCGTCAGGTACAAGTACTCAGGATGTTCGACTCGACAACAGCACTAAAGTTTTCACATACTCCTGGACATGGCTGAGTTCACACCCCATCCGCAGGCCGAACGGGTGCTGACGCCAGAGGCGGTGGACTTCCTCGAGGCCCTCCACCGCCGCTTCGAGGGTCCCCGCCAGGAGATCCTCACGGCGCGCGTCGAACGCCAGGAGCGCTTCAACGGCGGCGAGCGGCCCCAGTTCCTCGCCCGCACGGCCGGCATCCGCAAGGACCGCTGGCATGTCCCCG
Source organism: Actinomycetes bacterium (assembly GCA_021811865.1). The sequence goes on along the minus strand of JAKAQB010000042.1, from coordinate 3,255 downwards.
AGGCCCCCAAGGCGCTCGCCGACCGGCGGGTCGAGATCACCGGGCCAGTCGAGCGCAAGATGATGATCAACGCCCTCAACTCGGGAGCGAAGTGCTTCATGGCGGACCTCGAGGACGCCAACTCACCGACGTGGGACAACGTCGTGGGCGGTCAGGTAAACCTCCAGGACGCCGTGCGGGGGACGATCGAGCTCGTCACCCCGGAGAAGGCCTACCGGCTGGACGAGGAGACGGCCACCCTGCTGGTCCGGCCGCGGGGCTGGCACCTGCCGGAGCGCCACTTCACCGTGGACGGCCGACCCATCTCGGCATCGCTGTTCGACTTCGGCCTCTACCTGTTCCACAACGGTCGGGAAAGCCTGTCGCGCGGCTTCGGGCCCTACTACTACCTGCCCAAGCTGGAGGGACACCTCGAGGCCCGCCTGTGGGAGGAGGTGGTCAGCGAGGCCGAGCGGCTCTGCGGGCTCGACCACGGCTCCGTGCGCGTGACGGTGCTGATCGAGACGATCACCGCCGCCTTCGAGATGGACGAGATCCTCTACGAGCTGCGGGACCACGTCTGCGGGCTCAACGCCGGCCGCTGGGACTACATCTTCAGCATCGCCAAGAAGTTCCACGCCGACCCGGCGTTCGTGCTGCCCGACCGGGCGTCGGTGACGATGACGGTTCCGTTCATGCGGGCCTACACCGAGTTGCTCGTGCGGACCTGCCACCGCCGCCGCACCCACGCCATCGGCGGGATGGCAGCCTTCATCCCCAACCGGCGCAAGCCCGAGGTGACCGAGGCAGCGCTGGTGAAGGTGACCGAGGACAAGCGGCGCGAGGCCGGGGACGGCTTCGACGGCACGTGGGTGGCCCACCCCGACCTGGTGCCGACGGCGATGGCCGAGTTCGACGCCGTCCTCGGCAACCGGCCCAACCAGCTCGAGCGCGAGCGCGACGACGTGCACGTCGGGCCGGCCCGGCTGCTCGGGGTCACCTGCCCGGCGGGTGGGGTGACGAGCGCCGGGCTCGACACCAACATCTCGGTGGGACTGCGGTACCTCGTGTCGTGGCTGTCCGGCACGGGGGCGGCCGCCATCGACGACCTCATGGAGGACGCCGCCACCGCCGAGATCAGCCGGGCCCAGGTGTGGCAGTGGGTCCACCACGGCGTCACCCTCGCCGACGGCACGCCGGTCAGCGCCGAGCTGGTGCGCGCCCGCCTCGACACCGCCGAGCGGGCGGTCGTCGACGCCGGCGCCGACGCCGGCGTCGTGGCCAACGCCCGCTCCGTCCTCGAGCAGGTCTCGCTGGCCGACGACTTTCCCCAGTTCCTCACGCTTCCGGCCTACGACCTGCTGCCCTAGCCCGGCCCTGGCCCGCTGGCCCCCAAGCCTCTCAGAAAGGACCCCTGGCCCACCATGACCACCCCGTTCGAGACTGCCGCCGCCGAGCTCGAGTCGCGCTGGGCGACCTCGCCGCGCTGGGCCGGCGTCGACCGCCCCTACTCCGCCGCCGACGTCCTGCGCCTCCGCGGCTCGGTCGCCGTCGAGCACACCGTCGCCCGGATGGGAGCAGAGCGCCTCTGGGAGCTGCTCGGCAGCGAGGACTACATCAACGCCCTCGGCGCCATGACTGGCGGGCAGGCGGTGGAGATGGTGAAGGCCGGGCTCCAGGCGATCTACCTGTCAGGATGGCAGGTGGCGGCCGACGCCAACCTCTCCGAGCAGGTGTACCCGGACCAGAGCCTCTACGCCGTCAACAGCGTCCCCGCCGTCGTCCGCCGCATCAACAACGCCCTGCGCCGCGCCGACCAGATCGAATGGTCCGAAGGCGGGTTGGAGGGTGGCCAGAGCCGCTGGCTGGTGCCGATCGTCGCCGACGCAGAAGCCGGGTTTGGCGGTCCGCTCAACGTGTTCGAGCTCATGAAGCAGATGATCGAGGCGGGCGCCGCCGGCGTGCACTGGGAGGACCAACTCTCGTCGGAGAAGAAGTGCGGCCACATGGGCGGCAAGGTCCTGGTCCCGACGCAGCAGCACCTGCGGACCCTGCACGCCGCCCGCCTGGCTGCCGATGTGCTCGACGTCCCGACGCTCGTGATCGCCCGCACCGACGCCCTCGGCGCCACGCTGCTCACCAGCGACGTCGACGAACGGGACCAGCCGTTCGTGACCGGCGAGCGCACCGCCGAGGGCTTCTACCGCATCCGCAACGGCATGGACATCGCCGTGGCGCGGGCCCTCGCCTACGCCCCCTACACCGACATGATCTGGTGCGAGACCTCGACGCCCGACCTGGACGAGGCCCGCACCTTCGCCGAACGGGTGAAGGCCGAGCGCCCCGAGCAGATGCTCGCCTACAACTGCTCCCCCAGCTTCAACTGGAAGAAGCACCTCGACGACCAGACCATCGCCCGGTTCCAAAAGGAGCTCGGCGCCATGGGCTACGCCTTCCAGTTCGTCACCCTCGCCGGCTGGCACGCCCTCAACGAGTCGACCTTCGAGCTCGCCCACGGCTACGCCCGGACGGGCATGAGCGCGTACGTGGAGCTGCAGGAAAAGGAGCTCGCGCTCGAGGCCGACGGCTACACCGCCACCCGCCACCAGCGCGAGGTCGGCGCCGGCTACTTCGACAAGGTCGTCACGACCCTGGCAGCGGGGGCGTCGACGCTGGCACTGAGCGGCTCGACCGAGGAGGCGCAGTTCCAGCACTGACCGTCGCCGTGTCGCCTACGGCGGGGAGGGTCTGAATCGACGCCGGAAAGGGGAGGGCGAACATGCGCAAGGGTGAGGATTGCGCGGCGTCCCCGGTCACACGGGTCCACCACCCGCCGATAGAGGGCCCGTAGGGTCTGCCCCCGCACCCCCGCCCTCGGAGGGACCGTCCGCCATGAGCACACTTGCGCCTCCTCCGCTCAGGCTGGCGGAGCGCCTCCCGGCCGCCGACGGCATCGGCCTGTGCGTGGCCTGCGACGACGAGGGGAGCTACCTCGTCGTGAGCCTCGCCGGCCGCAGCGGACCGTGCTGGATCTGCGCCCCGGCCTCGCGCCGGGCCCTCGACTGCGTGCGCGACCGCAGGGCCTCGCCGTGGGCGGTGCTGCACCACAGCGCGACCGGCACCGTCACCGTCTACCGCACGCTGCTCGACGGCTCCGTCCGGGAGTCACTCGTGCTCTGCACCGACCTGCCCGAGGGCGCCGCCGTGCTCTGCGCCGCCTAGTGGGGAGCCGACCCCCCGGGCAGACCCCGGCGGCGCGTTTGTTGGCTGAGATCG
>JAKAQB010000041.1 GCA_021811865.1 Actinomycetes bacterium | reverse complement strand
CCACGACGTGGGGGGTCGTTGGTCAGACCCCGATCATGAAGACCACCGGAGCCCGCTATCGGGTCAACATGATCTCGGCGGTCTCTGCCCAGGGCGCTTTGAAATTCGCCCTCACCGAGGGCAACGTCGACGCCGAGGTGTTCATCGACTTCTGCCAGCGACTACAACACGACCATGGGGACCGGCCCGTGTTCCTTGTCGTCGACGGTCACCCGTCGCATAGGGCGAAGAAGACCGAGGAGTGGGTGAAGTCGACCAACGGCCAGTTTCGCATCTTCTATCTTCCCGCCTACTCACCGCAGCTCAATCCCGACGAGTGGGTCTGGAACAACGTCAAATCGGCACGGGTAGGCAGGGCAGGCGTCGTGAGCGAGAACGACCTGCGAGCCAAAGCGACCGCCGCGCTGCAACGGCTGGTCGATCTCCCCGATATCATCCGGGGCTTCTTCCGCGATCCCGATCTCCGCTACATAACGGCCGGGTAGTCGTGTGACTTACGCTCGGCCTAATAAGACTCGACGCCATACGTGCCGTTCGGCGCTGCCATGTTGGTCGGTGCTGGCGTCGATCTGGCGCGCCGTTCTGTGCGTCCGCCGAAGGGGCGGCGAGTGCCAGCTGGGGGGCGGTGCCGGGCGGTGGCCGCGGTTGGCGTCTCGCGTGCGGGGTGCGTCGCCGGCACTTGTGCTTTCGCTCCTGCGGCCCTCCGCGGCGAACCGTCGGCTCAGGTCTCGGCGGTCTGCGGTTGGGGCGGGTGACTGGCGTGGTGGGTGGTGGGGAGGGCCCAGCAGCGTTCCAGGGCGACGGGTACGAAGCCGAGCCGTTCGAGGATCGGGGCGGAGGTGTCCTGGTGAGCGTGGCTGAGGGCAAGGGTGGCGCCGTGGGCGGCCGCGATGCGGCAGCGGGCGGCGACGATGGCGGTGTAGAGGCCGTGGCCTCGGTGGGCGGGGAGGGTCACCGCGCCGTTGAGGCGGGCCACCGTTGCGCCCGGTGGTCTAGCGAGCAAGTCCGGGATCGCGACCAGCCGGCAGGCGCCGACGGCCGCCGGCTTCCCGTCTATCGAACCGAGCAGCGTCCACGCTCGTCGGGCGCTCAGCTCGCCGTGCAGCGTTGCCCACTTCTCGGCGAGCGCCCCGGGGGGAGTGGGCTGGCGACGCCAGCCTTCGGTTTGGACCTGGTCCATGGCCAGGGCTGCCTCCCAGGTGTCGACCACCTTCACGGTGATGGCCGCCGGGTCGTCGGCGCAGAGCCAGGAGCTGGCGGTGGTGAGATCGCGTGCTACGACCTGCTGGGTGAGCAATCAACGACGCACCGGCGCCGCCTCGCGGCGGCTTCGACCGCGGGGCGGATGTCGGCGAGCTGGCGGCCCTGGCCGGGGTAGGCGTGGACCGCACCGAAGGTCGGCGAGGTGGTGTGGTCGGGCCAGGCCAGCAGCGTCGCACCGTCAACCTGGACCTCTTCCACGCCGGCGGGGACTTCCTCCAGCGCCTCGGCTAGCAAGCGAAGCTCGCCCGCTGGCCACCCGGCCAGCAGTTCGGGCAGCAGGTCATCGAGGCGCAGACGGCCGTCACCGCCGAGCGGCACCGCCTGGGCTGCTAGCACCGCCCCAGTCGGGACCGGTCCGTAGATGTGGGGGTAGCCGCCCTCGATGCGTACCTCCGCCCTGAGCCGGCGGGTGTCGATCGTGAGCAGGACGACGTCGCTACGGCCGCGGTAGACGGCGTCGGCGATGCCCTGCACCTGCAGGTGGCAGAACAATGCACGAACCCCTCCTCCTCCAGAGTCCGGGTCACCAGCGTCGAGCCCCGGTACTCCAGGGACGACCGATCCCAGTCCCCAGCCAACGCCAGATGGTGGACCAGATCCTCGAACCCAGCGACGTCGACCCCCTCGTCCATCACACCCCCGATCACCGCAGGCGCAGCCCCACCCACCGCAGACGTTTACCCCTCCAGGTCTCGCACGGGTGGGCCGCTGGCCCAGACCGGACATGCTGCTACCGCCCAGCTACGCGGGCCGCGTTGGCGCTCCAGAGGTGCCGATCTGTGCTCTGGTAGCGAGCGACGCGGGGGTCGTTCTGCCGCGTCGATCTGGACGCTGCCTGGGCGCATCGTGACGCGATGGCGGCACGAGGTAACTTGGGGGTGTGCCGTCGGAGGTGGTCGAGTTCGTGTTCGAGCCGGATCCCGATGGGGGCTATCACGCCTACGCGCCGGAACTTCCCGGTTTGCACACCGAGGGCGACACCCTCGACGAGGCCATCGTCAACGCCGAGGAGGCGCTCCGGTTGTACGTGGAGGACCTCCGCGACGAGGGCCGGAGCCTGGACATGGGGGTCGTGCGCCGCTCGCTGGCGCTGCCAGCTTGAGCGGACGCCTTCCGGTTGTCTCCGGCCATGAGCTGATAGCGGCTCTGGGCAAGCTCGGCTGGGTGGCGGCCCGGCAGCGAGGCAGTCATGTGCTCCTCCGCCATCCCGAGCGTCCTATGCGCCTGGTCGTCCCCCTCCACCGGGAGTTGAAGCGGGGCACCCTGGCAGGGATTCTCAGGGACGCTGGCGTGGACGGCGAGGAGCTACGTCGACTGCTGTCCTGAGCGGCCGAGCACCCGGGACGGGACTGCGGCATGTAGCGTTGCGGTGGTGTCCGCGCGGTTCGTGACCCGCACGGGCCTCGTTGGCGACCTGCGGGCTCTGGGGGTTCGTGACGGCGGCGTGGTCATGGTCCACACGAAGATGAGCGCGCTCGGCTGGGTGGTCGGCGGCACGCGCACGGTGATCGAGGCCCTCCTCGACGTCGTCGGCCCCGACGGCACGCTGCTCGCCTACGCCGGGTTCGAGGACGACCCCTACCACCTCGGCGAGTGGGGCCGGCAACGCCAGGACGCCTACCGGAGCGAGCTACCTGCTTTCGACCCGGACCTGTCCGCTGCGAACCCCGACTTCGGGCGCATCCCCGAGCGGCTGCGGACCTGGCCGGGCGCGACCCGCAGCGACGCCCACGTGTTCCGCTTCGTCGCCGTCGGCGCCCGGGCCGGCGAGCTGACCACTGACGTCCCCTGGGACTACGCCGCCGGGCCGGGCTCCCCCCTCGCCCGCCTGGTCGCAGCCGGCGGCCAGGTCCTTTCCCTGGGCGCGCCGCTCGACACCCTCACCCTGCTCCACCATGCCGAGAGCCTCGTCGACAGCCCCCATCGCCGGTCGGTCAGCTACCAGGTACCGATCCGGGCCGGCGACGACGTCGAGTGGCAGACGGTGCACGACATCGACACCTCCTCACGCGGCGCCTTCCCTTACGACACGGTCACCGCTCCCGGCGAGGACGCCTTCGCGGTCATCGGACGCGAAGCGCTCGCCGCCGGTGCCGGCCGCTCCGGGCCGGTCGGCACATCCGACAGCCACGTCTTCGACGCCCGCAGCCTGGTCGACTTCGCCGTCTCCTGGCTACGCAAACGCTTCTCCTGATGACCACCAGAACCGCCCCCACCGGATAGGTCGAAGACGGCAGCCGCTGTCGCGCCGCACCGCCAGCAGCCGGGACCCCCGAGGCGGTCCACACCGACCGGCCATTCTCCACGCTGCCGCTCCCCGAACCGACTGCGCTCTCCGAAGGGTCAGCCCGAGAGCGGGGGCTGCGCTCATGACGACGCCTGGCGACGGTGCGACGCGGCCCCGCCGTGGGCGCGGAACCGGCGATCTGCCTTCTCGGGCACGGTGGGTGAGTCCGCCGTGGTGCTGGTTGCATGGGTGCGGGCGGGCGGAGGCCTGCACCCCTGCGGCGGCGACGCAGTGCGTGACCGCACTGCTGGGTGTTCCCTCACCTCGCCGGGGCGTGTTGCGGACAGGCTCGGCGGGGGCGACCGCCTCGTTCGCTCGGCTGCCCGCGGTCCGGCGATGCTTACGCCTGGGTGGGAGCGGTTGTGGCCCGGCGGCCCCTGAGTGCCTTCGACCGCGCCGTGTCTGGCTACTGGACCGGGCGGTGACCTGGGTCTGCGGCTGCGCCCCGCTGGCCGGCGACGCCGGTCTGCGAGCCCGGGCCCGGGCCCGCGGGATGCACGCAAGCCGGCCGTGGAGGGACACTCGCCCGACGTCAGGCGCCCCGGCCCGCAGGCACGGGAGGGGTGGCGGCCAGATCGGGACAGGTCTGAGCTGGGTCGTCCGCAACTGGCCATCTGGCACCGGCCAGGCCGGTCCCTGCCGCCACACGCCACGCGGTGGGGCCGTCAGTCCGGGGGCCACTGTGCAACGCGGTGGCGGCCACCCGGAGATGTCCTCCTCGACGATGCCGTTGGCTCCCGTACGGGCCCGGAACACGGACTCCTCCGCACGGCCGATCACCAGGCGATTGTCCACCGGCGGTGCTCGCAGATCGCCGTCTCGGTCCCCCCGTTGATAGGCGCCCGCCCTGTCGACAGCGGATCGGGCGGGGACGATGTCGGGGTCAAACAGGCCATCGGCGGGTCGCCGCAGGCGGCTCCGGCTTGCTGCAAGCGGCTGCCGCCATGCGGTCGTCGGAGCCGGCCGGCATCGTCTCCGTGTGCTTGCCGGTGACATCCGAGCCGCTCTCCACGCCGCTGCCGCCGCTCAGGCTGGTGCCGACCAACCGGCCCTGGCAGCATGCCCGAAGAGGCGGCTAGCGGGCCGCGTTGCCGGGCCGGTAGGCGTTGCGATCCGAGTGGCGATGGACACTCCGTCGTGTGCTCGAAGCCGTCGACCGGCCGGTTCCCGGCTCCTGCGGGACCGGGGCGAACGGCGCGCTCGCTTCCACTGGAACGGCCGTGCGGGGCGCGTCACGTCTACGGGGACGGCACCCGCTGGCGAGACCCTGCGGGCGTGCCACCCTGCCCTGGCCGGCCGGCGGGACGACCCCCAGAAAGCTGAGCGTTGCCCACTCAAGTTCGCACGTGCGGGGCCGCCGGTCGCCTCGAGTGCCAACTGTGTGAAGCCTGAGATTCCGTCTTGGAAGGCGACGGCGGATGAGGGCGGGATGGGCGTGCCAGGCTGGCGGTCGGGGCGTTGGGAGGTCGGGCGTTGGAGGCGGTGACGATGAGCGTGGCTGCGAGGAGGTGCGATCCGGGGAGAGCGTGGCTCGTCGGTAGGGCTTCGGGCGCTGGACAGCGTCGATCACGGCGCAACGCCAAGCTGACGCAGACTGACGACATGAGTATCGGCGAGGAGCTGGTCGAGGAGCGCCGCCCTCGACGCCGAGCCGGCGACGCCCGCCTGAGCGAGGACGACAAAGGGTTGCTGCGCCGGCTGACCACGGGGGACCTCGTCGGCGAGTTCCAGGCCGGCCTCGACGCCGTCTCTCGCGCGGACCCTCTCCTCGGCGGCGCTTCCAGCGATGGCGGCTGCCGAGCCGGCGCGACCCTGAGCGGTGATCGTGGTCGACGAGTACATCGCCGCACGCTTTGTCGGCGGCGACTGGCCGGCAGGCCTTCCTGACGACGAGCTGAGCCTGACTGCGGCACGGCGCTGGCGACTCCTCCAGGCGCTGCACGGCGGCCAGCTCAGCCGACTGTTGGCTCGGCCACTCCCAGATCGCGCTGACCGCCCGCTACAGCCACATCCTCGCCGACCGCCGTTCGGTTGCTGCGGCCCGCATCGAGTCGGCCCTCTTCGGGCGTGTCCAACCGGGGTCCTGAGGCCGTTGCCCGTGGGACAAACTGAGACCAGAATCGAGACCAAGCTACCGGTGGGCAGCGGAAAACCTGCAAAAGTCCAGCTCAGGCGAGCCCGAGGTCGGGTTCGAACCGACGACCTGACGCTTACAAGGCGCCTGCTCTACCACTGAGCTACTCGGGCGGAGGCACCTACCTTGCTCCACGCCGGCACGAAGGCTCGCACTTCGCCCGGCCAGCGTAGTCGGGGCGAGCTCGGGATCTCGGCGAGGCGCTCGGACCGAGCCCACACCGGGCGGATCCCGTCGCCGAGGTCCATGCCTGGCGGCGAGGACTTTCGCTCAATCCATCAGCAGGACCGCTGCCCCTCGGAACCGGCCGTCCTTCAAGTCGATCAGCGCCTGGTCGGCCGCCTCGAACGGATAGGGCTCTACGGTCGCCACGACCCCCGCCCGGCCCGCCGCGGCCAGGAACGCCCGGCCGTCGTCGCGGGTGTTGGCCGTGACGCTGCGCAGCGTCCGCTCCTCGAAGAGATGGTCCCCGTAGCGGAGGCTCGGGATGTCGGTGAGGTGGATGCCGGCCACGACGAGGGTGCCTCCCCGGTCGAGGGCGGCGAGGGCAACCGGCACGAGGTCGCCGACCGGGGCGAAGAGGATCGCCGCGTCCAGGGGCTCGGGCGGCCGGTCGTAAGCGTCCCCGACCGAGGCGGCGCCGAGCTGGCGGGCGAGCTCCTGGGCGGACCGGCCACGCGTCAGCACGTGCAGCCGGGCGCCTCCGGCGCGGGCCACCTGGGCGGTCAGGTGGGCGGAGCCACCGAAGCCGTAGAGGCCGAGGCGGCCTCCGGGCGGTAGCTCAGCGCGCCCCAGCGCCCGGTACCCGATGATCCCGGCGCACAGCAGTGGCGCGGCCTGGACGTCGTCGATGCCGTCGGGCAGGCGGTAGACAAAGGCCTCCTCCGCCACGAGGTACTCCGCGTAGCCGCCGTCGATGTCCCAACCGGTGAACCGGGCGCCGACGCACAGGTTCTCCGCTCCCCGGAGGCAGTAGGCGCACGAGCCGCAGGTGTGAGCGAGCCACGCCGCCCCGACGCGGTCCCCCTCTGACAGCAAGCTGCAGCCCGGGCCGAGGGCGTCGACGCGCCCGACAACCTCGTGGCCGGGCACGATCGCCGCTCGGCGGGGCGGTAGGTCGCCCTCGACGATGTGGAGATCTGTGCGGCATACGCCGCAGGCGAGCACACGTAGGCGTACCTGGCCAGCGGCGGGTTGGGGCAGGGGGCGTTCGACGAGGTGGAGCAACCGGTCGTGGACGTCACCGGGCCGGGCGACCTGCCACGCTCGCATGCCAGCCCCGTCAGGTGCCCAGCCGGACCGGGCCGTCCTGTAGGACGCCGGCGACTGGGTCTACGAACCCTGCTGTGGTCGCAGGCGCTGGCACGTCAACCGACCTGTTGCTCCGCCGTCACAGGCGCTCCGGCCGTGCCGCCGAGGCGGTCGCCGAGAAGGCGGGCCAGTGGCAGGGCCACCAGGGCGACGACCGCGAGCAGCGCGAACGCTCCGGCGGGTTCGCCGACGACCACCTGCACGGCGAGGGCGATCACGACGCCTCCGGCGTTGCCGGAGAGCCACAGCAGCGCGGTCGCCGCCCCGGCGTGGACGCCGGTCCGTGCCTCGATGAGCTCCAGCAGGACCGGCAGGGCGGGCAGGAGCACGAACCCTGTGAGGCCGAGGGAGGCGTAGCCCACCCCGGCTCCGGGGGCGACCGCGAGCAGACCGCAGGCGAGGCAGGTCACGACGCCCGCCACGGCGAGCACGAGCGCCTGGCGGCCGCGCGTCGCCACCAGGGGCGGGACGACGACGGCCGTCACGATGCCGGCGCCCACCATCGCCAGCAGCAGGCCGTCGGCGCTCCGGGCGGTGACCCCGGCCGGCTGCAGCAACGTCTGGACCCAGGTGGTCAGGGCCACGAAGACCCCGAACCCGAAGAACACCAGCCAGCACACCGCCCGTACCACCGGGTCGCCCCAGACGGTGCGGAGCGCCGCCCGGTTGGCGCCGACGGCGGGGCGCTCCCCGCCGGCGGCGGCGCTGAGGGCGGGGAGGAGGACGGCGGCGCCGACGACCGCGTACGCGGCGCTGACCACCAGCAGCAGGTGCAGGTGGGTCGCGCCGAAGACAAGGCCGAAAACGAAGGCCAGCACGAACCCGAGGAAGGTCCCCGCCGACCCAACGGCGATCCCGACCGGGCGGTCGGCTGGCACCAGCGAGCGCGTCGCGATCCCGGTCACGGCGGTGAGGACGGCCGGCTGTGCCAGCGCCACGACCAGCTGGCCCACCAGGATCGGTCCGAAGCCGTGGCCGGCGAGCCGCAGGGCGGCCCCAGCGGCGGTGAGCAGCGCTCCCAGCGCGAGGGTCGGGCGGAACCAGCGGTCGAGCGCCAGGCCGGCCGGCACGGCGAGCAACACGTAGATGATAGGGAACACCTCGGCGAGCAGCCCGACGGTCGAGGAGGACACCCCCAGGCGGGCGGCGGTGCCCGTTGTGATCGGCGCGAAGTTGAGCCACAGCATCTGGTTGGCCGACGACACCAGCGCGAATCCGGCGACCGGCGCCCATCGGCTTCTTGTCGGCTGGGGGGTCCCACCCATGCGCGCACCTCGCTTCGCCGGACCCGGACGTTACCAGGACGGGGTGCGATGCTTGATCCTCCACTGCAGGGGTGCAAGGCTCGTCTGGATGGGACTCTCCGACCGGGACCGCGCCATCCTCGAGTTCGAGGGGTCCTGGTGGCTCGAGCCGGGGCCGAAGGAGGACGGCATCCGGTCGCGCTTCGGGATATCGTCGACGCGCTACTACCAGTTGCTCGCCGTGCTGGCGGACACCGGCGACGCCGAGGAGTACGACCCGCTGGTCGTCAGGCGGGTGCGGCGAGGCCGGGATCGCCGGCGGCGGGCCCGCTTCGAGGGTCGGTCGGCGGGCGGCCGCCCGCACCGATGAGCCGTCGCTTCCAGGTTGACCGGGCCGGGCCGGGCCGGCCGGACGAGGGGACGCGGACGTTGCGGGCCGCTGTCATCGTGGTGCTGGCCGTGGCGGTCACCGTCGCTCTCCTGACCCAGCTCGGCCCGGGCCGCCGGGCGTCATCGGCGGTCACCGGGGGGACGCCGGGCCCCGGGACCACCACGACGACGCTGCCGTCCACGACCACGACGACGCCGCAAGCGGTCCCGCCGAGCAGCATCCGCCTGCAGGTGCTGAACGGGCTGCAGAGCGGCACCCTCTCGGCGCAGTGGAGCGCCAAGCTGCATGCCTCGCCGGGCTACCAGACGCTTCCTCCGGACAACACGACTCTCGTCGACCCAACCTCGTCTATCTACATAGTCCATCCCGGATACCTGGCCGAGGCGAAGGCCCTCGCCCGCACCGTCGGCCTCCCGACGTCAGCGGTCGTCACAGCGGTCCCTCCGCCGGCCAGCGCGCCGATCCCCTCCGTGGACCTGCAGGAGGCCGACCTGGTTCTCGTGATCGGCCAGAGCCTCGCCTCGCAGGCCTGAGCCTCGCCTCGCAGGACGAGCAGGGTGCACCGGTAGTGGGGGTCGTCGCTGGCCCCAGCGGCCCCTGGCCCCCCGAGCCGGCGAGTGCCGCCCTCCTGACGGACTTCGACGGCACGCTCGCCGCGATCGTGCCGGACCCCGAGGACGCCGTCCCGCTGCCGGGGACCGTGGCCGCCCTCGGCCGTCTCACCCTCCACCTCGGGCGGGTGGCGGTCGTCTCGGGTCGACCCGTCCGCTTCCTCGCCGACCGCCTCGCCGATCTTGCCGGTCTGGTGAGCCTCGTCGGCCTCTACGGCCTCGAGTGGGTCGACAGCGGGGCCGTGGTGACCCATCCCGACGCCGAGCAACATCGGGCAGCGGTCGCCGAGGTCGCCGCCCGCGCCGCGGCGTGCGCACCCACCGGCGTCACCGTGGAGGACAAGGGCCTCACCGTCACCCTCCACGCCCGCCACGCGCCTGGCGCGCTCGGCTGGGTGGAGGCCTTCGCCGCCAGGGCCGCCGCCGAGCTCGGTCTGGCGACCCACGCCGGGAAGCTCTCCATGGAATTGCGTGCCCCGGTGCCGGTCGACAAGGGAACGGTCGTCGCCCGGCTCTGCGACGGCATGGAGTCGGCCTGTTACGTCGGCGACGACCGGGGGGACCTCCCTGCCTTCGAAGCTCTCACCAGGCTGCGCGCGTCCGGACTGGCGACCCTCGCCGTCGCCGCCAGGAGCGAGGAGGCCCCGCCGGAGCTGCTCGCCGGCGCCGATGTTGTCGTCGACGGGCCCCAAGGTGTGCTCGCGCTCTTCAACACGCTCAGCTCCCCGTGACGCCGTCCGGGTCCGCCACCATGGGGCGGTGCCCAGGGTCGTCGCCGCCACCGACAAGTTCCGCGGCACCGCCAGTGCCGCCGAGATCGCCCTGGCCGTCGCTCGTGCGGCCGCCGGAGCGGGGTGGGACTGCGACCAGGTGCCTGTCTCCGACGGGGGTGAAGGCTTCGCCGACGTGCTCGGCGGCCGGTCCCGCCTCGTCCGGGCTCACGACCCGCTCGGCCGGGAGCTGGAAGCCGAGTGGCGGCTACTCGACGACGGCCGCACAGCCGTCGTCGAGATGGCCCTCGTATCGGGGCTCGAGCTCATCGGCGGAGCGGAGGCCAACGACGCCGTGGCGGCCGACACGACAGGCACAGGCGAGCTCATCGCTGCGGCCGTCAAGGCAGGCGCCCGGCGTGTGCTGGTGGGCGCCGGGGGCTCGGCGACCACCGACGGCGGCTTGGCAGCCGTCGAGGTGCTCGAGCCGCACAGCCGCCTGAAGGGCGTCGAGTTGGTGGTGGCGTGCGACGTGCTCATCCCCTTCGTCGACGCTGCCCGGCTCTTCGCCCCCCAGAAGGGCGCGTCCGCGGCCCAAGTGGAGCTGCTCGTACGCCGTCTCGAGCGGCTGGCGCAGGTCTACCGGGCACGCTTCGGGGTGGATGTCTCGGCCATCCCCGGCAGCGGCGCCGCCGGCGGGCTGGCGGGGGGGTTGGCGGCCATCGGCGCCACCCTCGTGCCCGGCTTCGACGTCGTCGCCGAGGCGGTCGACCTCGTGGGCCGCATCGACGGCGCAGACCTGGTCGTGACGGGGGAGGGTGCCCTCGACGAGCAGTCGTTCGCCGGCAAGGCCGTCGGCGGGGTGATCGCCCTGGCAGGTGAGCTCGGAGTCCCCGCGCTCGTGGTCGCCGGCGACCTCGTCGGGGACCGCCCCGAGATCGCGGCCGAGGTGCGGATCCTCGTCGAGCGGTTTGGGCCTGCCCGCGCCATGGCCGACCCGGCCGGCTGCGTGCAGGAGGTCGTGGCAGGGTGCCTGGCCGCCCGGAGGGGCTGAGCACGCCCGGCACCTCGGGTCAGGCGCTACGGTCGCCTTGCGGACGGCGGCGCCATGCGCCACCATGGGGGCGATATTCATCGAGAGCGGCTGAGGGACGGGCCCTGTGATGCCGCGGCAACCCGGTCACGTGTGACCCACGGTGCCAATGCCCGGTTCGATGAGGAGGCCAGTTCCATGCCATACGTCCAGGGTCTGCGTTGCCGTGAGTGCGCGCGGGAGTATCCCGCCGAGGCGCTCCACGCCTGCGAGTGGTGCTTCGGGCCGCTCGAGGTGGTCTACGACTACGCGGCCATCGCCAACAGCATCACCCGTGGGAGCATCGCCGCCGGCCCCAACACGTTGTGGCGCTACGCCGACCTGCTGCCTGCCGCCTCGGAGGGAGCCGTCTCCCTCGGCGCAGGCATGACGCCCATGATCCGGGCGGACCGCCTGGCCGCCGAGCTCGGCCTCGGGGAGCTCTGGATCAAGAACGACGCCCTCAACCCCACCGGCTCCTTCAAGGACCGCGTCGTCTCGGTTGCCCTCACCCGGGCGCGCGAGCTCGGCTTCAAGGTGGCGGCGTGCGCGTCCACCGGCAACCTGGCCAACTCGGTCGCTGCCCACGCCGCCCATGCAGGCATGGAGTCGGTCGTCTGCGTGCCCGCCGACCTCGAGCCCGCCAAGATCATCGGGACGGCCGTCTACGGCGGACGGGTCGTAGCGGTCCAGGGCACCTACGACGAGGTCAACCGGCTGTGCGGTGAGCTCGCCGCAGCGCACCCCGACTGGGCGTTCGTGAACGTCAACCTGCGGACGTACTACGCCGAGGGCTCGCGCACCCTGGCCTTCGAGGTGGCGGAGCAGCTCGGTTGGCAGGCACCCGACCACGTGGTGGTGCCCATCGGCTCGGGGAGCCAGCTCACCCGCATCGCCCGGGGGTTCGCCGAGCTCCACGAGGTGGGCCTGCTCGTCGAGGCGCCGCACACCCGGGTGTCCGGCGCGCAGGCGGCGGGCTGCGCTCCCGTCGCGACGGCGTTTGCGGAGGGCGCCGGCGCCGTCCGGCCGGTGCGGCCGGCGACCATCGCCAAGTCCATCGCCATCGGCGACCCCGCCGACGGGGGCTACGCCCTCGACGTGGTCCGAGCGTCGGGTGGGGCGGTCGGTGCAGTCACCGATGCGGAGATCCTGCAGGGGATCCGGCTCCTGGCCCGTAGCGAGGGCATCTTCACCGAGACCGCCGGTGGCGTGACGATCGCCACCTTGGCCCGGCTCGCTGCCGAGGGCGTGGTTCGCCCCGACGAGCGCGTCGTCGCCTACGTGACCGGCAACGGCCTGAAAACGATCGACGCCATTGCCGGCGCCTGTGCGCCGACGGTGACCGTACCTCCCAGTCTCGACGCCTTCGAGGCCGCCGTCGGATCCATCGGCGAGGCCTGAACATGCCCACCATCCGCATCCCCACCCAGCTGCGCAACCTCACCGGCGGAGCGACCGAAGTGACCGTGGAGGGCCGGACGGTCGCCGAGGTCCTCGCCGCACTCGACGCCTCCCACCCGGGCTTCGCCGAGCGCCTCTACGACGGGGACGGGCGCATCCGGCGCTTCGTCAACGTGTTCGTCGCCGACGAGGACATCCGGTTCCTCGACGGGCCGAGCACCCCGGTGGCCTCCGGGGCCACCGTTTCGATCGTCCCGGCGGTAGCCGGGGGCTGATCCCCCGCTCCGAGCGCCTCGGGCCGGGCAGCCAGCAGCGGCGGCCTCAGCGGCCACGGTGCGTCGAGCGCCAGATGGGTTGCGGTAGCGCCCCCGGAGGCGGTTTACTGTTAGCACTCCCACACTGAGAGTGCTAATCGGTACCGCCCAACGGAGGGAAGCCCACACCGATGCCCAAGCTGATTGCATTCGACGAGAACGCCCGCCGCGCTCTCGAGAGCGGCATGAACCAGCTCGCCGACGCCGTGCGCGTCACCCTCGGCCCCAAGGGCCGCAACGTCGTCCTGGACAAGAAGTGGGGCGCGCCCACGATCACCAACGACGGCGTCTCCATCGCCAAGGAGATCGAGCTCGAGGACCCGTACGAGAAGATCGGGGCCGAGCTCGTCAAGGAGGTCGCGAAGAAGACCGACGACGTCGCCGGTGACGGCACCACCACCGCCACCGTCCTCGCCTGGGCCATGGTCCGGGAGGGGTTGCGCAACGTCGCCGCCGGAGCCAACCCGATGTCCCTGAAGCGGGGCATCGAGGCCGCCGTAGAGACCGCGGTCGCTTCGTTGAAGGAGATCTCGAAGGAGACGGAGACCAAGGAGCAGATCGCCCAGGTGGCGTCGATCTCCGCCGCCGACCCCGAGATCGGCGGCCTCATCTCCGAGGCGATCGACAAGGTCGGCAAGGACGGCGTCATCACCGTCGAGGAGTCCCAGACCTTCGGCATGGACCTCGAGATGGTCGAGGGGATGCGCTTCGACAAGGGCTACATCTCGCCCTACTTTGCCACCGACACCGAGCGGATGGAGGCCTCTCTCGACGACCCCTACCTGCTCTTCGTCGGCTCGAAGATCACTGCGGTCCGTGACCTGCTGCCCGTGCTCGAGAAGGTCATGCAGTCCGGCCGCCCGCTGGTGATCATCGCCGAGGACGTCGAGGGCGAGGCCCTCGCCACCCTCGTGGTCAACAAGATCCGCGGGACTTTCCGCAGCGTAGCCGTGAAGGCCCCGGGCTTCGGCGAGCGCCGGAAGGCCATGCTGCAGGACATGGCCATCCTCACCGGTGGTCAGGTCGTTACCGAGGAGGTCGGCCTCAAGCTGGAGAACGTCACACTCGACCTGCTCGGCCGGGCCCGCAAGATCGTCGTGACCAAGGACGAGACGACCGTCGTCGAAGGTGCCGGCACGGAGGCGGACATCAAGGGTCGGATCAGCCAGATCAAGACCGAGATCGACAACACCGACTCCGACTACGACCGTGAGAAGCTGCAGGAGCGGCTAGCCAAGCTGTCCGGCGGGGTGGCCGTCATCAAGGTCGGCGCGGCCACCGAGGTCGAGCTCAAGGAGAAGAAGCACCGCATCGAGGACGCCGTTTCGACCACCAAGGCAGCTGTGGAGGAGGGCGTCGTCCCCGGCGGAGGCGTAGCGCTCCTGCGTGCGCAGCGCTCGATCCTCGACCGGGCCGAGAAGCTCGAAGGCGACGAGGCCACCGGTGCGCGCATCGTGGCTCGCTCCGTGGAGGAGCCTCTGAAGCAGATCGCCGTGAACGCCGGCATGGAGGGCGGCGTGGTCGTGGAGAAGGTCCGTGGCCTGAGCGGCGTGGCCGAGGGACTCAACGCCGCCACCGGCGAGTACGAGGACCTGTTCAAGGCCGGCGTCATCGACGCCGCCAAGGTCACCCGCTCGGCACTGCAGAATGCGGCGTCGATCGCCGCGCTGTTCCTCACCACCGAGGCGGTGATTGTCGACAAGCCCGAGGAGAAGGCCCCCGCCATGCCCGGCGGCGGCATGGAGGACTACTAGCTGGTCCGCTCAGCGGGCCGGCCGCCGGAGGCGTCTCCGGGGGCCGGCCCGTCGCCGTAGGATCAAGCCAATGAGCGAACCGCTGGAGCCGTCCGAAGGGCTGGGGGTCCTGCACCTGTTCTGCAAGGTCCGGCCTGACACCGACGTGGAGGCGGTGGTCGCCGCCGTCAAGGACGGCCAGGGCGAGCAGCAGCAGGTCGTGTGCTTCTCGGTCCTCGGGCACAAGGCGGATGCCGGGTTCATGGCCCTCGGTCGGGACTGGGTCCGGCTCCGCCGCTTCCAGTCGCGCCTGCAGGCGGCAGGCCTCGAGGTCGCCGACTCCTACGTCTCGCTCACCGAGGTCTCCGAGTACGCCAGGGCGTCGGTCGACAAGCAGAAGCTCAGCCCCCGCCTGTACCCGAAGCTCCCGCCAGCCGGCAAGCGAGCGGTGTGCTTCTATCCCATGTCCAAGCGGCGTTCGGAGGGGGCCAACTGGTACCAGTTGGCCTTCGAGGATCGTCGTGACCTCATGACCGAGCACGGGGCCTCGGGCCGGCGGTTCGCGGGACGGGTGCTGCAGCTCGTGACCGGGTCGACCGGTCTCGACGACTACGAGTGGGGTGTCACGCTCTTCGCCGTGCACCCAGACGACCTGAAGGACTGCGTCTACACGATGCGCTTCGACGAGGCTTCGGCGCGGTATGCGGAGTTCGGTCCCTTCTATGCCGGCACCGTGGCCGAGGTGGAAGAAGTCCTGGCGGACGCCGGCCTGCAGTAGGCATCGCGGCCGGCGACGGCTACCGCCTCGGTGCCCCTCCCGCTGTGGCTGCGTCGCCCGACATGGGATCGGTGCCGGAAGGAGTGGAGAGGCTGCGGGCGTTCCAGCGGCGCCAGACGAGCCGGTGGAGCGGCACGATCTCCGGGATGTTGCGGACGCCAGGGACGAACGGCACGCCGAGCAGGAGGAGCGTGGCCGCGCCCGTCAGGTAGATGGCGATGAGGTCGACGTTTGGCGACGACCGAAAGCCAGGCAGCTGGTACCACAAGGTGTACAGCCACAGCCAGGGCTGCCCCGGGTAGCTGCCGGTCTCGTTCGTGACGCCCCACTGGGTTCCGGTCAGGTGCTCGGCGTGGGCGACGTCGGAGAAGTAGGAGCCGTCCTCGAGGAACAGGAGCGGCTCGGTGAAATCCGTACCGTAGAAGGACCGGTTGGCCAGCAGGTCGGCGTCGAGAGCGCCGCTGCGGGCGAGGGTAAGCTCAGCGGCGGCCATGGCCGGCACCGGGCCGTCGGCGGCAGCGGGGACGACCGGCGCCCCGTTGTGGAAGGTGACCCCGGTCACGGCCTTGCCGTAGGCGGCGGCCCAGGCGACCTGAGTCGGGTGGGGGGCGGTGTCGTAGCGGCGGAGAGCGGCTGCGAGGCGGGCGTCGCGGGGCGCCAACTTGGCGAGCGGCTGCAGGACGAAACTGCGGGCGGGGTCTATTGGGTCCTGTACCCCGCCGATCCGCTGCCACGAGACGCCGATGCGCTGCACGTAGGCGCTTGCCGTGTTGTAGGGGGGCCCGTACGTGGCCGTCTCGCTGGTCCCGTCCAACTCGCTGGCGACCGTTGCGACGAAGTCTGCCGGGGCGACGCGGGCCCAAGTCGAGATCGTGACCGGCGGCTGGTCGGGGGAGGAGAGGAGGACGGCGAGGAGGACCGCCAGGACGGCGGCGATCCCGGCGGCGGCGGTGGCCTCCTTGACTATGTCGTAGACCCGGGTGGGGCCCTTCCAGTCCGCCCCGTCGGCGGCGGCAGCGGCCCGACGGGCGGATCGCCCGCGGGTGCGCTGCACGGGCAGGGGATGGCTCACACCTCGCACGCGCACCAGCAGCACGTGCGCGCCCACGATCGCGACGAGCACGATAGGGACCAAGACGACGTGCCAGAGGAGCATCTGGCCGAAGTTCATGAGGTTGAACGCACCGCCGAGCCCGGTCGCGTTGATGGCGTCCTTGCCGTTGGTCGAGATCCACTGCGAGTCGAAGTTCTGCTGCGAGAGGTAGCCGGTGAAGCACTCGACGACCGACGCCGCAAACGCCGCGACGCCGGTCATCCAGGTGAGCGCCCGGCGGCCCCGCCAGGCGGCCATCCAGAACTTACCCCACAGGTGGATCACCATGAACGCCATGAACAACTCCACCGACCACAGGTGCAGGCTGTTGAAGAAGTGGCCGACCGGGCTCTTGTGCCACCAATCGGCGCCGCCGAGGGCGATGGCGAACCCCGACACGATCGCCAGACCGAGGGCCGACAGGCTCGCCACGCCGAACACGTAGATCCACGAGGCCACGTATGCCGGCTGCCGGTCCGGTAGGAGCTTCCCCGGCGGCAGGACCCGGAGCCCGGCGCGGCGGATGGCCCCGGTCCACGTCCGGTCGCCGGTGCCGGCGGGCCCGCCGGTCCCCTCGTCGAGCGCCTTGGCGTCGGTGTCGTTCCCAGCGGCCGAGCCCGTGTCCTCGGCGTGTCCGGGGAAGCGGACCAGCAGGGCGGCCCCGAAGATCACCACCATGGCGCCGATCAGGCAGAGGTTCGCCACCGAGAGGGTGAAGACCGACCAATGCAGGTAGGTTCCCGGACGGCTTAGGTTCACGACGGAGCCGAGCATGGGCCGATGCTACGAGCCGCCCGGCGAGGCGGCTAGGGCCGAAGGGCACTCCCGAGCCGCCGACGGTCCCGGCCGCTGTCAGCAGGGGCGGGGGTCGTAGGGCGTCAGCTGGTCCTGGGAGCTGGTCGGCGCCTGGCCTCCGGGTGTCGGGACGGAGGCGGTCGATCGCGGCGTGGTGGTCGCGGTGGTACCCGAACCACCGGCCGCCGCCGGCGCCCGGTGGAGGGGGATCACGGCGAAGGTCGAGCCCGCCTGCACGTCGACGGTGCCCGCAGGCACACTGGCCGCCGGCTGCATGACCACGGCTCCTCCCAGGTGCAGGAGCACCGCGTACCCCTCCGCCAGCTGGCCGGGGTGGTACTGCACGACGGTCTCGGTCGGCGAGGCGGGGACGGCACCGATGGTCTGGGAGGTGACATGGAAGCCGTCGGCCGTGAGCCCGCCAGCCGCCGCCGACGCCACGCTCGCAACCCCGGAGATGTTGGTGATCGTCACGGCACTCGGGCGGGAGGCGACCGGCAGCGAGCCTGCGTCCCAGGCACGGATGGTGTTCAGGTCGGCCGGCTCGACGGGGAACTCGACGGAGCCCTTGTCGTAACCCGCGAACACGTAACCGGCGTTGCCGGCACCGTTCACCAACGTCACCGGGAACGTCCGTGCCGGTGCGTTTGCAGGGTTGACAGTGTGGTAGCGCTCGATGAGCGGCACGAGCTGCGCCTTCAGCCCCGGGTCGATGGTGAGCTGGTTGAGCACCGCGGAGAGGAAGGCGTTCGTCTTGAGGGGGTTGCCGATCCCCTGGCGCTCGGCGGTCTTGGCGAGCACCCGGATGAAGGTGTGGTCCCGCACGATGCGGGCGAGGTCGGACTCCGGGTCGTAGGGCCACGCTGCCGGGTTGGAGGGGCTCACCCCCGGTGGGTCGTACTGGAGGTGGCGGCTGCGCACCAGGGCGAGGGCCTGCTGGCCGTGGATCAGCTGGCAGCCCGTGTGGTTGATGTCGAGCCCCGAGTACGCGTCGTACAGCCGCTCGGGGAAGTTGAGGCGGATGCCGCCGAGGGCATTCACCGTCTGGAGGAAGCCGTCGAAGTCGACCTCCACGTAGTGGTTGATGGTGATGCCGAAGTCCTGGTGGATGGCGGCGACCAGGTTGTTGGGACCGAGCTTCCCGTCGTTGAGGGCGGCGTCGATCTTCTGAGGGCTGCCCACCGGGCTCCCTGCCGGCATCGGAGCGAGCAGGTCACGGGGGATCGACAGGATAGAGGCAGTCCGGGTGCGCGGATCGAGGTGGAGGATCATGATCACGTCGGCGAGCGTCCCGCTCAGCAGCGCCGGGTTGCCGAAGTTGACCATCGTCTGGCCCGCCCGGGTCTCGTTGCCGATGAGCAGGATGTTCTCCGCCGGCAGGCCGGCGTAGGCCTGGCTGCGGTCGGCGCGCCCCTCGCGCAGCGACAGGCCGGCACCCGATCCGGTGCGGACCCGACCCAACTCGTACCGTGCGTACCCGTACAGCGCGCCAGCGCTCACGAGTAGCAGGGCGACCACGATGTTCACGCCCACCAGGACGCGGCGCGGCCATCTCGGCATGTGCCGGAGTCGGCTTCCGCGCCGGACGTGGGCGGCGCCTGGGCGCCGGCTGCCGTTGCTCACGAGCAACCAGCATGGCTGACCGCGGTGCGCATGAGCACGCGCGCATGTGCAGGCGACAGCCCTGGGCAGCGCGCGCCGCCCAGGGGGTGACACCGGCGGCTGGCATACGCTCGATCCCGTGAGCTCGGAGCACAAGTCGATCGGCACCCTCATCGACACCCTCCGGGAACGGCTCGCCCGGCTGGGCTCGGTCGTGGTGGCCTACAGCGGCGGGGTCGACTCGGCGCTCCTGGCCCACCAGGCGTCGGACGTGCTCGGGCGGCGTGCGCTGGCGGTGACGGCCTCGTCGCCGTCCTTGCCGTCGGCCGAGCTCGAGTCCTGCGAAGCAACGGCAGGCGCATGGGGGCTGCGCTGGAGGGCTGTGCGCACCGACGAGATGGATCGCCCGGCGTACGTCGCCAACGGCGTCGACCGCTGCTGGCACTGCAAGTCGGCGCTGATGGACCAGTTGTTGCCCATCGCCGAGGCAGAGGGCGCCACCGTGGTGCTCGGCGTCAACCTCGACGACCTCGGGGACCACCGCCCTGGTCGGCAGGCGGCCGCCGACCGGGGAGCGCTGTTCCCGCTCGTCGAAGCGGGCTTCTCCAAGGCGGACGTGCGCCGCTGCGCCCACCACCTCGGGCTGGAGGTGTGGGACAAGCCGGCGGCAGCGTGCCTGGCGTCGCGGCTTCCGTACGGCACCCCGGTGATCCTGCAGACCCTCGACAGGGTCGGGCGGGCAGAGGCGTCCCTGCGGGCCCTCGGCTTCCGACAGGTCCGCGTCCGCCACTACGGCGACATGGCGCGCGTGGAGGTGGACACCGCCGACCTGGCACGGGCGGTCGAGGCCCGGGAGGCGGTGGTACCGGCGGTCAGATCCGCCGGGTACCGCTACGTGACCCTGGACCTGGAGGGCTTCCGCTCGGGCAACCTCAACCCACCCCGCTAGTCCGGTGGACCGCCGCCGTCCGGGCTCGGGCGCCCGAGCGCCGCCGGCCTACTGACGTTTCCCCTTGCCCCGGCGCCTCCGAGGTGGGGGGAGACCCGCAAGGCCGTCGGCAGTGTTGCTCATGGGCGTGCTCGGGCCCTGGGCCCAACCCGCCCCCATCATCGCCCGGGCCTCGAAGAAGATGCAGTCATCGGGGCACGCGAAGGGGGCCTCGGCCGCCATCCCCAGCCGGCAGCGCTCTGCGACCTCGCCCTGCGACGAGCTGCGCGCGAGGTAGTGACGGCAATCGGTGCGAGTGGTCACGGCAGAAGTTTCCCATGCGCCGGGGTGGCAGCGGGGCCACCTTCGACGCCGGGCGACGAGGGCCGGAGCAGGCACCCGGTAGCCTGCGGGCCGATGGAGCCCTCCGTCAGCGAGCTCGACCTGATCCGCTGGAGCGAAGCGCTCGCCGGGATCGCCCGGACGGGGCTCGGGTTCACGGAGAGCCTCTACGAGCGGGAGCGCTACGAGGAGGTCCTGAAGGTCGCCGCCGACATCCGGGTGCACGCCGTGCACGGTCCGCCTCCGTCGCCGCCCGAGATCGTTGACGGCTGGCTGGCAAGCGTGAGCCCGGGCATCACCGGCTACGTCACGCCCAAGGTGGCGGTGGGTGCAGTCGTCGGCAACGACCGCGACGAGATCCTGCTCCTGCAGAGGGGCGACTCCGGCGTTTGGCTCTACCCAACCGGTTGGGCCGACATCGGCTACTCGCCGGCCGAGGTCGCCGTCAAGGAGGTGCTCGAAGAGACGGGCATCGAGGCGGCGCCGGTCCGGCTGATCGCCGTGCTCGACGGGCAGCGATTCGGGTCGCGGTCACTGCCCTTCTACTCCGTCGTCTTCCACCTCCGCGCCATGGGAGGCAACCTCGCGCCCCACCCCCTCGAAGCTCGGGCCGTGGGATGGTTTGGTCGGGACGCCCTTCCGGCGCCTCTGGCGGGCCCCGAGCGGTGGGTGGACCTGGCGTTCTCCGCCATCGCCGGTCGTTCCCTCGACGTGTACTTCGACGCGCCGCGCCCGGAGATCTGGCGTCGTGTCCTCGAGGTGGGCGAGCCGACCCCGCCTCCCGCCTGAGTGGCACGCCGGCGGGCTGATCCGGAGGGGGCCGCTGCACGGGTGTCACGTTGGCGCCGACCGGTCGGTGTGGTTACGGCGGCGATGGACGCGGCCTCCCTCGAGCAGCGACTGGCCAGCCTCGGCGAGGCCGGGACCCGGGCACGCGCCCTCGACCTGGCCACCGTCGAGGTGATGCGGACGCTGGCCGGGTTGAGCCCGCTGACCTCGGGCCTCGTGGAGAGGTACCTGGAGCGGATCGGACGACCGCTGCGGGACCTCGGCTTCGACGCGGGAGTGATGCTCGTCACCCGTGGCTACGCTGCCCACCTGGCCGTGGAGGCGGACCACGCCGCCTACGGCGCCGCCGACGTCCCTGTGATCGGCGGGCTGCCGCCGGCGCGGGACGGCCGGGCGCCGGCGGACCTGCTGACCCGTGTGGTGCGTGCCACGCGCCGAGGTTTCGGGCGCCTGCGGGCCGTGGACGACGAGGTGTGGGACGGCTTCGTCGCCTGCTCGAGCTTCCGGGTGCACCGCCTGGCTGGCGGCGCCGGCACCGCCGACGAGCCGGTCGGCTTCGTCGACCCGGTGGTTGTCGAGGCCCTCGTCCGGCTGGGCTGGATCCTCCGTCAGGTGGACCTGCACTACGGCCAGCAGCCGGACCGGCGCTGACCGGTCGCGGGGCTCAGCCCGCTGCCAGCTGAGCGAGCAGGGCATCCACCACGGAGATCCGCCCCCCGCTGCGCTCCCAGTCGTCGCCGACGGTGTCGTGATCGACGAGGCCCACAGCGTCGGGTGGGACACCGATGGCGGCCCTCGCCGCCTCGGCCAGCGGCTGCGGCTCGATCTGGTCGTCCGGCTCGATCGGGAACGCCTCCAGCCCGTCCCACAGCGTCACGAGCGCAGCGGGCGCCGGCTCGCCGGTGGCGAGCGCCAGGGCCGTCCGCGAGAAGACCTCCTCGATGGCCATGCCCGGCGGCCGGCGGTACCCGGCGACGGGGTGCAGGCGCCACTCGACCAGCGCGCCGCCCGGTCCGTCCTCACGTATCCAGACCTGCGAGCCGTTGACGTAGGTGTCGAGTGGTTCGCCGAAGCGATCGTCGAGGGCGACGACCAGTGCGGGCGTCGCCCTCCACACGCAGCTCGCGACGCGCTCGGAGCCCCGGGCCACGGTGGTTCAGGCACCGCCGCCGTGGCGGCGCAAGAAGCGCTCGACCTCCTCGGCGAGACGCTCGGGATCGTGCAGCAGCGCTGGTTGGTCGTCCTCGGCGTCGTCGGCCTCCTCGAGCTGCGCCACGTAGGCAGCGGCGTCGTCGTCGTCGGCCACCCGCTCCGACACCTGCCGCTCGTACTCGTCGGCCGCGACCCGGAGCTCCAATGGGTTGACCGGCGCCCCGAGGACCGACGCCGAGCGTTCCACCAGGGCGAGGGCCGCTTTGGGAGAGGGAACCTGGTGCACGTAGTGCGGCACGGACGCCCAGAAGCTCGCCGAAGGGATGCCGGTCTCGGTGAAGGCGTGGTGCAGCACACCGACGATCCCAGTCGGACCTTCGTACGTCGAGTGCACCAGGCCGAGACGGGTGGCGAGCTCCTCGTCGTCCGCCGTCCCGCTGACGCGCACCGGTCGGGTATGGGGCACGTCGGCCAGCAGCGCTCCGAGGATGAGCGCTGTCTCCGCCTGGTAGTCCACCGCCACCGAGGTGATCAGACTGCAGAACGTCCTCCACCGCAGCTGGGGTTCGACGCCCCGTACGAGGATGAGGTCTCTCCCGCCGGTCGTGCCGGCGATGTCGGGGGGCAACGCCGTGCCCGTCGTGGGCCAGATGCCCGTCGCGATGGGGGTGGCGGCCGGCGGGATCCGTGCGGACAGCAACTCCACCTCGGGCCAGTCGATGGAGCGCGTGCAACCGTCCACCAGGCGGACCTGCGGCCGGGTGGCAGTGAAGTCGTAGAACTCCTCGGGATCGACCGAAGCGAACCGCTCGGCCCCCCACGTCTGCGCCAGGTACGCCAGGGCGAGGCTCGCGGCGTCGCCGGCGTCGTTCCAGCCCTCGAAGGCCACCACCACCAGCGGGCTGCGCAGGTCGGGCCGGTGGTCCCAGCGCAGGGGATCGTTCATCCGGTCGAAGGTACCGCCTCCCGATCACAAGCCGACGCCACCTGCGGGTTCCGGAGCGGGAGGGGCCTCCAGCGGTCGGGGGAGCCCGCCGGGGCCGCTCCTCCCACCCCTCCTGTGCACGGTACCCGGCGCGGCGGGGCCGGCGGACGACGAGCGGCTGAATTGTTGCCGACTCCGACCGTACCCTTGGGCGGTGCCGTTCTCCGCCGCCACCCAGGCCTGGTTCGACGGTGCGTTCGACGAGCCGACGGCTGCCCAGGCGGAAGGTTGGGACGCCATCGAGCGGGGCGACCACACGCTGATACTCGCGCCCACCGGCTCCGGCAAGACGCTCGCAGCCTTCCTCTGGGCGCTGGACCGCCTCCTCACCTCCCCGGCGTCCGGGTCCTGCCGGGTCCTCTACGTGAGCCCGCTCAAGGCCCTCACCTACGACGTCGAGCGCAACCTGCGGGCGCCGCTCGCCGGCATACGACGAGAAGCCCGACGCCTTGGTATGGAGATGCCCGAGGTGCGGGTGGCCACCCGCACGGGCGACACCCCTGCGCAGGAGCGCAGCGCCATGCTGCGCACCCCGCCCGACGTGCTGATCACCACCCCCGAGTCCCTGTACCTGGTCCTCAGCTCCCGTGCCGCGGCGATCCTCGCCGGGGTGCAGCACGTGATCGTCGACGAGATCCACGCCGTCGCCGGCACCAAGCGCGGCGCGCACCTCTCCTTGTCCCTCGAGCGCCTCGAGCACCTCTGCGCCCACCCTCCGGCTCCTGACCCCGCCAGCCGCTCCCAGCGTCGGCTCCCTCCCGTCGAGCCGCACTCGTTCCAGCGGGTCGGGCTCTCCGCCACCCAGCGCCCCCTCGACGAGCTGGCACGCTTCCTCGGTGGCCAGGACGGAGGTGGCCGTCCCCGCCCGGTTGCCGTCGTCGATGCCGGTGCGCGCAAACCCCTGGAGCTGCAGATCGTGGTCCCCGTCGAGGACATGGGCGAGCTGGGCCGCCCTCTCACCACCGGCGAGGATGACGAGCAGCTCATCTTGCGGGGCACGGCCGCCGGTGGTCCGGAGGTCCGGGCATCGATCTGGCCGGCGATCTACCCCCGGCTCCTGGAGCTGATACGGGCGCACCGCTCGACGCTCATCTTCGTCAACTCCCGCCGTCTCGCCGAGCGGCTGGCGGCCCGACTCAACGAGCTGGCCACCGCTGAGACCGATCCCGCTTCAGGGGCGGATGCCCATGCTCTCGGAGGATCCAGCTATCTCGGGGCCGGGGCTCCCGCCGAGCTGGTGCGTGCCCACCACGGATCGATCTCGCGGGAGCAGCGCCTCGAGATCGAGGACGCCCTCAAAGCCGGCCGCCTGCCGGCACTGGTAGCGACCTCGTCGTTGGAGCTGGGCATCGACATGGGCGCCGTCGACCTGGTCGTCCAAGTGGAGGCACCACCGTCCGTCGCCTCCGGGCTGCAGCGCATCGGCCGCGCCGGGCACCGGGTCGGGGAGCCGTCGCGCGGGCGGATCTTCCCGAAGTTCCGCCACGACCTGCTGGTCTCGGCCGTGGTCGTCGAGCGCATGCACGGCGGGCTCGTCGAGGAGACCCGCGTTCCCCGCAACCCCCTCGACGTGCTCTCCCAGCAGATCGTCGCTCACGTCGGTGCCGCCGAGCGTCCCGTCCCCGTCGACGAGCTCCGGAGGCTGGCGCGCGGCGCCTACCCCTACGCCGACCTCGGCACCGAGTCGTTCGATGGGGTGCTCGACATGCTGGCGGGGCGTTACCCGAGCGACGAGCTCGCGGAGCTGCGCCCCCGCCTGGTGTGGAACCGGGCCGAAGGCACACTGACGGCGAGGCCCGGGGCGAAGATGCTTGCCGTCACGAACGGCGGGACGATCCCCGATCGCGGGCTCTTCGGGGTTTTCACGCCCGAAGGGGGACGGGTCGGGGAGCTGGACGAGGAGATGGTCTACGAGTGCCGCGTCGGTGAGACGTTCCTCCTCGGGGCCACGACCTGGCGGATAGAGGAGATCACCCGCGACCGTGTCGTGGTCAGCCCTGCCCCGGGGATCCCAGGCAAGATGCCCTTCTGGCACGGGGACAACCCCGGGCGACCGTACGAGCTCGGCGTTGCAGTCGGCGAGTTCGTCCGTACCCTGGCGAGCAGGTCCGACACCGAGCTCGGCGCGAGCTGCGACCTCGACCGGCTGGCCGTGCGCAACCTGCGCTCCTACGTTCAAGACGAGCTGGACGCCACCGGCGGGCTGCTGCCCACCGACCGGCAGGTGGTGGTCGAGTGCTTTCGGGACGAGCTCGGGGACTGGCGCCTGTGCCTGCTCTCACCGTTTGGGGCGCGCGTCCACGCCCCGTGGGCCATGGCCGTCGAGGCCCGGTTGCGGGCGGGCGCCGACGGTGACAGCGACTCGGTGCAAGCGGTCTGGAGCGACGACGGCATCATCCTCCGCCTCCCCGAGGTCGCCCAACGCCCCGACCCGGGCGTCTTCGTCATCGACCCCGACGAGGTGGAGGACCTGGTGGTGGGTGCTGTCGGCTCCAGCGCCGTCTTCGCCGCGCGGTTCCGGGAGAACGCGGCCCGCGCCCTCCTGCTGCCCCGACGCCGCCCGGGGTCCCGGACGCCGCTGTGGCAGATGCGCCAGCGCGCTGCCGACCTGCTGGCGGTGGCGTCGGGTCATGGGGAGTTCCCCATCCTCCTCGAGACCTACCGCGAGTGCCTACGGGACCAGTTCGACGTCCCGGCGCTGCGCGCCATCATGGGTGACCTGGCGGCCCGGCGGCTCCGGCTCGCGGCGGTCGAGCTGCCCGTGCCGTCGCCGTTCGCCAGAGGGCTCGTGTCCTCCTACGTCGCCGCGTTCATGTACGAGGGTGACGCTCCCCTCGCAGAGAGGAGAGCGCAGGCCCTCACCCTCGACCGCAGGATGCTCGCCGAGCTCGTCGGCTCCGAGGAGCTGCGCGATCTGCTCGACCCCGGGGCCCTCGAGGCGCTGGAAGCGGAGTTGCAGGCGCTCGAGGAGCGCCGGAAAGCCCGCAGCACCGAAGGGGTTGCAGATCTTCTTCGCCGCCTGGGGGATCTGACGCCGGCGGAGGCGGAGGCGCGCTGCGAACCGGGTGTCGCCGGCAAGGCGATCGCCCAGCTCGTCGTCGACCGCCGGGCCCTGCTCGTGCGGATCGCTGGTGAGGAGCGCTGCATCCTCGTCGAGGAGGCGGCCCGCTACCGTGACGCCCTCGGCGTTGCCCTGCCGGCGGGCCTGCCCGACGCCCTGCTCGATCCGGTGGCCGACGCGCTCGGCCAGCTCGTCCGCCGGTGGGCGCGGGTGCATGTCCCGTTCACCACAGCGGAGCCGGCCAGCCGCTTGGGCGTGGCCCTCGGAGAGATGCGCTCCGTCCTCGAGGCGCTGCAGCGGGCCGGTCGGGTCGAACGCGGCGCATTCCGACCCCGGGGCACAGGCGAGGAGTGGTGCGACGCCGGCGTCCTGCGCCTCCTACGGCAGCGCTCTCTCGCCGCGCTGCGCCGCGAGGTCGAACCCACCGAGGTCCAGGCCCTCGCCCGCTTCCTCCCGGCATGGCAGGGGGTCGCGCCCCTGGGATCCGAGCCCTCCGCCGCTGGCCTGGACGGGCTCTACGACGTCATCCGTCAGCTCCAAGGCCTGCCCATCCCGGCCAGCAGCCTCGAGCGTGACGTGCTGCAAGCGCGCCTCAGCGGGTACTCGCCGCGGCTGCTCGACGAGCTGCTCGCCAGCGGTGAGATCCTCTGGGTCGGCGCAGGCAACCTCGGCCGGGACGACGGCCGCGTCGTGCTCGCGCCACGCGATCAGGCACCAGCGCTGCTGCCCAGGCTCGGCCAGGGGACGGGGCCGTGGGCAGCGTCCGCCGGCGACACCCGCCCAGCATCGCCGCTCCACGACCACATCCGCGCCGTGCTCGCGGCCCGCGGTGCGTGCTTCTTCCGAGAACTGGCAGAGCCCGGCGTACCAGACATCGGTCTCCTCGAGGCGTTGTGGGACCTGGTGTGGGGAGGGGAGGTCACCAACGACGCCTACGCCGCGGTGCGGGCCACCGTCGGAGGCGGTCACCCCGCCGGTCGCCGCGGCAAGGCGGGGATCAGGTACCGTCCGCGTCCAGGGCGGGCCACGGTCCTCGGGCCACCCCGGGGCCAGGGGCGTTGGACCCTCGTCGAGCGGGAGCTCGGCCCGGCCGACGGGGTCGGCGCCACGGCCGCCGGCTTGGCTCTCGCCGCCACCCTCCTCGAGCGTCATGGTGTGCTCACGCGGGAGGCCGTCCGTGCCGAGGGCGTCCCCGGCGGCTTCGCCGGCATCTACCCGGTGCTGCGCTCCATGGAGGAGGCCGGCCGCATCCGCCGGGGATACTTCGTCACCGGGCTGGGCGGTGCGCAGTTCGCCCTCCCCGGTGCCGTCGACCGGCTGCGAGCGCGCCGCGACGGCGGCGGGACAGACAGGCCGACCGTCCACGTCCTTGCCGCCACCGACCCGGCTTGCGTGTACGGCGCCGCTGTTCCCTGGCCGGCGAAGGGACCGTCGCGCAGCGCCGGCGCTCATGTGATCCTCGTCGACGGGATGGCGAGCCTCTACCTCGAACGCGGCGGCCGTGGGCTCAGCGCTCTCCGGGAGCTCGACGGCACCTGGGAGGAACCGGCCGTGGCTGGCCTCGCCTCGCTCGTCGCCGGGGGCCGGATCGCTCGCGTCGCGCTCCAGCGCTTCCCCGATGAGCTCGCAGGAGCTCTCGGTGAGGCCGGGTTCACCCCGACGCCCAAGGGCCTCGTGCTCTACGGCTGACGCCCGAGGGTCCGGTGACACGATCTTCCGCACCGCCGGCGCGCTGCGGCGGTGTGCCGCCGGAGCCCCCGCCTACGCTTCCCATCTGTGATCACCATCCGGGAAGTGGCACAGGTCGACGACGACCTGGTGGCGGCGATGACCCGCCTGCTGCCCCAGCTGTCTCGTTCCGCCCCGCCACCCACGACCGAGTCCCTCGAGGCCACAGTCACCTCGCCGGCGACGACGCTCCTCGTCGCCGAGGACGACGCCGGTGCCACCGGACCCGACCGGATCGTCGGGGCGCTCACCCTTGCCGTCTTCCAGATCCCGACCGGAGTGCGAGCCTGGATCGAGGATGTCATCACCGACGAGCGCAGCCGCGGTCGCGGCATCGGCGAGGCCCTGACACGCCGGGCCCTGGAGATTGCCGCCGCCAGCGGCGCACGCACGGTCGATCTCACCACGCGCCCCTCCCGGGAGGTGGCCAACCGGCTCTACCTCCGACTCGGCTTCGAGCCCCGCGACACCAACGTCTACCGGTACTCGCCGGGCGGCTGAGACCGGGGCGCGGGCCCGTCCTCCTACGATCGGGTGAGATGAGCCGCCACCCCCGCAGCGGGCGGGTTGCCGCCTGGACGCTTCCGCCGGCTGCCCTGCTCGCCGTCGCGGTCATCGCCGTGATCGGCACCGGCGGCCACGGCGCCCAGCGGGCGGCACGGGCGACGACCCCCGGCGCCGTGAAGGCATCGAGCACCGCTACCACCGCTGGGCCGCCCTCCTCAAGTGCGCTGTCGACAACCCCCCGGCCGACCGCCGTCACGCCGACCACCGTCACACCGACTGGTGTCACGCCGACCACCGTCACGAGGCCTGCCACCGTGGCCCTCCCGCCTGCCGCCAACGGCGACCTCCCTCAGACGCCGGCGCTGCCTTCCATTGACACCGCCGCCTTCCACGGGGAGATGCTCCTGCTGTGGAGGGCCATCCGCTCCGGCGACCCGGCGCCGGCGATGGCGGCGTTTTTCCCCGTCGCCGCCTACGACCAGGTGAAGGCCTTCGGGGACGACGCCGTCGACTGGAAGGACCGCCTCGTCGCCCACTTCGACCTGGACGTGGCCGCCGCCCACCATGTCCTGGGGCCGGGCGCCACCGCCGCCCGGTTCGTCGGGGTGGTCGTTCCCACCCAGTACACCCAGTGGATCCCGCCCGGTGCCTGCTACAACCGCGTCGGGTACTGGAACGTCCCCGGCTCACGCCTGGTCTACCGCGAGGCCGGCGTCGAGCGC
Organism: Actinomycetes bacterium; assembly: GCA_021811865.1. The sequence continues at coordinate 5,225 of JAKAQB010000041.1, read as the reverse complement.
TCGATGGGCATCGCCTCGCTCATCTCGTGGCGGGGCTACTGGTACGTCGTCCACCTCGGCTCCGAGGTGCCTCCTCCAGGGCAGGGAGTAGTCGACGCCCCCGCCGCCGGCGCCGGCGTCCCCGGCCCGCCCGGTGGCTGTTGAGCCCGACTGCACGGGCGCCGATCACCGGGGTGGCGCGGCACCGACGCCGGTCGTCGGTATCGTCCCCCGCCGTGCGACCGTCCGCCCACCAGCACGTGAGCGCAGCGGCGGCTGCGTGAGGACCGAGGGCGGGCGGCGGCGCCGTCCCACGGCCGGTCACTGGTCGGCGCTTGCTGTCGTCGCCGCCTACGCGTTCGGCTCGTGGGCCGTCGCCCTCCCCCTCGGGGTGCTACCCCACGGCCACCTACCGGCGTGTGCTTGCGCCGACGTCGCCCAAGAGGTGTGGTTCCTCGCCGCCGGCGCGCACCATCCTTTCGGGTTCCACACCGACCTCATCGACGTGCCTCGCGGCGTGGGGCTGCTCGACAACGCCAGCTTCCCGCTCCTTGCCGCGGCGGCTGCTCCCTTGACGGCGGCTGCCGGTCCGGTGGCATCCCTGGCGGTGCTCCTGCGGCTCGGCTTCTTCGCCTCGGCCGTGGCTGCGTGGGGGGCACTCCGCTGGGTCGGACGCGGCCTCCCCGGCGCCGCGATCGGCGGGGCGTTCTACGCCTTCTCGCCCTTCATGACGCACCAGGGGGCGAGCCACTTCTTCCTCGTATGGGGACCACTGCCGCCGCTGCTCGTCGCCACCGTGTACCGCCACCTCCGGGGAAGCGGCCGCCACCCGTGGGCTGCCGGCGCCGGGGTCGGGCTACTCGGGGCAGCGCAGTTCTTCATCGACAGCGAGGTTCTCATCATGGCTGCGGTCGTGACGGCCGTGACGGTCGCGTTGTGGCTCGCCTGCTCGCTGCTTCGGCGGAGGGCGGACACCGCCGGCCGCTCGCGCCGCGCCGCTGCGCTCGCCGGGGCGTCGGTCGCGGTGGCTGCACCGCTGCTCGCCTATCCGGCGTGGGTTGCGCTCACCGGAGCGGACCGGCTCGTTGGTTCGACCCAGCTCAACGTGGGCGGTGTTGGGGTAGCGGCGACGCTGTTCCCGGGCGACAGGGCGGTCGTGGCCGGCCTGTGGCCGGCATGGCGCACCGCCGTGGGGCAGTACCTCGGGCACAACTCCTACATTGGCGTGGTCCTCCTCGCCGCCTGCGCACTCGTCGTCAGCAGGCACTGGCGCCGGGAGCCGCTGGTCCGCACGTCCGCGGTGTTCACCGTCGTGGCTTGGGTGCTGCAACTGGGCGGACACCTCACCTGGGCGGTGCGCGCCACGGCGGTGCCCCTGCCGTTCGAGATCCTGCAGCACCTACCGGTGCTCCAAGACATCATCCCCGACCGCTTCAGCGACATGGTCGCGCTCGGTCTCGCCGCCATCGTGGCCGTCGGGGTCGACAGCCTGGTCGGTGGGATGCGGGCTGGTGGCGGAGCGGCTGACCTCCCCGCGTCGCACGATGGGCGGCGGGAGGGGTGGCGGGGACTGCTGGAGGGATGCCGGGCCGACGCCTTGGTGGGCGTGGCGCTCATCGCCGGTCTCCTCCTCGCTGCCCCCGACAGCACCTACGGGTCGTTCCCGATCGGGGCGGCGTCGTCGTTTGCCCCGCCCGCCGCGCCCTGGGCCGACGTACCCGCCGGCGCGGTCGTCCTGGCCTACCCGGTGCCGCAGTTCCCCCAGGACCAGGCCATGCTGTGGCAGGCCGAATCCGGGATGCGGTTCCGGCTCATCGGCGGCTACGCGATCCGCCCCGGGTACCGCCGACACAGCCAACGGTCGCCATTGCTCCCCTCGCCGGCAACGCTGCCCCGTGCGCTCGTCAGTGCTCTCGACGACCCTTCAGGGTTCACAGTCGGTGGCGCAGCGTGGCGACGGGCGGCCGGCGCTGTGGATGGGTTCATCGTCGCCCGCCACGTCGGGGCGGTCATCGTCCAGGAACGGTCACCGGGCGGGGCGGCCGTCGCCGCCTTGATGCGCGACCGCCTGGGGCCGCCGCGCGCCCGGGGCGACGGCCTGATGCTGTGGTTGCCGGCGAGGACCCGCAACCCATGAGTGCGCAAGTCACATGTCCGGCCCCAGCTCCTCGACTTCGAGGAGGGTGAAGCCGTCGATCACCGTGCGCAGCACCTGCTGGGCGACCCGCGGGTCGAGACCGTGCTCTTTGGCCGTCTCGGCGATGGCGGCCAGCATCTCGTCCTCGCGGTGGCGGTCGACGACGCCCAGATGGTGCTCGTGCTTGCAGGCGGTGATCTCGTCGACCAGGCGTTGGCGGCGGGCGAGGAGGACCACGAGCTCGGTGTCGAGCTCGTCGATCCGCCGGCGGACGTCGGCCAAGGCCGGGGGCGGGGGCTCACTCATCGCCGGTCATCCTTGCAGGCCGTCGACCCCAACGGTTGGGACCTACCGGCGGGGGTAGGGGTACGATGCGAGGAGATCCAACCAACTGCGACTCGTCTCGGAGGGTCGATTGTGACCGATTCCATCACTGTCACCGACAATCGCACCGGCGAGGCGGTCGAGATCCCCATCACCGACGGTGGCATCTCCGCCGACGAGCTCCGCAAGCTCATCCCGGGCATCTGGTTCTACGACCCGGCGTTCATGACCACCGCGCTGGCGTCCAGCTCCGTCACCTATCTCGACGGGGAGGGCGGCGTCCTTCGATACCGCGGATACCCGATCGAGCAGCTGGCAGAACGGTCGTCGTACCTCGAGGTTGCCTACCTCCTGGTCCATGCTGAGCTGCCCAACGCCGAGCAGCTACGCACCTGGACCGAGGACATCCGGATGCACACCTACCTGCACGACAGCTTCCGGAAGCGGTTCCTGGACGGGTTCCACTATGACGCCCACCCGATGGGCATGCTCGTGTCCGGCATTGCCGCCCTGTCCACCTTCTATCCGGAGGCCAAGGACGTCGTCGACCCGCAGGTCCGCCACCGGCAGATCATCCGCATGATCGCCAAGGTCCCGACCCTCGCCGCCGCCTGCCACCGCTACAGCACCGGGATGCCGTTCGTGTACCCGGACAACGGCCTGTCGTTCACCGAGAACTTCCTCTCCATGATGTGGAAGGTCGCCGAGCCCCGCTACGAGCCGGACCCCGTGCTGGCGCACGCCCTCGACGTGCTGTTCATCCTGCACGCCGACCACGAGCAGAACTGCGGGACGCTCGCCATGCGCACGGTCGGATCCGCCCACGCCGACCCCTACATCGCCGCCTCCGCCGCCGCGGCGGCCCTCTCCGGCCCCCGCCACGGGGGCGCCAACGAACAGGTGCTCCGGATGCTGCACCAGATCGGGCACGTCGACAACGTGGACGCCTTCATCTCCGATGTGAAGGCTGGCAAGGGCAAGCTCATGGGCTTCGGCCACCGGGTGTACAAGAACTACGACCCGCGGGCCAAGATCGTGAAGCAGACCGCCGACGCCGTCTTCGAGGTGACTGGGCGCAACCCGTTGCTCGACATCGCCCTCAAGCTCGAGGAAGCCGCCCTCTCCGACGAGTACTTCGTGTCGCGGAAGCTGTACCCCAACGTCGACTTCTACTCGGGTCTGATCTACCAGGCGATGGGGTTTCCGACGGGGATGTTCACCGTGCTCTTCGCCATCCCACGCGTCGCCGGCTGGTTGACCCACTGGCAGGAGATGATCGACCAGGACGCCAAGATCTACCGGCCTCGTCAGCTCTACGTCGGCACCGACCGCCGGGAGTACCTACCGCTCGAGCAGCGCAAGTAGCCGGCGGACTCGGTGGTGGCAACGAGCCGGGACCCCGGTCACCGGCCCTATCAGCCCGCTCCCCGTGCGCAGCCCTCTCGTTGGTACGGTGTACTGGTGTCCGGGCTCGTGTCCACCGCACGTGCGCTGCTGCGGACCCCGCAGGGCCGGAAGATGTTCCGCTACTCGATGGCCTCGGTCGTCGCCGTCGTCGCCAGCGTCACCCTGCTCGTCGTCTTCGACGGCCTGCTACGGCTCGGCGCGGTCGTGTCCAGCACCCTGGCGACGGGGATCGCGACGGTCCCTTCCTATGAGATGAACCGGAAGTGGGCGTGGGGCAAGACCGGCCGGGGCCACCTGTGGAAGGAGGTGATGCCGTTCTGGGTCCTCGCGTTCATCGGATGGGGATTCTCCACCTACGCCGTGAAACTGACCGAGTCGGGCCTCCGGAACAGCGGGCTGGCACACCTGGAGCGGACGGGCATCATCGCCGTCGTCTACGTCGCGGCCTTTGGAGTGCTGTGGGTGGTCAAGTTCATCATCTTCAACAAGATCCTCTTCGCAACGCGTCCCCACGATCTGCCTCCCTCGCTCGACGGTCGCACCCGGGTCCCCGGTTGACGCCCGAGCAACTGCTCACACCCGAGCCACTGCTCACACCCGAGCCACTGCTCACACCCGAGCCACTGCTCACACCCGAGCCCGAGCAACTGCTGGCCGCCCGGTCAGCGAAGGGCTTCATGCCGGAGGACGAAGGCAGGGCGCTGCACGGGGCCGCCGTTGCGGCGGCCGCCGCCGTGCCTGGAGCACCCCTGCTGGAGGTCGGGACCTATTGCGGGAAGTCGGCGGTGTACCTGGGCGCGGCGGCTGCGGCGATGGGGACGGTGGCGGTGAGCGTCGATCACCACCGTGGCTCGGAGGAGAACCAGGCGGGGTGGGAGCACCACGACCCGGAGGTCGTAGATCGCCGCACCGGCCGGATGGACACCCTGCCCTTCGCGCGCCGGACCCTCGAAGCCGCCGGCCTCGAACCTCACGTGGTCCTGGTGGTGGGCGAGTCCACGACGGTCGCCGCCATGTGGGGGCGACCGCTGGCCTTCCTCTTCATCGACGGTGGTCACGGCCGGGAGGTCGCCTGGGCCGACTACCACTCCTGGAGCCCCAAGGTCGCCGCCGGCGGCACCCTCGCCATACACGACGTGTTCCCCGATCCTGCCGACGGCGGCCGACCGCCGTACGAGTTGTACTGCGACGCCATCCGCTCAGGGAGGTGGGAGGAGCAGACCGGCGCGGCGTGCGGCAGCCTCCGTATCCTCCGTAGGCTACCTGATTGATCCAATCGCGCTGCGTCCGGCAGGCCGTCGCGCCAGGCCGGCGCCTGCAACCGCGCGCAGCCAATCGAGCCGCGCGCAGCGACGCAGCTATCTCGTCGTAGATCGGA
>JAKAQB010000040.1 GCA_021811865.1 Actinomycetes bacterium | reverse complement strand
ATCGTCGGCGAGCTCAAGCGCCACTTCCGGGACAAGGGCTGGGCCATCCGGGCGCCCCGGCGTATGCAGGAGCTCTACCTTCGCCTCGGCAAGGTGGTCGCCACGCTCGGCCAGGAGCTCGGCCGCTCACCCACCATCGCCCAACTGGCGGCCGAGGTCGAGGTCTCCGAAGAAGAAGTCCTCGAGGCCCTCGAGGCCGGCCAGGCCTACCGCTTCGCCTCGCTCGACGCCCCCGTCTCCGGAGACGGCGAGAGCGAGACCCTCGGCTCGCGCATCGGCGCCGACGACCCGGCGATCGAGGACGCCGAGCGCCGGGCCACCCTCTCCCCCCTCCTCCGCCAGCTCCCCGAGCGGGAGCAGCTCATCCTCCACCTCCGCTTCTTCGACGGTCTCACCCAGTCGGAGATCGCCACCCGGCTCGGCATCTCCCAGATGCACGTGTCCCGGCTGCTCGCCCGCAGCGTCGCCCAGCTCCGCACGTCGGCAGAGTCCTCCTGACAAGCGGTCCGAGCTGGCGCGTCCAATAGTCGGGGACCCGTATGCGCATCCTGTTCGTCGTCAACGCGTCGGCGTCGTCGGTCACCGCCAGGGCTCGGGTGGTGATCCAGAAGGCGCTCGCGGCCGACCACGCCGTGACCGTCGCCTCGACGAGCCGGCGGGGCCACGCCACCCGGCTGGCCCAGGGCGCCGCGACGGAGGGCGCCGACGTCGTCGTCGTGCTCGGTGGCGATGGGACCCTCAACGAGGCGGCCAACGGCCTCGTAGGCACCGGCACGGCCCTCGCCGTGCTCCCCGGAGGGAGCACGAACGTGTTCGCGCGGAGCCTCGGCATGACCAATGATCCGATCGAGGCCACCGGCGAGCTGCTGCCGGCGCTCGCCGCAGGTGACTTCCCGACCGTCGGTCTCGGCCAGGCCAACGGCCGGTACTTCCTGTTCCACGTCGGCGCCGGCTACGACGCCGCCGTGGTGGCCGAGGTGGAGAAGCGGGCGGGCGCCAAGCGCTTCCTCGGTTCGGCGGTGTTCGTGACGGCTGCGGTCTCGACGTGGGCTCGGGGCGTCGACCGGTCGCGGCCGTGGTTCACGATCCATGTGGGAGGCGACGGCGACGACGGTGGGGGTGGCCGGGCCGTGAGGCCGGCCGGCGCCGCCGCGCTCGACGGACTCGACGGCCTGCTCGCCGTCTGCCTCAACACCGGCCCCTACACGTACTTCAACCAACGCCCCATCGACCTTCTACCCGGGCTGCGCCTCGGCGACGGCCTCGGCGTGGTCGCCTTCCGGTCGATCGGGCTGCCGACCCTGCTCGGCGTCACCCTGTCGGCGATGCGGGGCGGTGCCTTGGCCGGCGGCCGGCGTGTGGTCGCCGGCCGCGGCATCGCCACGATCGAGCTCGTCGGCCACCGTCCCCTGCCCTACCAGGTGGACGGCGACCATGTCGGGGAGGTCGACCGGCTGGTCGTGCGCTACGTGCCCGACGCCATGCGGCTGGTCCTCCCCCACGCCCATCTGCCGGGTACCCGGTAGGTGGACCGGCAGCCTCCCCGCTCCGCAGCCCGCGCGTGCGGGCCGGGAGCACGCAGCCCCGGGCGATGGCGAGCACCACCCCGCTTTGTTGGGCAAACAACGGTTCCACATCCCTTGCACCTGAGGGGCACCCGCCGTACAGTGACTCCACCACCACGTGAACGGCACGCGTAGCTGGCCGGGTACGTGAAAGTTTTCACAAACCTGCCGGAGGCATGTCTTGGCGCTCACCTGGAGCCGCAGCATCGAGTGGGATCTCGACGACTGGCGCGAGCGAGCCTCCTGCCGAGATACCGACCCGGATCTGTTCTTCCCGGTAGGGACGACCGGCCTGGCGCTGGAGCAGATCGCGGCGGCGAAGGCCGTGTGCCACGAGTGCGCGGCACGTCAGGCCTGCCTCGAGTTCGCGCTCGCGACCAACCAGGAGTCGGGGATCTGGGGCGGCACCTCCGAGGAGGAGCGGCGGAAGCTGCGCAAGAGCTGGCTCGGCCGCCAGCGGCTCGCGGCGTCGTAGCCGGCCGCGCCCCGGGCGCGCAGACCACCGCTGCGCTGGCAGCCGGGCGGGGGGGCAACTCGCCACCCACGCCACCCACCCCGGCCTGAAGGGGCCTAAAGGCGCTCGAGATCCTCGTCCACCACGTCGAGCGGGATGGTCAGCTCGACGACGGTCCCCCCGTCGGTGCGCATGTCGATGTGCCCCCCGAGCTGGGTTCCGATGAGGCTGCGGACGATGGAGAGACCCAGGCTCGCGCTCTGCTCGATCTGGAACCCTGCCGGCAGGCCGACCCCGTTGTCCCGCACGGTGACGGAGAGCTCCCGGTCCCGCCGGACCAGTTCGACGTCCACCCGCAGCTCCCCGGATGCGCCTTTGTCTTCGGGGAAGGCGTGCTCGGCGGCGTTCTGCAGCAACTCGGTGATCACCACAGCGAGCGGTGTCGCCAGGGCGGCCTGGAGGTTGCCGGCATCGCCCCGGGTCGTGATGCGCAGCGGTGCGTCGGTCGAGGCAAGGTCCTCGGCCATCCGGAGCAGCGACGGGAGGATGTCGTTGAAGTGCACCTGGTCGGTAGTGTCGCGCGAGAGGATCTCGTGGACGACCGCTATGGAGCGGACACGGCGTTCGGCTTCCTCGAGCGCGTGACGACCTGCACCCGCCGGCAAGCGGCGTGCCTGGAGGCGGAGCAGCGACGAGATGGTCTGGAGGTTGTTCTTGACGCGATGGTGGACCTCCCGGATGGCAGCGTCCTTGGACAGCAAAAGGCGGTCCCGGCGGCGCAGCTCGGTGACGTCGTGCAGCAGCACGAACGCACCGGTGACGTTGCCGTGGTCGAGAAGAGGGACGCAGCGGATGATCACCACGGCGTCGGGACCCTTGATCACCTCCTGGGACGCCGGCAGCTGCTGCGCGAACGCCACCTCCACGGCGTTCTGGGCCTCCGTCAGACCCGTCTCGTCAAGCCGGGCACCTTCGATCGAGTTGTAGAGGCCGAGGCGGTGCAAGGCGTTGACGGCGTTGGGGGAGGCGAACTCCACCCGACCGCTGGCGTCGAGGACCATGACGCCGTCGCCGACGCGTGGCGCCTCACCCTCCTCGTCGACGGGGAACGGGAACTCCCCGCTGGCGATCATCCTCGCCAGCCGGTCGAAGACTTCGACGTACGCCCGCTCCAGCTCGCCGGGGCGACGGCCGACCGACAGCGCAGACTCACGGGTCAGCACCGCGACCAGCTCGCCTCGCCAGCGGACGGGGATGCAGACCATCCGGGCGCGTTCGTTGCGGCTCGTGATGTCGATCTCGCCCTCGACGACGGCCCCGAGGCGCCATCCCCGGCCGACGAGAGGTCGCTCGTGCTCGAATACGACCCTGCCGACGAGATCGTCGAGGTGGAGGGTTCGGTTGGTGGTGGGCCGGACCTGCCCGAGGATCACGAAGCGGTCCGTCGCCCAGTCGACCGGTGCGAACAGGAGCAGGTCAGCGAAGCAGAGGTCCGAGAGCGTTCCCCACGACGCCACCAGCCTCTGCAGGTGACCGACGACGGCGGCGTCGTAGGAGGTGTGCTCCTCGAGAAGGTCGGTTACGGTTGCCAAGGCGACTCCCGAGAGCTCCGGATCGGTGCCAGATCAGTTCCAGATCAGCATGCCGAGCCGCAGCAGGCCGGCGAGGTCATGGATGTCGGCGTCGAGCTCGGGGGCGGTGGCAACGACGTCGGGCACGGCGGCCAGCTCCTCCCGCTCGGCCGCCTCGGCCTTCGCGACCACCCGCAGGTTGCGATAGGCCTCTCCTACCTCGGTCAGGATCCGCTCGACCGATGGCTCGCCGGCGTCGAGAAGAGGAGCGAGCCGGCGGGCGATGTCGGGGGCGCCGGCGACGAGGCGCGAAGCCGCCGCCCCGCCATCGGGGTCGAGGAGGTACGGCGGCAGCACCCGGTTGAGCACCAAGGCGCCGACGTGGAAGCGCTTGGATCGCAGGACCTGCAGGAAGAGCTCGGCCTCGTGGGCCGGAGCGGCCTCGAGGGTGCTGACGACGACGAACGTCGTCCGCTTGTCGTGGAGCAGTCGCTCGACCGCCCGCGCCCGGGCCACGAAGCCGCCGTACATCGTCTGGAAGAGGATGAAGAACTCGGCGATGTCCGAGAGGAACTGCGAGCCGAGGATGCGGTCGGCGACCTGGTAGAAGGGCCGGCTGGCGAGGTTCACGACCCGCCTGCGGTACGGGACGATCAGGAGCCGCAGCAGCCGGGAGGAGAAGAACTCCGCCATGCGCGCCGGCGCTTCGATGAAGTCGACCGCGTTGCGCGTCGGTGGGGTGTCGACGACGATCAGGTCGTAGCGGCCCTCGGTGTGCAGCTCGTACAGCCGCTCCATGGCGATGTAGTCATGGCTCTGGACGAACTTGCCCGCGATGTTCTGGTACAGCGGGTTCTCGAGGATCCGGCGCTCGGTCTGCGCGTCTGGGGCGTGGCGGCGGACGAGCGCGTCCCAGCTCTGGCGAGCGTCGAGCATGGCGGCCCACAGCTCGCCGCGCGGCTCGACGCCGGCGGCGGCGAAGGCATCGGGCGGCACCTGGCGGGCCTCGTTGCCGAACCCGCCGATGCCCAGCGCGTCGGCCAGCCGCCGGGCGGGGTCGACGGTGACCACGAGCACCCGGCCGCCGTGGTGGACGGCAGCCATGGCCGCCGTGGCGGCGGCGGTGGTGGTCTTGCCGACGCCGCCGGAGCCGCAGACAATGACGATCTCCTTGGCCGCGTAGAGGGCATCGAGCGAGTGGACGCCGCCGTCGGCCTGGGTGCCCCGTACCACTTCAGTACCCCAGCTCCGCCGCCAGGGCGTCGGCGACCTGATGGGTCGCCCGCATGCCGTGGGAGCGGATGAACAGGTAGGGCACGTAGAGCAGCGGCACCGCTGGATCTGTCCCGGCGCGCAGCCGCTCCAAGTGCTCGGTCCGGCTGCGCCGGGTGGTGACCATCAGCCGGGCGGCGTCGAGCAGCGGGCGCGACGGCGAGGCGAGCTCGGCGTCGAGGGAGGCGGTGACGCGCGGCTCGCCGAGGCGCCCGAAGAGGGCCTCTTCGCTGCGGCTGAACAACTCGGGCAGGACCCGGTTGACGACGACGGCCGCCAGGTCCACGTTCGTCTCCCCACGGACGCGCCCGACCAGCTCGAGGGTCTCGCTGACCGGCATCTCGTCGGGGGTGGCCACCGCCACCAGGCCGGTGGTGGCCGGGTCGCCGAGGATGTCGAGCATCCAGCCCGTCTGCTGGCGGACGAGGCCGACCTGCACCAGTTGGTTGATGGCCTCTGGGGCGGACAGCTGGCTGACGATGTGGCCGGAGGCGGAGGCGTCGACGACAACGGTGTCGTAGTGGCGCTCGCGCACCTCCCAGCACAGCTTGCCGACGGTCACGATCTCGCGCACGCCCGGCGCGGCCGAGGCGACGAAGTCCAGCATCCTCGCGAGCGGTCCGATGGCTGCGAACATCGGCAGGTGCAGCTGGAGGGCAAGGTACTGGCGGAGGGACGCCTCGGTGTCCATGGACATGGCCCACAAGTTGGGAGCGATCCGGCGCTCCTCGAACTGCGTCGGCCCGGTCTCGAAGAAGTCAGCCATGTTGCCTTTGGCGTCGACCTCGCACACGAGGGTACGCCGGCCCCGGCCGGCAGCCAGGGCGGCGAGGGCGGCAGCGACCGTGGTCTTTCCGACCCCGCCCTTGCCCGTGACAAAGACCAAGCGCCGGTCCAGCAGGTCGACCACGAACGGGCCCGGCGGCTAGCGGTTGATGGCGACGCCGAATCCGACCCGGCGAGCCTCGTGGCCGGCGTCGAGCTCCACGTAGGCCACCTTGCTCGCCGGGACTCCGACCCGCCGGCCGCGGCGGTCGGTCATCCAGAGGACTCCGTGCTCGGAGCTGAGCGCTTCCTCGACCTGGTGGGTGACGACGTCGACGTCCTGGCCGTCGCCGAGCTCCAGTTCGATCTCCTTGGGGGTCTGGATGACGCCGATGCGAACGTCCACGTCCTAGCGCTCCTTCTCGGGGGTCGGGCCATCGTACGGCACCGGGGGGAAAGTCCTCCTCGACGCCGACGGACGCCAGCGCCGTCAAGTCACGCCGTGTGCAGTGCTCGAAGAGCGCCAGCCGGGCGAGCGCATCCACCTTCTCCACCCTGCGCATCGGCACGGGACAAGACCGTGCTCGGGCCGCTCAGCCGGCGGCGGGGACGTCGAAGCCTCGCGGGAGGCGGGCAGGGTCCCAGCCGAGGCGGGTGACAGCCGCCTCGAAGGCGAAGCGGTCGGTCATCCCCGCCACGTAGGTGACGGCCCGCAGGACGGCGTCCGTGCCGGAAGGGGGTCGGTGCTGCGGGTCCGGGAGGCGGGACGGGTCCTCGGCGTAGTAGTCGACCAGGGCGCGCAGGACTGCGACGACGGCGCGTCCCTGCGAGGTCGACGACGGTTGGGTGTAGATGCGTTCGTAGTTGAACCGTCGCAGCTCGGCGAGGGCAGCGGCGGGCGCTGGTAGCATCCCGACGCGCCCGGTCGTGCGGATGCACTCGACGAGGGCGTCGATGAACGCGCGCAGCTGGGCCGGGCGGGTCCGGCCGACGACGGCGGCGACCGATTCGGGAAGCTGGGCGGCCTCGACGATGCCAGCGCTGGCGGCGTCCTCGAGGTCGTGGGCGCAGTAGGCGCAACGGTCGGCCCAGCTGACCACGACGCCCTCCGCCGTGCGGGGGCTGGGCAGCGACCAGGAGTGGTGCCGTATGCCGTCGAGGGTCTCGGCGCACAGGTTGAGGGGGGCCAGGACTACGTCAGCGCCCCAGATGGCGTGGTCGTAGCCGCCGGGCACGTAAGGAGCGAAGGCGTCCTCGCTGGCGTGGCCGCCGGGTCCGTGACCGCAGTCGTGCCCGAGGGCGATGGCCTCGGTGAGCGAGACGTTGAGGCCGACCGCCCGGGCGACGGCGGTGGCGACCTGCGCCACCTCGAGGGCGTGGGTGAGCCGCGTCCGCTGGTGGTCGCGGGGGAAGACGAACACCTGCGTCTTGCCCGCCAGCCGCCGGAACGGCGCGCAGTGCAGGATGCGATCGCGGTCGCGCTCGAAGCAGGTGCGCAGCGGGTCGGGTTCCTCGGGCTGGGCACGGTTGCCGGCGCCGGCGGCCCGGGTGGCGCCGGCGGCCAGCGACCGGTCCTCGACCTCCTCGCGGGTGGGCCGGTCGATGACCGAAGCCATGATCGGCGGCACGGTCTCGCAGGCATGGGCGCGCACCACCCCGCCCTCCTCCGCCTGGCCCGACATGGTCGCGGCCCAGACCTGCGCTCGGTCCATCGAGGCCGAGGGTACCGGAGCCGCTATCCGATGGGGTCGGACAGGTGCCGGACTGGGTGACGACCTCCTGAGCGAGCCCTCGGGGCGGGTGCTCAGCCGGTGATCGTGAGCTCCGGCCGGAAGATCCTCGACCGGCCGCGGGCGGCTATCTCGCCGGCGACGGAGGCGAACGCCAGCGCCGCTTCGCCTCCGGGGTCGGTGACCGTCACCGGGCGCCCGACGTCGCCACCCTCCCGGATGGCCGGCACCAGCGGGATCCGCCCGAGCAACGGCACGCCCAGCTCGCCGGCCAGCTGCTCGCCACCGCCCGCACCGAACAACTCGTAGCGGGTGCCGTCACCGGCGGTGAACCAACTCATGTTCTCGATGACACCGCGCAGTGGCAGGTTGATCTTGCGGGCCATGTAGGCGGCACGCTGGGCGACCCGCCTGGCAGCAGGCTGCGGCGTGGTCACCACGTACACCTCCGACGCGGGGAGGTACTGCGCCATCGAGAGGGCCACGTCCCCGGTGCCGGGCGGCATGTCGACGAGGAGGAAGTCCGGCTCGTCCCAGTCCACGTCCACCAGGAACTGCTCGAGGGCCTTGTGCAGCATCGGTCCTCGCCACATCACCGGCTGGTCCTCCTCGACGAAGAACCCGATCGACATGGTCCTGACCCCGTACGCGACCGGCGGGACCATCTTCTCGGCGCGCACGGTAGGAGCGGCGTCGAGGCCGAGCATGCCCGGCACCGAGAACCCGTAGACGTCGGCGTCGAGGACACCGACGCCGTAGCCGGTGCGGGCGAGGGTGACGGCCAGGTTGACCGTCACCGAGGACTTCCCCACCCCGCCCTTGCCCGAGGTGATCCCGATGACGCGGGTGCGGCTGCCGGGGCGGGCGATCTCGCTGATGCGGCCCGACTCGTGGCCGAGGGGGGCGGCGCCGTGGGAAGGAGCACCGTTGGCCTGGCCTCGAACCTCCTGCAGGCGTTGGCGGACGGTGGCGAGCTCTTGGGTCGACATCACGGTCAGCTCCACCGAAACCTCCCGCACTCCTTCCAAGGACTGCAGCGCGTCGGTGACCCGGCGGGTGATCTCCTCCCGGAGGGGGCAGCCCGCCACGGTGAGCGCCACGGTGACCGAGACGTGGCCGGCCCGGATCGACACCGCCTTCACCATGTCGAGCACCACGATGCTCACCCCGAGCTCCGGGTCGGTCACGGGTCGCAGGGCTTCGATCACGTCCCGCTCGCTCAGCGCCATGCTGCATCTCCTCTCCCGGGCGCTCGCCATGCGGCGCCACCGGGTCGGCACTACCTCGACAGGTAGAGTACCTGCGTGACGTCGCTGGACCGGGAGGGCGAGGTGCTGAGCGACGACCAGTTCTCGGCCGCGGTGAGCGCCGTCACCTCCGCCTTCGGCGATCCGACGCGCCGGCGCATCTACCTGCACGTGCGGGAGCGACCGGAGGGGGTGACTGCTTCGGAGGTCGCCGCCCACTTCGACCTGCACGCCAACGTGGCCCGCCACCACCTCGACAAGCTGGCGGCGGGCGGCTACCTGAGCGTGTTCGTGCCGCGAAGCGGCGGCGGGGCCGGCCGCCCCTCGAAGCGGTATCGCCCCTCGGCGGGGGGTGCGCCGCTCACCCCGCCGAAGCGGGGCAACGACCTGCTCGTCGTCCTCCTGGGCCGGGCGCTGGCGTTGCTGCCCGCCGGGCAGGCGGAGTCGATGGCCGAGCAGGTGGGCGAGGAGTACGGGCACCGCCTGGCGGCGGACATGTCGAGCGGCGAGGGGCAGCGGTCGTCCCGGGTCGCGCTCCACGCGATCGCCGATGCCCTCACGGCGCACGGCTTCGAGGCCCACGCCGAGGCGCGGGGCGGGTCGCTGGCGCTCATCAAGGAGAGCTGCCCCTTCTTCGACACGGCGCGCCAGCACCCCGTGATCTGCGCTGTCGACCGGGGGATGGTGCGTGGGATGCTGGCCGGGCTCTCCGGCGCCACGGTGCTCGACGACAGCGGTTCGCGGGCCCGTGGCGACGCCGCCTGCGTGACCCTCGTGTGAGCCGTGCGGCCGGGTCGCCGGGAGGCTCACCCCGCTCCGGTTGCACCGGAGCGGGGTGACGACGCGTGCGCCCGGGCGTAGGCGAGGAGGCTGCGGGCCTCGCTCGACAGCGGCCCGGTCGGCTGGTCTGCGAGGAAGGTCCGTAGCTGCCGGACGGCCGGAGCGTAGTCGCCGAGGAGCACCATCGCCCGCCCCAGGTAGGCGTAGGCCGGGACGTAGGCGGCGTCGGCGTGCTCCGCCTTCGCGAGCATCACGGCGGCGCGGGCGACGAGACCGGCCTGGTCGGAGGCGACGAGGATGGCGGCGTAGCCGGTGAGCGCCACCGGGTTGTCCGGCTCGACGTCGAGGACGGCCTGGTAGTCCCGCAAGCCCTGCACCAGGTGGCCGGCCGAGACGGCCTGCTCGGCGGCCACGAGCTCGCCGGCGATCTTCTGGGCCCCCACGGCGTCGCCCGTGATCGTTGCTCCCGGCAGCCGCACACCCGACTCCGCCGCCGCAGCCCAGCCAGCACCGAGGATGCACAGCACGACGCCCAGGGCGATGGCACCCCGCCGGACGGTGGTGCGGCGGCCACCCCGGAGGGGTGGCGCCGGCTCCGGGTCTTCCGGCACGGGTGGCTCGGTCGCCTCCGCCGGCGGAGGGGCCGGCTCCTGCGGCGCGTCGAGCTGCTCGATCCGGCGGAGCACGTCGGCGGCGCGCCGTGTGTAGTCCTCCCGGAGGGCGGTGTAGTCAGCGTCGTCGAGGTCGCCGGCGGAGCGTTCGGCGTCGAGATCGCGCAGCGAGCGGAGGAGGAAGTCCCGCTCCTCGACCAGCGCGCGCCGGGACGGGGCGGCCGCCACCGGGTCCTGACCCGACGCGACGCCGCCGGCCTCCTCGCCGACCTCGTCGCCGACCGGGCGCGGCCCCCGCCGGTGCTCCACCCGCACGTCACCTGCGGCCGGCCGCCTCACCCACCCTCCTCAGCAGCCGCCTGAGGCGTGCCTGCGCCGGCGGTTCGGAGGAACTCGGCCACGAGGTCGTGGTCGCCGGGGCTCGCCGGGTCGGAGCGCCGCTGGCGGCCCCACCATGCGAACCCCGCCGCCAGGCCACCGCCGGCGGCAAGGACCACCAGGACCGGCACGAGCCACAGGAAGAGCCCGATGCCCGTCGCCCTCGGCTTCTCGAGGATGCCCGGTCCGTACACGGACTCGATGCCGGCGAGGATCGCTGCCGGCTTCTCCCCCGCCGCCAGCTCACGGTGGATGTCGTCGCGCAACGTCACCGCCGCCGGAGCCGACGAGTCGGCCACGGTCTCGCCGACGCAGACGGGGCAGCGGACCTCGGAGGCGAGTGCCAGGGTCCTCTGCGCCAGGCTCGGGCGGACCGTTCCGGGCTGGGCGCCGACAGCCAGGGCGACGGCCGCCGCGACGAGCAGGACCACCCACACCGCCCAGCGCCGGAGTCGGGACGCCGGCGGGCGGCTGGAGCCAGCGCCCCTCACGGCACCCCCGACGCGCCGGCAGCCCGGATGAACGAGTCGAGGCCCGACGGGGACACGCCCGATGGGTAATAGCCGACGATGATGCCGTCCGGGTCCACGAGGAACACGGTGGGGATGCCCGTGACACCGTAGGAGACCACCGCCTGCGGATCCTGCACCGCGGGCCAGTGGGCGCCGTGGGCCGACATGTAGCGTGCCAGCGCCGGGCCGTCACTGGGGGACTCGGCGACGGTGATCAGCGCGGCGTGGTAGCGGGCGGCGCTGCGGGCGAAGGCCTGCAGCTTGGGCAGCTCCTGCTGGCACGGCACGCACCAGCTGGCGGCGAAGTCCACGAGGACCCACCGGCCGGCGTAGCTGCGAAGCGACACCGGGCGGCCGCCACCGAGGTTGCTGCCAGCCACGGCCGGCGCCGGCCGGCCGAGGAGCTGGCTCGTGTCCGGGGGTGACCCGACGAGGGCGAGCACGGTGACGAGAGCCGCCAGCACGGAGCCGATGCCGACGGCCACCCACAGCACAAGCCGGCGGCGCGCCGGGACGGGGGCGACGGTCGCAGGGGCGGTCACGACGGACTGGCGGCGGTGACCGGCTCGGCGGCTCCCCGACGGGGCTGGCGGGCGGCGGGCGCGGAGGCGGGGGTGCTGCGGCGGCGGCGCGCTCCTGGGAAGGCGGCGAGCGCAGCGCCTACCACCACGACCAGGCCGCCGATCCACACCCAGCTGACGAGAGGCTCGACGATCACACCGATCGAGACGGGGCCGACGCCTGTCGCCGTGGTGGCGAGGGTCAGGTACACGTCGTGGAGCGGCGTGCTCAGGATCGCCGGCGTCTGCACCGCGTCGTTGCCCGACATCGGGTAGTCGTTGATCGCAGGCAGCTCCGTGTGCCCGTCCAAGCGCACGCGGGCAGCGATCCCCGTGTGGTTGGGGCCACTCACGTCCTGCATGCCGAGGTAGGTGAGGTGCTGGCCCTGGTAGACGGCGGTCTGCCCGGGCCTCAGGGTGAGCGTCGTCTGGTGTTCGTAGGAGTGGCTGGCGGCGAAGGCGACAGCGATGATGACGATGCCGAGGTGGACGACCATGCCTCCGTTGGACCGCCCGACCAAGCCGCGCCAGCCCTGACGGCGGGTGGCCAGCGCCAGCTGGCGCAGGGCTGAGCCGCCGGCGAAGGCCCCGAGGCAGAACGCGAGCAGCGGGTCGACCCCCCGCACGCCGGCGAGGACGCACGCGATGAGGGTCCCGACCGCGCCGATCGCCGGCCACCTCAGCCGGCGCCCGAGCAGCTCGGCGGTGGCCTTCCGCCACGGCAGCACCGGCGCCACCGCCATCAAGAACAGCAGGCACACCACGATCGGCAAGGTCATGGTGTTGAAGTAGGGCCCGCCGACGGTGATCTGGCTGTTGTCGAGCGCCTGGACGATCAGGGGGAACACGGTGCCGAGCAGCACCACGACCGCGAACGCGCCGAACAGCAGGTTGTTGGCGAGGAAGGCGCCTTCTCGCGACAGGGGCGAGTCGATGGCCCCCGGGGAGCGCAGGCGGTCGCCCCGCCAGGCGAGCAACCCGACGGCTGTGGCCAGCACAAGCCCGAAGAAGGCCAGGAGCTCGGGACCGATGTCGGAGCTCGAGAAGGCGTGCACGGAGGCCAGCACCCCGGAGCGGGTGAGGAAGGTGCAGAGGATCGTGAGGCTGAACGTCGACAGGACGAGTGACAGGTTCCAGACGCGCAGCATCCCCCGCCGCTCCTGGACCATCACCGAATGGAGGTAGGCGGTGGCGGTGAGCCACGGCAGGAGGGCGGCGTTCTCCACCGGGTCCCACGCCCAGTAGCCGCCCCAGCCGAGCACGTCGTAGCTCCACCACGCACCGAGCACGATCCCGCCGGAGAGGAACATCCACGCTGTCAGGGTCCAGCGGCGCGTCTCGACCATGAAGCCCTCGCCGAGGCGCCCGGTGATGAGGCTGGCGACGGCGAAGCAGAACGGCACGGTCATGCCCACCAGACCGAGGTAGAGCATCGGCGGGTGGAAGGCGACGAGGATGCGCTCCTGCAGCAGCGGGTCCGGGCCGGGGCCGTTCCGCGGGGGGACGCCGCTCACCGTGACGAACGGGTTGGACGCCGTCGCCATGAGGCCGAAGAAGAAGGCGGCGATGAGGTAGCCGACCGCCGACGCCCACCCGACGAGCGGGTCGGTGACCCGGGCGCGGAAGTGCACGGCCAGCGCCGCGAGGTAGAGGGAGAGGATGAGGGCCCAGAGCAGGATCGAGCCCTGCAACGCCGACCACATGGCGGTGACGCGGTAGACCAGCGGCGTCTGCAGGCTGTCGTTCTGGTCGACGTAGAGGAGCCGGAAGTCGTGGGTGATCAGGGCGTGCTGCATGGCTGCGGTGGCCACCACAGCGCCGAGCAGGATCACCCACACGTAGGTGCGACCCCGGCGGAGGAGCTCGGTGCGCCCGCTTCGCAGCCCGCGCACCAGCGTCGCCGCACCCATCAGGGCGGCGACGAGGGCAACGATGACGCCGGCCTGGCCGACGGCGGAGTCGAGCATTGCTTCCCCCTACCGCTTCGAGTGGCGAGGCAGCTGGGACTCGAGCCGACCCGGGTGGGCGGCGGTGTAGCTGGCGCTGTGCTTGACCATGATCTGGTCGCTGGCGAACACCGTGCCCTGCCAGTGCCCGTCGAGCACGACCGGGATGCCCGGGCGGAACAGCTGCGGGGGCGACCCGGAGCTCACGACGGGCACGGTGACGCCAGCGTCGTAGATGTCGAAGCGGATGGTCGGCGGGGTCTGGCGCACGTCGTGCTCGACGGTTCCCTCGATGCGGAACGGCCTGGAGCCGAGCTGAGCTCGACGGGCGACGGCCTGCTTGGTGGTGAGGAAGTACTGGGTGGCGTTCGTGAGGCCCTGGAAGGCGAGGAAGCCGACGGCGCCGAGGACAACGCAGGCGGCCACGGCCTGCCTGCGGCGGCTGCCGAGCCAGTCGCGCTGGCGGGGGCGGGGGGTGGCGGCCGCCTGGAGGAGGGCCCGAGCGGCGGCGACGTCCGGCGAGCCCGGCGTGAGCGCGTCGCCGGATTCGGGGTCGTCGTCCCACCGCCGCGCCGGCGGCTCCGGCACCGTCATCCCGGCTCCTGGCCCGCCGGCGGCTCCTGGGCCGCCGGCGGCTCCTGGGCCGTCGGTGTCGACGCCAGCGCCGGCAGGTGACGAGCGAGGACGCGGGCACGCCGGCGGAGGAGAACCACGTAGCCGCCCAGCAGGACGACGGTGGCGCCGTAGCCGCCCGCCACGTAGTCCCACCCGCCTGTTGCGGCGCTCACCGGCCCTCCCCTGGGGGCATCGCAGCGCGCATCGTGGGTGCCGCAGGCCCGCCGGCCAGTCCTGAGCCCGGCAGGGGACGCCTGGGGCCGGTGGTCGGCACCTGTGCCACCCCCTCGGCGCGGCGCTCGGCGATGGCCCAGACGTAGCCCTCCTCCTCGATGCGGTCCTCGAGGGCTTCGATGCCGAGCCGGTGCAACAGCATCCAGGTGAACAGCAGGCCGAACACGACGAACGACAGCAGCATCGTCGTCAGCTGCCAGCCGTGGATCAACGGCGCCTTCCCGATGCGGAAGAGGGTGTCCTTCTGGTGCAGGGTGACCCACCAGTTCGTCGCCTCGTGGTCGACGGGGACCACCAGGAAGCAGCAAAGGGCCGCCACGGCGCAGCGCTTGGCGCGGCCGACGGGGTCGCCGCCGGTGCGCCTGAGGGCGAGGTAGCCGAGGAAGACGGCGAGCAGCAGGGCTGTGAGGGTGAGGCGGGCATCCCACGTCCACCAGACACCCCAGGAGTACCGACCCCAGATCGAGCCGGAGACGATGCACGTGACGCAGAACGCCACCCCCACCTCGGCCGAGGCGCCGGCGAAGCGGTCCCAGCGCAGGCTGCGGGTGCGGGGCCACAGGTAGGCGAGGCTGCCCAGGGCGCACAGGCCGAAGCCGGCATAGGCCATGGTGGCGCTGGCCGGGTGGATGTAGATGAGCCGTACCGTCTCGCCCTGCACCGTGTCGGGCGGCGACACGACCAGCCCGAGCACGAGCAACACCCCGAGGCCGACGAGGGTGAGGCCGCCGACGACAACAGTCGCACGGTTGGACGTCGGCCGTGCCGACAGTGACTTGTAGTTCATGCTTCCTCCAGGAGGGTTCCGAAACCGAGCACCCCGAGAGCCACGTAGATCGCAGCGAACGCAGCGAGCAGCGTCAGCCATCGCCACCCGCCACCGCTGGACAGGCCGGCGGCTGCCAGCCAGGCCTGCGTCGCACCGAGGAGCACGGGAGCCACGACAGGGAGCAGCAACAACGGCAGCAGGGTCTCGCGGACCCGCAGCCCCGCCGCCATGGCACCGTAGACCGTGCCGGCCGCCGCCAACCCGACGGTGGCAAGCACGCACGTCGCGCCGAGCAGCAGCGGGTCGCCGAGTCGCGCGCCGAAAAGGACAACGATCCCGCCGGTCAGGACGGCCTCGAGCACGGCCAGTTGGGCGGCGACGGCGAGCGCCTTGCCGAGGAAGATCCCAGCGGCGTCCAGCCCCGACATCCGCAGGCCGTCCCGGGCGCCGTCGGCCGCTTCCAGCCCGAAGCTGCGCTGGATTGCGAGCAGGGAGCAGAGGAGGACCGCGACCCAGAACAGCCCAGGTCCGGCATGGGTGAGGATGTACTGGTCCTGGTCGAAGGCGAAGCCGAAGAGCAGGAGCACGATCAGGGCGTAGGGGGCGACCTGGTTGGTGGTCACCCGCGAGCGCAGCTCGACGCGGAGGTCCTTGCCGGCGACGAGCACGGCGTCACGCCACATGCCCAGCCTCCACGGCAGGCACGGGCGACGGCCCCCGCCCTGGCCGATCGTCGCCGGTCGGGTCCGCGGGCGCGACAGCCACCCCCCCGGAGACCTCCACGATCCTGCCGGCGATGGCGTGGGCACGGTGGCGTTCGTGGGAAGCGAGCACGACCGTCCGGCCCCGGGCGGTGGCGTCGAGCACGAGGGCGTCCAGGAGGTCACGATGCTCGGCGTCGAGGCCGGCGTGGGGCTCGTCGAGCAACCACAGCTCCGGGTCGCGTGCGACGAGCACTGCGAGAGCGACGCGCCGTCGCTGCCCGGCCGACAGAGCCGCGAGGGGAGTGGAAGGTAGGCGCCCGAGGAGACCGAGACGCTCGAGGGCTGGCGCCACCCGGCGCCGATCGCCTCCTGCGGCCCGCACTGCGAAGGCCAGGTTGTCGGCCACCGAGAGGTCGTCGTAGAGGGCCGACGCGTGACCGAGGAGGCCGACCCGCCGCCGCACAGGCCGGGGGTCGGCGGCCAGGTCCACGCCGAGGACGACGGCCTCCCCGGCCACCACCCTCAGCAGGCCCGCACAGGCCCGGAGGATGCTGGTCTTGCCGGCGCCGTTCGCACCCTGCAACAGGACGATCTCCGACGGCCAGACGTCGAGGTCGACGCCGGCCAGCACGGGGAACCGACCTGCCAGGGCCACGGCCGATCGGAGGCGGATCACCGGATCCATGGCTAGGGGACAACCGTAGCCAGCGGGGCACGCCCAGTACCAAGCGGTCGGCTCCTCAGCCGGCCACCGTGTCCTCCCCGGCCGGGGCCGGGGGCGCCGCCGGCTGCAGGAAGCGGTTGAGGGCGTTGAGCACGGCCCGCGCGGCCGCCTCCGCCGGCGTGGCGCCCCGGGCGAGGCCACGCCGGTGTTCCCCGGTGCGGGTGTCCTCGAGCAGGACGAGGATGCCCGAGCCCAGCTCCGAGGGCAGCTCGTGGACCGCGGTCACCCCAAAGGGGGTAGGCAGGCCGAGGGTCTCGAGGCCGGCAACGACCGCCCTGCCGGCGGCGATGGCGTCGCCGGCGCCGGCCTCGACCTCTGTCCGCCGGTGCCCGAACGCCAGGTGCAGCTCGACGGTGCCCGTCGCCGCCACGGGCCCGGCGACCCGCAGGCGCACCCGCTGGCCCCGGCGGTCGTCGCCGCGCTCGCCCAGGACCTCCACGACGAGGTTGCCGTCGAGCAGCGCGGACGCGATGCGCTCGACCGCGGCCCGCAGCGCCGCGGTGTCCGAGCCCTCCATCGCAGCGATCTCGATGACCAGCGCGCCGTCGCGCTCGCCGAAGCCGACGAAGGTGATGCCTGCGAGCTGGCGGAGCTCCAGCTCGAGGCGGTCGACGGCCACCGGGTCGACGAGCGCCGGGTGACCCGGAGGAGTCACCCGGCGGCCTTGTCGGCGTAGAGCCGCTCGTCGGCGAGGTGCTGCAGTCGAACGGCATCCTCCGCGTCCGCCGGGAAGCAAGCGACCCCGGCCGAGAAGTGGACGCCGCGACCGGGTAGCGCCTCGGCGAGCCTCGGGCGCAGCCTCTCCACCAAGGGATCGAGCACGGCGGGGGAGTCGGCGTTCAAGATGATGAGGGCGAACTCGTCGCCGCCGATGCGGGCGGCGACGTCGCCGCGCCGCAGCACGGCGCGGACCTCGACGCCGATGGCGCGCAGAGCGGTGTCGCCGGCCGCATGGCCGAGCTCGTCGTTGACCGCCTTGAAGTCGTCTAGGTCGATGAGCACGAGGGCGAACGGCCATCCGTACCGGCGGCTGCGCGCCACGGCCTCGGCGAGCTGCTGCTCGTAGCTGCGGCGGTTGAGCAGTCCGGTCAGCGGATCGTGGCCGGCGTCGTGGCCGAGCACATCCATCTTCAGGGCCGCGCTCGCCATGGCCGTGACGAAGGCCGCCACCGCCCGGTCGACGGTGCCGGGCGGCGACGTGTAGAGGCCGGGCGGGGCGCCGAGCAACGACCGGGCGGCCTGCTTCTCGCCACCCGCACCGAGCGGGCGGCGGCCGAGGCGGAACACCTGGCGACCGATCGCCGTCTCCTCCGTCACCAAGACGGCGTCGTCGACCCCGAAGCGGGCCGCCACGATGTCCAGCACCTCGTACACGAAGCCGACCCCCGTCGGGGCTCGCAGCAGGAGGCCGGCGAGCTCGAGCAACGCCGGGGAGCCGGCGCCGTCGAGCCCTTCGCACAGCTGCGCAGCGAAGCTCACGGCGCCGTCCCCGTCGTCGCCGGCTGCCGGCAGCAACCCCACGGCCCCCGGATGGTGTCCCGGGGACGGCCTGGCTCGAGCCCTGCGTGCATCGCGGTCGTGGACCTCCGACGACGGTAGAGACGGGGCGCCTCCGTCGCTCCCCAGCAGCGAGAGTAGTGGGTGGGCACCCGGGTCGACCCCGACGCCGGCTCCCAACCGGGCTTCGCTTCCGCTATTGCGTCCAACGCCGCCGAGGGCACACGGACGAGCACTCACCGCGACGCGATCGGGCTGCGGGGCGGGTCACTCGTGTGGTTCGGCCACGTTGACAATCCCAGAGGCTGCCCTGCGAAGGCGCCCGTCAGTGCTGACCAAGGTCGCGTCGAGCGATGCTGCCTCCGCGTCCAAGTGCGCGGGAGCGGCAACGATGTTGGCCATGGCCAGGTGATGAAGATAGGGCTCGGCGGCCGGGAGGTCGCAGATCAAGTCGAGGACCGTGGCATACCCTGCCGAGGAGTGGACACCGCTGTCGATCACCCGACCAAGCCCCCGATGACGACCGAGGCCAGAGCACCGCGGTTGCCGGCGGCACGCCGCCGCCGCCAGCTGCTCTCGGTCGCCCTCGAGTGCTTCGCGGCCGCCGGCTACCACGCCACGTCCATGGAGGACATCGCCGATCAAGCCGGCGTGACCAAGCCCGTCCTCTACCAGCACTTCGGGTCCAAGGCCCAACTGTACCGGGAGCTCATCGAGACGGTGGGCGCCGAGCTGCTCGAGACGGTCACGACGCGGGCCACCGCCGAGGCGGAACCGTACCTCCGCGTCCTCGAAGGCTTCCGGGCGTACTTCCAGTTCGTCGACGCGCAACCGGCGGCGTTCGGGCTGCTGTTCTCGAGCGGCGCCCGCCAGGAGGAGGAGTTCGCCGACGCGGCCCGCGCCGTGGAGTCGCGCATCGCGGCGACGATCGCCGGCCTGATCGACGTCGGCATCGAGGCGCCGCACCGCGAGCTGCTGGCCTTCGGGATCGTCGGGTTGGCCGAGACGACCAGCCGGCTGTGGGTCGAACGCCGCCGCCGGGATGGCCCGGCCGCCGGGCACGCCTGGGAGGGTGACCTCATGGCCCAACGCCTCGCCGACCTGGTCTGGGCCGGACTGCGTGCCCTCCCGCCCGCCGGGGCAGGGCCGTCGCCACGGCTCCGTCCACGTACCTCCTGACCGGGATGCCACCGAGGCCCGGGTGGCAAGCCGCCCACAGCTTGGCGAGCACGTTGGCATGCAGGCGCTGAAGCTACGTTTGCGCAGTGGCCACCCTTGACGCCGTCGACCTGAGCCTGCGCCTGAGCCGCCGGGAGGAGGCCGCGAGGCTCGACGCCGCCCAGCGCCGGCTGCAGCACCTCCGGCTGTCGACCGCCGGCCTGCTCGGCGGCGAGACCCCGGGGCCGCCGATCTGTGTGGTGATGGAGGGCTGGGACGCGTCCGGGAAGGGCGGGGCCATCCGCCGGCTCGTCGCCAACCTCGACATCCGCCACTACCGGGTCGCGTTCTTCGCCAAGCCCACCCAGGTCGAGAAGGCCCACCAGTACCTGTGGCGGTTCTGGCCGGCGCTGCCCGCCTGGGGGGAGATGACCATCTTCGACCGCTCCTGGTACGGCCGGGTGCTTGTCGAGCGGGTGGAGGGCTTCGCCACCGACGAGGAGTGGGGCCGGGCGTACGGGGAAATCGTCACCTTCGAGCGCCACTTGGCCGCCGACGGCATGATCCTCGTCAAGTTCTGGCTGGAGATATCCCACGACGAGCAGCTCGCCCGGTTCCATAGCCGCCAGGCCGATCCCCTGCGGGCGTGGAAGCTCGGCGAGGAGGACTGGCGCAACCGCGAGAAGCGCCCGCAGTACGAGGCGGCGCTGCGGGACATGTTCGCCCGGACCGACCACGCCCTCGGCCCGTGGGACATCATCCCGGCCGAGGACAAGCGGTACGCGCGCGTGGCGGTGGCCGAGACGGTCGTCAGCCGTGTCGAGCAGGGCATGCGCCGGCTCGGGTTCGAGCCCCCGCCACCCCTCGACTGACCTTCGCCACAGCCGGGCTGCGCTCCCCGACCGGCAAGGTCCTTTCCGGATCAGCGTCGCTTTCTCCGCCCCGGCCCGTTCCTCGTGCACACCACGCCAGATGAAGGGCTGCATTGCCCCGACCACCCGGCCGGACGCATGCTCGTAGCACCCGACCTCCGAGGAGGGATCTGGTGCCAGGCATGGGAGGCATGGGCGCGGGCACCGCCTCCGGCAACCCCCTGATCGTCGCCGCATTCCACGGCGCCTTGCGCGTCGAGGCCCTGGTCGTGGCGGTCGTGATCGGCGCCTGCCTCCTCGCCTGGCAGCCGCTGGCCCGCCTGGGTCGACGCCGCCTCGGCGCCTCCCTCCCCCCGGTCGCGGCACCCCCCGAACCGGCGGGACGGCGGTTGCTCCGCCTCGGCTTCGGGTTGCTCTGGGTGCTCGACGGCGCCCTCCAGGCCAAGCAGGGCATGGTGATCGGCCTGCCGGCGAGCGTGGTGGGCCCGGCGGCCGCCGGCTCCCCCCGCTGGGTCCACGCCGTCGTCGGCGTCGGGCTCGGTGTGTGGACCCGCCACCCGATCGCGGCGGCCACCTCGGTCGTATGGATCCAGATGGGGGTGGGGTTGCTCCTGGTGTTCGCGCCCCGCTGGGAGCTCTCCCGGCTCGCCGGCCTCCTCAGCTGCGGTTGGGGGATGCTGGTCTGGGTCTTCGGGGAGGCCTTCGGAGGGGTCTTCGCCGGCGGCCAGACGTGGCTCTTCGGGACGCCCGGAGCCGTTCTCATCTACGCCGTCGCCGGCGCCGTGCTCGCCCTGCCGGAGCGGGCCTGGGGAGGCCCACGCCTCGGCCGGGTGCTGACCTCCGCAACAGGAGCCGCCTTTGCCGCCTTCGCCGTCCTGCAGGCCTGGCCGGGCCGCGGGTTCTGGCAGGGCGGACCGGCTGGCCGGGTGCCATCGATGGCCTCGTCCATGGCCACCACTCGGCAACCCCCGGCGCTGGCCTCGGCCGTCGCCGCCTTCGGCCGGCTCGCCGCCTCGCACGGCCTGGTCGTCAACCTGGTCGTCGTCTTGGCGCTGGCGTTCGTCGGCGTCGCGCTGCTGGCGGGAAGGCCCCGCCTCGCAACGGTCGGGGTGGCCGTCGCCACCGCCCTCTGCCTCGCAACGTGGGTCCTGGCACAGGACATGGGCTGGTTTGGCGACGTGGCCACCGACCCCAACTCCATGCTGCCGTGGGTGCTGCTCGTGGGAGGCGGCCACCTGGCGTGGGTGCGGGTCCCCCTGCGGGGTAAGGCACCGGCGGCTCCCGGGGTGTGCGCCGCTCTACCGGCGGCGCCCGCTACCGCTGCCGCCACGGCCCCGGCGCGCCGGCCCGCCACCCGCCTGCTGACCCGGCTCGTGACGATGCCAACGGCGGCGGTGACCGCCACCCTCGCGGCAGTCGGGATCCTGCTGGTCGGCGCCGTGCCGGCAACCGCAGCAGTGGTGCAGCCGGGGACGTCGGCACTGCCGGGCAAAGCAATCGACGGCACGCCCCACCGGGGCGCACCTGCCCCGGAGTTCGCCCTCGTAGACCAGTGCGGCCGGCACATCTCGCTCTCCAACCTCCGGGGCCGCGTCGTCGCCCTCACCTTCCTCGACCCGGTCCGCACGTCCGCCAGCCCTCTCATCGCCCAGCAGCTCCGCCTGGCCGATCTCGCCGTCGGCCGACCTTCGGGTACGGCGTTCGTCGCGATCGTGGCCGGCCCGGAGTACCGGTCCGGGGCCGTGATGGCGGCCTTCGACCACGCCGAGGCCCTCACCAGCCTGCCCAACTGGTATCACCTCACCGGATCGCTCCCCGCCCTCTCCAGGGTGTGGAGGTCCTACGGCATCGCTCTGCCGGCACGGCGGGCAGGGGCGGGGGTCGCCCCCGCCGAGGAGACGTTCGTCATCGACGGGCACGGACGCCTGCCATGGTTGCCGCGGCGAGCGTTGCGACTGCGGCCGATCCCGCTCTCGCTGCACCCGGATCGGCCGGTGGGGCTCTGCGCCCGCCCCACCGCCGCCCAGAAATGCACGATTGTGCTCGTAGGAGAGCCTTTCAGGCGGTTCTGACGCCGCCGACCGCTGCTCAGGAGCCGAAACCGCGCGCACCGCGGCCTACTGCGCGCACCCGGAGCCGGATACCGCTCCCTGTGCGCGCAGTTCCCCTGATGGCGCGCGGTTAGCCCCTCGCCGGTCCTGGCCCTCGCCGGTCCTGGCCCTCGCCGGCACGCGGTCAGTGGTCGGCTGCCCACCGTCACCGGCGGGCAAGTCCGCGTGACACCCGACCGCGATCACCCGCCACCCGGCGCTCCCCGTGGCCAGCCCGGTGCGGGGTCGACCAGGAGGCGCCGACCCCGGACCTACCGGCCGGTGCGCTCCCGGTGCCCGCACCCCGGCCAGCAGCAGGGTCGCCGTTGGCCTTCCTCGAGCTCCTCCTGGGTACGGCGGATGCGGCGTTCACGAGTGGCCTGTCGCTTGGCATCTTCCACCCAGCAGATGAACTCGTTGCGCGCAAGCGCAGTGATGTCGTTCCAAGCGTCGAGGGCCCTGGGGTTGGCGGCCAAGGCACTGTGAAGGTCGGGGGGGAGCGCGTGCACCACCCCGCCCGGTATGCCCCTGCTCACCGTGGGCAGGGTACCGAGCATCGGGACCCGTACGGGCGGAGCGTCGGACACGATCGCCCGCTGGCGGTCGCCGATCATGATCTCTACCCTTGCCGTTGGCATCGAGGGCAGTCGAAGGGGGTAGCTCCGTGCTGACGATCCGCGGGTTGCAGCTCGCGTCGCTGTGGGCGTGCCTGGCGCTCCTGCTCGTCATGAGCCGCCTGCTGGCGCGAGTCGTCCGGATGGTCGGCTGCCCACCGTTGGTAGGGGCCCTCCTCGCCGGCGTCATCGTCAGCCACAGTGCACTCGGCGCGTTGTGGCCACCAGTATCTCGTTGGCTCCTGCCCGCTACTCCCGCGGCCACCGACCTCCTCGGCGGGATCGTCAACGTCAGCCTGTTGTTCGTCTGCTTCGTGCTCGGCCTCGAGACCGACGTCGGGCTGCTGCACCGCCTGGGCCGCCAGCTGCCCGTGCTGGCGGCGACAAGCCTTGTGGTGCCGCTGGCCGCCGGGGCAGGGCTCGGCGCGGCCACCGTGCCAATCCTCATCGGGCCCCAAGGGACCCGCGCCTCGACCATCGTGCTCCTTGGAGCGGTGGCGGCGGTGTCGTCCCTGCCGGTCATCGCCTGGACCTTGCGTGAGCTCGGTGTCCACCACCGCCCTGTCGGCCAGCTCGCCATTGGCGTCGCGACGATCCATGACGCCGCCGGGTTCGTCCTCCTCGCCGTCGGCGTCGGGCTCGCCAGGCGCGTCGGCGAGACACGCCTGTTGGAGGTCGGGGGAGGGCTCACCGTCATCGCCACCCTGGTGGTCGGAGGAGCTCACCGCCTCGCCGACGCCCTCTTGAGGCACACCGACCCCGAAGGACAGCGGCAGATCTCCGCCGTGCTCGGCGTCATCGTCGCCACCATGCTCATCTGCGCCGCTCTCACGCAGGCCGTCCATCTCGACGGGGCGTTGGGAGCCTTCATCGCCGGCGTGGCCTTTGGCCGCTCTGCCTACCACCGCCACGAAGCAGCGCGTGTCCTCGACGAGCTGACCACCGGCGTCTTCGCTCCCCTGTACTTCGCTGCGGCCGGGATCTCCCTGCGCCTCGCCACCCTCGCCCACCCGGCGACGGCCTTGGAGCTCGGCGGTCTGGTCGTCGTTGCCACTGCGTCGAAGGTCCTCGGCAGCTTCGTCGGGAGCCGCCTCTGCCCCCGCCCGGTCCACGATGCCCGCTTCCTCGCCACGGTGCTCAATGGCCGAGGCGCCATGCAGGTCATCATCGCCGGCGTCGCCCTCCGCCACTCGGTCCTCACCTCGAGCGCCTATACCGTCATCGTCACCGCTGCCATCATCGCCACAGCGCTCATGGCCCCTGTGGCCCGCCGGCTCGTCGGCAGCCCGGCCGAGCCAGCCGGGCCCGACGCTCTCCAACCCGGAGCGACCCCCGCCGGGTGACAGGGCCCTCGGCCCGTCGGACCGGCGCCGAGGCGGTTGTGGGCCAGTGATGACATCACGGCGCTCGCCGTCGCCCACCCAGTGGAACGCGACCTCGGCCCATGTAAGGGACAGCGCGCTCGGCCATCCACCCCCCAGAGGCCGAGCCGGCCCCAAGCGGCCTCCCCGTAGACGTCGGGCTGCGCACCAGCGAGGCTGCCGGCTCCGGGGGCAGGGAAGCGGGGCTCTTGGTGCCAATGGTACGTCGAGAGCAACGTCGTCGGGGCATGCCGTCCCCTCCCAAATCAGACGCGATCTCAAGGCGCGAGTCATCGTGCCGATACTTCGGCTGGTGAACAGCGATACCGCAGCTGGAGCGGTCGGCGAGTGCCAGGAGGGTCGGGTGGCCACCGACGGCACCAAGCCGGGGGGCAACCCGCGGCAGGCGCTCGGACGCGCCCTGGCGGCCCGAGACGGCGACATCATGGAGTATTGCCGGCGAAAGTACCTCTCGGATCTCTACCTGGCGGCTCTCGAGCCGACCGCCCGCAGCGACGCGGAGCTCGACCCGGTGTGGACCGTCACGTCGATCGCCACCCATGCCATCGCCCAATGGCTGGAGACCGGCGCGCGAGCGGATGCTGCGGTGCGGTCGCAGATCGCCTCGCTCGGCGACATCGCCGCCCGCCAGCGCAGCCGCCTGGTGGCCCCGGGTCGGGCCACCCACCTCTCGCTGCGCCGGCGCCTCGCCCGGGCGGGCACCCACGGCGGCGACCAGCCCGACCTAGTGGCTGGGCAGCCCGGAGGCCCCCAGCCGACCGCTACGCGGCCCAGCCTGTCGGTGGCGATGCTGACCAAGCTCAACTTCTGGTGGAGCAACCGGACCTGCGCGGTGCTGGCCGAGGAAGCGGCCCGGCTGGGCACGCCGGGCGCCCTGCTGGCCGAGGCACAGGCCATGGTCGTGCGCAGCAGCCACGCCAGCATCGTGGACATGGCGACACGCTTCGACGCCGAGCTCGAGTCGCTGCACGGCCGCCTGGCCACCCTCGCCCTGGAGGACCCGCTCACCGGGTTGGCCAACCGGCTCGTCTTGACCGATCGCCTCGAGCGGGCACTGAGTCGCCAGGCCCGGACCGGGTCGACGCTAGCCCTGGTGTTCGTTGACGTCGACGACTTCAAGGTCGTGAACGACGTGTACGGCCACGCCGCCGGCGACGCGCTGCTGGTGGAGATAGCCGGGCGCCTGCAGGCTGGCGTCCGGCCCGGTGACGTCGTCGCCCGGCTGGGCGGCGACGAGTTCCTGCTGCTCCTCGAGGACTTGGTCAGCCCGGTCGCCGAGATGGAGGGGCGAGCCGAGCGCCTCCGGGCGGCGATCGCCCGGCCGATCGCCGTTGGGGGTGAGACGCTGGCGGTCACCGTCAGCGTGGGGGTGGCGCTCGTCCTCCTGCCCGGGCATCGCTCCGACGAGGTGCTGGCCCGAGCCGACGCCGCCATGTACGTCGCCAAGCGGGCCGGGCGCGACCGGGTGGCGATGGTCGAGCTGGACGAGAGCCCCCAGGCAACCCACTTCGCCACCGCGAGCGGCATGCACCGGGCCCTCGAGCGCCACGAGTTGCGCCTCTACTACCAGCCGGTGTACGAAGCCCGGACCGGTGCGGCGGCG
Source organism: Actinomycetes bacterium (assembly GCA_021811865.1). Next base: position 8,578 of record JAKAQB010000040.1, on the reverse strand, counting down.
GGCTTCGAGGCCCTCTTGCGCTGGGAGCACCCCGACTACGGGACCATCTCGCCGGGCGACTTCGTCCCCATCGCCGAGAAGTCCGGCTTGATGGTGTCGATCGGCGAATGGGTGCTCGAGGAGGCCTGCCGCCAGGCGGTGGTCTGGGCGGGCCCGCTCGGCCACACCCCGCGCATGGCAGTCAACGTGTCGGCCCGCCAGCTCGACGACCGGGACTTCGTCCGGCGCGTCGCGCGGGTCCTGGAGCGGACGGGCATGCCCGCCGAACGCTTGACGCTCGAGATCACCGAGACCATCCTGCTCATTGAGGACGCCGAGCACGTGGCCGTGCTGTCGAAGCTCAAGGAGCTCGGCGTGCTCCTCTCGATCGACGACTTCGGCACCGGCTACTCGTCGCTCGCCTACCTGCGGCGCCTCCCGGTCGACCAGCTGAAGGTCGACCGCGCCTTCGTGGAGGACGTGACCGAGCACGGCGACACTCGTGTGCTGGGAGCCGTGGTGCGCCTGGCCCACGACCTCGGCCTCGAGGTGGTCGCCGAGGGTGTCGAGACGGCCGCCGAGCTGGCCGTCGTGCGCCGCCTCGATTGTGACGTGCTCCAAGGCTTCCTCCTGGGTCGCCCGGTGCCGGCCTGGCAGCTGGAGGTTTCCGAGGCGCCCTCTTGGCCTGACCTCGAGAGCCACGAGGCGCCCACGGTCGAGGGCTTGGCTACGACCACCGGCCACTGAACGGCAGCTCAGCACGGGCAATGGGCCCGACCGTTCGGCCTGGTCCATGGGCGCGGACCCAGCTCAGCGGGCGGGCGCCCGCAGCTCGGCAGGCATCCGTGCTGGCCAGTCAGTGGTACCGACGGCTGTTGCGTTGAAGAGCTCGGCGACGACCCTGAACGGGGTGGCGGCCCGGCTGTTGTCGTAAGCCGTCGCCCGGTCGGCAGCCGCGACAGCGGGGGCAACAATCGCCCACAGCCTCTTGTAGCGCTGCGTCACGATCACCCACCGGCGAGAGGTCTACCGGTGATCCCGTCCGCTGGCCGATCCTCGACTGCGGCAGCTCCGACCTAGTGAGACTCATGTCATACTGAGGACGTGGATCGCGCCATGCCCAGGTTGACTGTCACGCTCCCAGCCGATCTGGTGGAAGACGTCCGAGCGCGAGCTGAGCGCGGCCACATCAGCTCTTGGATCGCTCAGGCAGTCGCCGAGCGGCTCGCTCGGGAACGGCTGGCGGCGGCCATCGCGGAGTACGAGGCAGAAGCGGGCGCCATCACCGATGAGGACATTGCCGCCGCCCGGGCTCGCACTGCCTGGGAGCCGTCCATCCGGCGCAGCAAGCCACCCGCTGCGTGAGGGTGCTCGACGCCGGGGCTCTCATCGCTCTCGACCGTGGAGACAGGGACACCTGGGCGCTGATCGCCGAAACCCAACGCGCTGACCAGCGTCCCGTGGTACCGGCCCCTGTGATCGCCCAGGCCTGGAGAGGAGCGGCGCGCCAAGCTCGGCTGGCCACGGTCCTGTCCGGCACCGAGGTGGTGGTTGTCGACGGCCCGCTCTCCCGACGCGCTGGCGAGCTGCTCGCCACGGCCGGTACGGCCGATGTCCTCGACGCCTTGGTGGCCCTTGTGGCCAAGGATCGCCCGGGGTGCGAGATCGTCACGTCGGACCCCGACGACATCCACCATCTGCTCCAGGCGCTCCAGGTTGCGCGACGGATCCGCCACGTGTAGCCGCCGCCAGACCTTCAGCCGTGTCCGCTCAGCCATTGACTACCGAGCACGTGCGTGGTTCCCCGGCCGAGAGCTCGCAGGGCGGCGGCCGGATCGTTTGTGGTCAGGTGGTCAGCTCCAAGGCCAGCGGCTTTCGACAACTCCTCGAAGCCGCTGCCGGCGCTGATGGCGGCTGCCAGTTCGCCGCGCAGCTTCTTCGCGGCGGCGGAGGTGGCCTTGGCGTTGATGGCTGGCGCTGCGGTGTCGAATAGCCCGGCGGTCTTGGCCAGGCTCACGGTGAGGACCGGATAGAAGGTGACGGTCTTGGCAGTCGCGTTGACCAGCCAGGTGCCGGTGGCGCCGACCAGCTGCTGGGGGAGCGTGCGCTTGCCCGGTGCAGCTGTTGAGCCGGAGCCGGCAGCGAGCCTGGCGATCACCCTCGCCGCCTTGTTCAGCACCTGCTCCTCGACTTCGTCGGGGTGCGCCGCCCTGGCGTAGCGACGCCCGGCCCACACGGCCAGGCGGGCCTGTTGGGGGCCGGTGAGGGGACGCAGCGTCACCATGGTGGGGACGCGGCGGGGCATCACATCACGACCTTCACGACTCTCACGGTTCTTGTGATAGTCAGTGCCGGGTCGTGTCGTGTCGCCCGCCAGGTCCGGTCCGCCTGGTGCGCCGAAGTCGTAGGACTGGAAGTGGACCACATCTTCGAAGTGATGACAGTGACGGCCGCGACTTCGCCGTGTCCAGCCGTGCTCTGCGTCTACCGGTAGACGTCATGCCGGTGACCGAGGGTCACGACCACGACCAGGAGCAGGTCGTCGTGGATGGTATAGACGATCCGGTGATCACCGACGCGAGCTCGGTAGGCGGGTCGGCCGGTGAGCGGACGGGATGCCGGCGGGCGTGGGTCCTCGGCGAGCAGGGCGATGGCCCCCTCGATGCGGGGCCGAACCTTGGGGTCGAGCTTGCGGAGCGCTCGGAGGGCAGCGGGGCGGACCTCGACCCGGTAGCGGCTCACGACCAGCCGAGGTCGGCTTTGACCTGGTCCCAGGGGATGTTGTCGCCTTCCTCGGCGATGGCGGCGTCGAAGGCTTCGATGTCCTCGGCCTCCTCGACGGCTTCTAGGAGTTGCTGGTAACGCTCGGGGCTGACCAAGACCGCCGCGGGGCGGCCGTACCGCTCGAGGATGACAGCCTCGGATCTCGAGGTGTCGATGACCTCGGAGAGTTTCTCACGGGCCTTGCTCACGCTGATCGTAGCCACGGACGTATCGTACAGTCAGGACGCAGATTTGTACATAACAGGGCACCCGTCCGGCTCGTGCGCCGAGGTTGCAGGACCAGAATGAGGACCAGATCTTCGAAGTGGCGTCTCCGACCTCCTCCACCACCGGGCCCGTCGCCATCGACGCTGCTTCGCCCGGCACCCTCTGTAGTGGCCACCGAGCACCGGTCGCCACGCATGGTAAGCCGGCCGCGACCGCCGCCGCCCAGGTCCCGGCGGATCGGAAGAGTCCTTGGGGCGGCGTGGTCGTTCGAGGGCGTGGGTACCGGCGTCTCCGACCAGCCAGCGCTAGCTGGCGGTCGGTCTCTCGAGGTACACGAGCCGGTCCTGCAGGTTGTCGTCGATCACGCTTCTGACCGCCGAGACGAGGACGCCGATGCCGGCCCGGCGACGCGAGAACCGCGACGAGAGGGCGACAAGGACACCCGGGTGGTGCCCGCCGGTGGTCAGGTGATCAGCAGCGAGTCGGGCGAAGTCCGCGACGTTCTCGGTGAGCAGGACATCGCCGTCCGCCACAGCGGCCGCCAGGACGTCGGCGTCGGGCCGACCAGCCAGACCGGCCCCGACGAGCGTGCGGGCGTCGATGCCACTGGCCCGCAGCGCCTCGGCGAGCGCGGGCGGGTAGATCTCGTCGAGCAGCAGCCTCAAGACTGGGCTGCTGCGGACGTCTCCCGCCGGTGCAACTCGATCCGCGTGTCGATCTCCTCGGGATAGGCGGCCCGGTACCGCAGCGCCGCCTCGATCTGGGACCGGGTCAGCACCGACTCCTCGACCAGTCCCTCGACGGGATCCGCCTCCGCGCCCAGGTCGTCGATCCACAAGGCGATCTCCCACACGTCGGGGCCGCCGAGCACCCCGGCGCGCCGCCCGGTAGGGCCGTCCCGAAACGTGATCAGCGGATGCTCGTCCCTCCGGACGCCTTCCTCGGCATAGCGACGCAAGCGGTCAGACAGGGTCTCGCCCGCCGCACGGGCTCGCAGACGTAGCCGCTGGGCCAGGCCGTCCTCCAGACGCACCGACACATTCTCGGACACGTTGACAATGTAGTACATCGTCCGCAGGAGCTGGGCGGTCCGTGGATCGCTCGGGTGACGCCGAGACGCCCGGAGCTGGCGCTCCGGTGAAAACAACGCTCTTGCCGGCCACCACGGTGGGCTCGTCGCCACTGTCGACGGGGGCTCGGCCTGGGAGCGCCGCATCCGGGCCAGCCAGCGGTCGACGTCGGCGACGCCGAGACGGGCGAGTGCCACCGCGGCGATCGGGTCGGTCTCGATGTGGCGGACCCGGCTGGTCTGGTCGCGCAGGCTGGCGGGCCGGTCAGCTCAGGGCTACTGGATGTGCACCCCGGAGATGGCACGGGCGATGACCAGCCGCTGGATCTCGGAGGTCCCCTCGAAGATCGTGTAGATCTTCGAGTCCCGGTGCCAGCGCTCGACGGGATGGTCCTTCACGTAGCCGGCGCCGCCTAGGACCTGGATGGCTTCCTCCGTTACCTTGACGGCCGTCTCGCCGGCGAACAGCTTCGACTGCGACCCCTCGGCCGCTTCGAAGGTCTTCCCGGTGCGGGCCATCCACGCCGCCTTCCAGACGAGCATGCGCGCCGCGTCGATGAGCATGCGCATGTCGGCGAGCTTGAAGGCGATCGCCTGGTTCTCGATGATCGCCCGGCCGAACTGCTTTCGCTCCTTCGCGTACCCGAGGGCGTACTCGTAAGCGGCCCGGGCGATGCCGATCGCCTGGGCGCCGACCATGGGCCGGGACGCCTCGAAGGTGGCCATGGCCACCTGGCTGCGCTGACCGGTGCGACCCTCGCGGGCCCGGGCGAGGCGCTCGTCGAGGCGGTCCTTGCCACCGAGCAGGTTGCGCCCGGGGACGCGGCAGTCCTGGAGGACGACCTCGGCGGTGTGCGAGGCGCGAATGCCCATCTTCGAGAACTTCCGTCCCTGCGACAGTCCCCCGGTGCCCTTGGCGATCACGAAGCTGGCCTGGCCCCGGCTGCGAAGCTCGGGGTCCACGGATGCCACGACCACATGGATGTCGGCGATGCCGCCGTTGGTGATCCAGGTCTTGGTGCCGTTGAGGACCCACTCGTCGGTGGCTTCGTCGTAGACGGCGCGTGTCCGCATCGAGCTGACGTCCGAGCCGGCGTCCGGCTCCGAGACGGCGAAGGCGGCCAGCGCCGGTTTGTCGGGGGTCCCGAAGCAGCGCGGCAGCCACTCCCCCACCTGCTCGGGTGTGCCGCTGGCGTAGATGCCGGTCACCCCGAGCGTGGTACCGAAGACGGCGAGAGCGATGCCGGCATCACCCCAGCACATCTCCTCCAGCACCGCCGGCATCAGGATCCCGCTCGGATCGGCGAAGGCATTGGTGATGAACTCCAGTGAGTAGAGGCCCACTCTGGCTGCCTCCTCGATCACCGGCCACGGGGTCTCCTCCCGCTCGTCCCACTCGGCTGCCACGGGGCGGACGACGGTGTCGGCGAACTCGTGGACCCACTTCACGACCTGGAGCTGGTCTTCGTCCAACTCCAGCGAGAGCTCGGGCATCGACGGCTCCTCCTGTCGGCGCTTCGGCGGTTACTCCAGGGTAACGTTCGACGGCTACCCACGGGTAACCCCTTGTGGTCAGCGCTCCAGCACCACTGCCAGCTGGCGGGTGTGGGCGAGGAGCCGGCCGTCTTGTCCCCACAGCTCGCCGTCCTCCTCCATCAGGCCGTCGATGAGGAACCGGGTGCGGAACGTGCCGAGCACCCACCCCGGCGCCGGCTTGGCCCTAACGTGGACGGTCAACTCGATCGTCGGTACCCACCCGACGTGGCGCATGCTGAGCACGGTCGGGGGAAAGGCGTCGCTGAACACCAGGAGGGCCAGCGCGGACGGATCGGACCCGTCGGCGAGCCGGATCCACCCCGTCACCTCGAGCGGCTCCCCACGGGGTGGGGCGCCGGCGCGCACGACCCAGGGGCTGTCCTCGGGGAACCGGAAGTCGAACCGCCCCGCCACCTCCGGAGCCCAGCTCCCGCCGAGGGTGACGCAGTCCTCCGGCGGAGGGATGGGGGGCGGCGCCGCCGCCACCCGGGTGGGTCCCCGCTGCGCGTCCAGCTCGCCCAAGGCCCCGAGCAACCTCACCCGCTCCGCTGCCCCCTGCCGCAGGGCGGCGGCGACCGTCGTGTAGCGGCGACCGGCGCGCGCGACCTCGGTCGCCACCGTCACCGGCCCGGGCTCGGGTGGCTTGACGAAGTGAGCGGTGACGGTCAGCGGGTCGGTCCGCTTCCCCGCCTGGAGCATGGCCCGCGCGGCCAGGGCGAGGAGGTAGCCGCCGTGGGGGGCGCTGCCCACGTTCCAGCGCGGGCTTATCGCGCCGGTCCAGCCCTGCGCCGAGCGAACGACCGTCGTGTCGTCGCCGAGCTCGCTCACCGGGAGGGCCGCAGCCTCGTCCCGGCGGGGGTGTCCTCCACCACGTAGCCATCCGCGACGAGCTCGTCGCGGATGGCGTCGGCTCCCGGCCAGTCCTTCGCCGCTCGCGCCCGGTCCCGCAAGGCCGCCTTGGCCCGCGCCTCGGGGGTCACATCCTCGTGGCTCCGCAGCACCAGCCCGAGGGCTCGCTCCCAGGCGTCGACCACGGCGGAGGCGACGGCTCGGTCCCCCGAGGCGCGGGCTTCGCGCATGGCGCCGTACAGCACCGCGACGGCGCCCGGGGTGTCGAGGTCGTCGTCCATGCGCTCGGCGAAGCGCTGCCGGAGCCCGGTGTCCGGAGCCTCGTGCCGGGCGTCGGCGAGCTCCCGGGCGAAGGCGTCCAGGCCCTCCACCGCCCGCCCGGCTGCCTCCAGGGTCGCCGGGCTCACCGTCATCGACCGGCGGTAGTGGCTCTGCAACGCCAGCATCCGGAAGGCCCTGGGGTCGTAGGCGTCGAGCAGCTCGGGCAGCGACATGGTGTTGCCCAGCGACTTGCTCATCTTCTCGCCGCCCTCGGCGACCACGTGCCCCGAGTGCACCCAGCGACGGGCGAAGGCACGCCCGGCGGCCTCGGCCTGAGCCCTCTCGTTCTCGTGGTGGGGGAACGCCAGGTCGATGCCGCCGCCGTGGAGGTCGAAGCCGTCGCCCAGCAGGTCGAGGGACATCACGACACACTCGGTGTGCCACCCGGGACGGCCGGGACCCCACGGCGACTCCCACGTCGGCTCGCCCGGCTTGGCGAGCTTCCACAGGGCGAAGTCGAGCGGCGAGCGCTTCCCCGCCTCCTCCGCCACCTCGACCCGGGCACCGGCCTGCAACTGGTCGAGCGGCCCCGGAGCGAGGAGCCCGTAGTCGGGGATCGAGCCGGCGGCGAAGTAGACGCCGTCGCCGCCGGCGTAGGCGTGGCCGCCGGCGATCAGGTCCGCGATGAGCTGCACCATCCGCTCGACATAGGCGGTGGCATGAGGGACCTCGTCGGGCCGTTCGACACCGAGGCGGTCCATGGCCTGCCACCAGAGCTCCTCGGAGCGGGCGGCGACCTCGGCGGCACCGGTGCCCTCGTCGTTGGCCCGGGCGATGATCTTGTCGTCGATGTCGGTGACGTTGGACACATAGCGCAGCGCGAGGCCGCTCCAGCGGGCGTAGCGGCGCAGGACGTCCCACGCCAGGCTGAACCGCCCGTGCCCGACGTGGGGCTCGGCGTAGACGGTAGGCCCGCACACGTACAGCGACAGCTCGCCCGGGTGGCGCAGGTCGAGAGGCTCGACCCGGTGCAATGCGGTGTCGTACAGGCGCAGCACGCAAGTACCGTAGCGGGGATCATGAGCGCGGCCGTCCCCGAGAAGCCGACCCTCGATGGGCTGGAGGAGAAGTGGGCCAAGCGGTGGGAAGCCGACGGCACCTACCGCTTCGATCGGAGCGCGACGCGCTCGCAGGTGTACGCCATCGACACGCCGCCGCCGACGGTCAGCGGCTCGCTGCACATCGGCCACGTCTTCAGCTACACCCAGACCGACGCCATCGCCCGCTACCAGCGGATGCGCGGCAAGCAGGTCTGGTACCCGATCGGGTGGGACGACAACGGCCTCCCGACGGAGCGCCGGGTGCAGAACTACTTCGGCATCCGCTGCGACCCGTCGCTGCCATACGACCCCGGGTTCACGCCGCCTGCGGCCGGCGGTCTCGGCAAGGGCCAGGAACCGGTGGCCTGCTCCCGGCCCAACTTCGTGGAGCTGTGCCGACGCCTGTCGGTCGACGACGAGCGCAAGTTCGAGGACTTGTGGCGGCGGGTGGGATTGTCCGTGGACTGGGAGCAGACCTACACGACGATCGGCCCGGAGAGCCAGCGGGCGTCCCAGCGCGCCTTCCTCCGCCAGCTGGCCCGGGGCGAGGTGTACTCGACGGAGGCACCGACGCTGTGGGACGTCGACTTCCAGACGGCCGTCGCCCAAGCCGAGCTCGAGGACAAGGAATGGCCCGGCGCCTACCACCGGGTGGCGTTCCACCGCGCCGGCGCCGGCGGCGACATCCTCATAGACACCACCCGCCCCGAGCTGCTGCCCGCCTGCGTCGCACTCGTCGCCCACCCCGACGACGAGCGCTACCAGCCGCTGTTGGGCACCACCGCCCGGACCC
>JAKAQB010000039.1 GCA_021811865.1 Actinomycetes bacterium | reverse complement strand
TGCGCTCACCGGGGTCCGACACCCCGGGCATGCCGGCGTCGGTGACGACGGCGACCCGTTCGCCCCGACGTGCCCGGCCCACGGCCTCGGCGGCCCCCGCCGCCTCGCGATGGCGCTCCACAGCGAGCAGCGGCGGAGCGGGGATGCCGGCCGCCGACAGCAGCACCCGGGTGCGGCGGGTGTCCTCGCAGCAGATGAGGTCAGCGGCCCGGAGGGCGGCGACGGCTCGCGGCGAGAGATCACCCAAGTTGCCGATCGGGGTGCCGACGAGGACCACGGCGCCACGTGGCAGGCCGTCCAGCCCGTCCTCGGAGGGCTCCTGCTGGGACTGCTCCAGGGGCTTCTCCCGCGGCTCGTCCCGCGGCTCCTCCCGGGAGCTCTCAGCCACCACGGACGCTCAGGTGGTCGCCCACCTCCAGCCGCCACCGCTCGAACGCCCCGCCGGCGGCGACGATCACGACAGGTGGGCCCCACCCGGGGCAGGCGGGGAGGCGGGGCCCGAGGGTCCGCATCCGGCGGACTTCTACCCCGTCGTCGTCCTCCGGTAGGCACCAGGCCACGTCGACCGTGCCCCGCAAGGGTGCGTGGAGCAGCAGCGGCCGGCTCCGCACGATGGCGGTGACCGTCCCATCCGGGTAACCCCGGCGCCGGCGCTCCACGCTGGCCAGCACCTCGTCGCCCCGCGTCAACCAGGCCACGCCGCTTCCCCCCGACGCCACCTGCTCACGCCCGCAGGGTATCTGCGCCGGATCGACGGGCGCGGCGGGGTCGCCTACCCTGCCGGGGATGTCGAAGCGCACTGCCAAAGCCCGCAAGCGGGCGAAGTCCAAGAAGGCCAACCACGGGCGCAAGCCCAACCGGGGCCGCTGAACCGGCCGCATCCCGACCGGGGCCGACCGCCTCGCGCTAGAACGCCAACCCGGCATCGGCCGCCAACTCGTCGAGGCGGCCGGTCGGTCGGGCGCCCAGGTGCCCGATGACCTCCGCCGCGGCGACGGCGCCGAGCTGGGCCGCCTCCTCCGGCCCGGCACCCCGCACGTAGGCGTGCAGGTAGCCGGCGGCGAACAGGTCGCCGGCGCCGGTGGTGTCGACGATGCAGTCGACCGGCACGGCCTCCACCTGCAGGCGGCGACCGTCGGTGGCCACAACGCAGCCACCCGACCCCTGGGTGACGACGACGGTCCGGCACCGTTGGGCAAGGGCGTCGACGGCGGCGTGCACGTCCCCGGTGCCGACCAGCTCGCACGCCTCCCCGGCGTTGGCGAACAGCAACCCGACGTGCGGGAGCAGCCCGGCCAGCTCGTCTCGGTGCAGGTGGACCCAAAGGGGGTCAGACAGTGACAGTGCGACGAGCGTGCCCCCCGCCCGGGCGGCGTCGAGGGCGGCCTGGATCGTCGGGTCGGTGTGCTCGAGCCCGCAGAGGTAACCCTCCAGGTAGACGACGGACGCCTCGGCGATGAGGGCCTTGTCGACGTCTCCAGGGGCAAGCAGGTCCCCGATGCCGAGACAGGTGCACATGGTCTTCTCCCCGTCGGGCGTGACCATGATGACCGACCGGCCCGTCGCCGGCCCTCGAACCGCCGGCGCCACTTCGAAGTCTACCCCGGCGGCCCGGATGTCGTCTTCGAACAGGCGGCCGAGCATGTCGTCGCGGACCTTGCCCACGAAGCCTACCCGGCTGCCGAGCGACGACGCCCCGACCGCCGTGTTGGCCGCCGAACCACCCGACACGGCTGTCGCCGGCCGCAGCGAGGAGAGGATCTCGTCGGAGCGCCCGGGTCCGACGAGTGTCATCGTGCCCTTGGTGAGGCCCAGACCCGAGACCACCGTGTCGGCGACGGGTACCAGCACGTCGACGAGGGCGTGCCCGATGGCGACGAGGTCCACCCGGGTTTGGTGCCACACCTGCCCAACGCTACCAACAGGCCGCCAGCTACCCCAGCGCCGGGCCCCCCTGGCCCCCCCCGGCCCCCCCGGTCCCCCCACTCGGGGCTCCCAGCTGCACTGGCGGTAGCTCGGTGCATACGAGCCCGCTTCTTGCCGTCTGTGCACCGAGGTGTGCCGAGTGCACCGAGGCGCTCCCAGTGGCCAAGCTGCCCGACCTGCGGAGGCGGGCCGGGTTGCCCGGCCTTGCCGGACGTGCCCAGCCGCGCGCGCCGGAGCAGGCTCCTAGGCTCCCGGGCCCATGCCCGAGCGCCCGCCCTACCGCCTGCCCCGCGCCGTGCTACCGCGCCGCTACCGGCTCGACATCGAGCTGGACGAGCGAGGCGGCTCCTACGAGGGGCGGGTGCGAGTCGACGTCGAGGTGCTGGAGCGGACCGACCGGGTGGTGCTCAACGCCGTCGGCCTGGAGGTTCACGCCGCGACCGTCGCCGCCGGCGGCGCCGGCGGCGCCGGCGTTCCAGTTGCCGGGCGGCTGCGCCCCGTTCCGGAGGAGGAGCAGGTCGTATTGGAGCTCCCCGGACCGCTGGCACCCGGCCCCGCCGTGCTCGACGTGCGCTTCGGCGGCCCTCTCGGCGAGGAGATGCGTGGCTTCTACCGCAGCCGGTTCACGGGCCCCGACGGAGCAGAGGGCGTGATCCTCGCCACGGACTTCGAGGCCACCAACGCCCGTCGGGCCTTCCCGTGCTTCGACGAGCCGGACATGAAAGCCGTGTTCGTGCTGACGCTCACCGTGCCCGAGGGGGTTGCGTGCCTGTCGAGCGCGCCGGCCGTAGCCGACGAGGCAGTCGGTCGCGGCCGGCGGCGGGTGCGCTTCGCCGAGACGATCCCGCTCCCGACCTACGTCGTGGCGTGGGTGGTCGGGCCCCTCGATCTGACCGAGGCCGTCGACGTCGACGGGGTTGCCGTGCGCGTCGCCGCCCCCGCCGGGCAGCTGCCCTTCACGGGATACGCCGTCCGGGCCGCCACCCACGCCCTGCGGTACCTGGCCGACTACTTCGGGATCCCCTATCCCGGCGCCAAGCTCGACCACGTCGCCATCCCCAACTTCGCCTCCGGAGCGATGGAGAACCTGGGCTGCGTGACCTACCGCGAGAGCCTGCTGCTCGCCGACCCGGGACGGGCATCCCAGCCGGAGCTGCGGGAGATCGCGCTGACGATCGCCCACGAGACGTCGCACATGTGGTTCGGTGACCTGGCGACGATGCGGTGGTGGAACGGGCTGTGGCTCAACGAGGCGTTCGCCACCTTCATGGAGACCAAGGCGACGGAGGCGTTCAACCCGGACTGGGACGTGTGGACCGCCACCGGACCGGGCCGGGCGCAGGCCCTGCTCGTGGACGGCCTGGCGTCGACCCGGCCCGTGGAGTACCGGGTGGAGCGGCCTGAGGACGCCGAGGGCATGTTCGACGTGCTCACCTACGACAAGGGCGGTGCGGTGCTGCGGATGCTGGAGCAGCACCTCGGCGAGGACACGTTCCGCCGGGGCATCGCCCGCTACCTCGAGCGCCACGCCTACGGGAACGCCGAGACGACCGACCTGTGGGACGCCTTGGAGGCGGAGTCCGGCCAGCCCGTCCGGGTGACCATGGATGGCTGGATCCTGCAGTCTGGCTACCCGGTGGTGGCCGCACGGCGGGGTGCACGGGCGGGCGAGGTGGTCCTGGAGGCGACGCAGTTCTGCTACCGCGGGGACGGCCCGGGCCACTGGCGAGTCCCGCTCCTCGTGCGGGCGTCGGTCGCCGGCCGGGTCGAGCACCGCCGGGTACTGCTCGACGGCCAGCGCACGGAGCGCTTCGACGGGCCCGTCGACTGGGTCGTCGCAAACGGGGGCGGTTGGGGCTTCTGCCGTGTCGACACCGAGGACGGCCTGGCGCCGAGAGGTGAGGCGCTGCGCGGTTGCACCCCACTGGAGCGGCTGGCGCTCCTCGACGACGCGTGGGCGGCGGCGATGGCCGGGCGGGCCGGCGTCGAGCGGTTCGTGGGCATGGCCGCCGACCTCGGGGAGGAGACCCAACCGGAGGTGTGGGGGGTCGTCAGCGGACCGCTCCTGCTGCTCGATCGGATCACCCCGAGCGCGCAGCGCCGCCGGCTGGCCGACGCGGTCGCGGTCGTGGCCGGCCCGGCCTGGCGGCGGCTCGGCTGGGAGCTGGTCACAGGCGAGCCGCTCGGTCACCGCCAGGCCCGGGCGCGGCTGGTCACGCTGCTCGGCGTCGTCGCCGCTGACGCCGGAGTCCGGGCCGAGGCGGCGCGGCGCTGGGCGGACCACCGCAGCGGCCGTCGCCCCGTCGAGGCGGACCTGCTGTCTGCGGTGCTCCACGTGGTCGCCGCCGGAGGCGGCCACGACGAGTTCGACCAGGTGTGGGAGGCGTACCTGGATGCGGGAACGCCCCAGGACCGGGAGCGGTTCCTCATGGTGCTGCCCCGATTCCGCCAGGCCGACCTCGCCGGCCGCTGCCTGCAGCTCGCCTTGTCACCGGAGGTGCGCAGCCAGGACACCCCCTTCGTCGTACACGGCGTCCTCGCCGGCTGGCACGGCCACGACGTCGGGTGGCCGTGGTGGGAGGCGAACGCCGACGAATGCGCCCGCCGGCTCACCCCCCAGCTCCTCGGCCGGGCGCTCGAAGGCGCTGCCCTGCTCGCCGACGGGCCGACCGTGCAGCGTGCCCACCGCTGGCTCGCCTCCCACCCCCTGCCGACGAGCCCGGACTGGATCGCCCGCGTCGAGGAGCGCATGGACCTGACCGTGGCGATGGCCGACCGGCTCGGCGGCGACCTCGGCCCGTTGCCTGTCGCCGCCTGATCCCGGCGGCCTCGACCCGCAAGGCCACTCCCGCTCTGGGCACCTATCGCACTACCCGGGGTCGGCCCCCACCTCCGGCGCCTGCCGCAGCCGCTCCACACGGGCCCGCACCGCTTCGAGCCGCTCGGCCGCCTCGCGCTGCAGGCGCTCCGCCCGCTCGTAGAGGTCGGCGGCCTCCTCGATGCCGACGTCGCCAGACGCCAGCCGGTCGGTGACCGACTCCAGCTCGGCGAGCAGGTCCTCGAACCGCCGCCCCTCAGCCACCGTCAGCCCCGTCACCCACCGCCGGCCATCCGAGAGCGACCGCCGGCCCCGTGACCCGCTCGACCCGGGCGGTCAGCGACCCGGCAGCGAGGCGCACGCCGATCCGCTCCCCCACCCGCAGCTGGGAGGCCCGGCGGATCACGGCGCCGTCAGGCCCGGTCGCCACGGCGTACCCCCGGTCGAGCACCCGGGCGGGGTCGAGGGCGAGCAGGTGCCGCCGGTCGGCGTCGAGGCGGCCGGCAGCCCGGCCGAGGATCTCGCCGGCGCAGCGCCGCCAGTCAGGGGCGTCGAGGCGCCGCCTGCACTCCTCGATGTGCCGGCGGGGATGGTGCCCGGCGAGGCGCCGGGAGGCGCCGTCGAGCCGGGATCCCGCCGCGGTGACGGCGGCGTCGACGGCCCGCCCGGCGTCGACGGCGGCGAGGTCACGGGCGGCCTCCTTCCAGCGGGCGGCGAGGGCGGCGCGCGCCGCCGCCTCCGCCCGGTCGATGCGCAGGGCGAGGGCGGAGCGGTCGGGGACGACACCGTGGGCGGCCAGCGACGGCGTGCCGAAGCGGGCATCAGCGACCTCGTCGCACAGCGGCCGGTCCGCCTCGTGGCCGATGGCGGACACGACCGGGACGGCGCAGGCGGCCACCGCACGGCACACCTCCTCGTCGCTCCAGGGAAGCAGGGCGGTGGCATCCCCGCCGCCCCGGGCGAGGATCACGACCTCGACGCCCGGCCGGCCGCTCACCGCCCGCAGGGCCGCGACGATGGAGAACGCCGAACCCTGGCCCGACACGGTCGTCTCCTCGAACACCACGGGATAGCCCGGGAACCGCACGGCGACGACGGACTCGATGTCGCGGCGGACGGCGGCGTCTGCCCCGCACACCACGCCGATAGCCGCGGGCAGCAGGGGCACCGGCCGGCGGGGACGACCCGTGAGGCCATCGGCCTCGAGGCGCCGCCGCGTCTCGGCGATCAGGGCGGCGACCGCACCGGCCCCCACCGGCAGGACCTCCTCGGCGCGTAGCTGCAGCTGGCCGCGCTCGTTGCTCCACTCGAGGGCCCCGACGACGCGGACCCGCTCGCCGGCCACCGCCCGTGCCCGCCGGACGTGGGTCCGGGGGACGGCGACGGCGACCTGAGCGGCCCTGTCCCGCAGCGTGAAAAATAGCCATCCCCCCCGGCTGGTCGCCGGCCTGTGCACCTCGCCCTCGACGGCGACGAGGCCTATGTCGGCCGCCTTGCGAGCTATCTCGGCGGCCAGCCTGACGAGCGTGAGCGGGCGCGCCGTCCGGCCGCCGGCGGGCTCGTCGAACAGGGGCAGGGTCAAGGCCCTCCAGGCTAGAGCGTGCCGTCGCCGCCGGAAGAGGTTGGTTGGGGTACGATGAGAGGGGTCGACACGCCGTCCCGGCAGGTCGACCGGGCGCCCCCAGACCCGCCCGCCCCCAGACCCGCCCGCCCTGCCGGGCCGGTGGCCGGGGAGGCGCCCGTTCCCCTCCCGCACTGGAGCTTGGTTGAGCAACACCCCCACCCCCCGCACCTTCGCCTCGCTCGGGGTCGTCCCCGAGCTGGTCGCCGCCCTCGACGCCGGCGGCATCGTCACACCGTTCCCCATCCAGGCGGCCACCGTCGCCGACGGCCTGGCCGGCCGCGACGTCTGCGGGAAGGCGAAGACCGGGTCGGGCAAGACCCTGGCCTTCGGCGTGCCCGTGCTGCAGCGGCTGGCCGCTGCCGGGCCGGCAGCGGCCAGCGGCCGGCGCCGGCCCCGGGGTCTGGTGCTCGTCCCCACCCGTGAGCTGGCCCGGCAGGTGGCCGGCGTGCTCGAGCCACTGGCTGGCGCCGTCGGCCTCGGGCTGACTGCCTGCTACGGCGGCACAGGGATGGACACCCAGATCGCCGCCCTGCGCGCTGGCACGGACGTGGTCGTGGCGACGCCCGGCCGCCTGATCGACCTGGTGCAGCGCCGGGACGTGAGCCTGGCCGCCATCGAGGCGGTGGTGATCGACGAAGCGGACCGGATGGCTGACATGGGCTTCCTGCCCCAGGTGGAGTGGCTGCTCCGCCACCTGGAGGTCCGGCACCAGACGATGCTGTTCTCGGCGACCCTCGACGGCGACGTCGACCGCCTGGTGCGCCACGAGCTCACCGACCCGGTCCGCCACGAGGTCGGCTCGGACCGGCCGACGGTGAAGGCGATGGAGCACCGCTTCTTGCTGGTGCACCAGATGGACAAGGCGCGGGTGCTGGCCGCCATCTGCCGCAACCACGGGCGGGTGATCGTGTTCTCCCGGACCAAGCGAGGGGCGGACAGGGTGACCGAGGCGCTGCGGAAGGAGGGTGTCGAGGCGCGGGCCATCCACGGCGACCTCCGCCAGCCGGTACGGGAGCGGGCGCTGCGCCAGTTCGCCGCCGGCAGCCTGCCAGTGCTCGTCGCCACCGACGTCGCCGCCCGCGGCATCGACGTGGACGGGATCGACGTCGTGGTGCACTACGACCCGCCGGAGGACCACAAGGGGTACCTGCACCGTTCGGGCCGCACCGCCCGCGCCGGGCGGGAAGGGCTGGTCGCGACGCTCGTGCTGTGGAACGAGCAGCTGGAGGTGGAGCGGGTGCAGCGCCGCCTGGGCCTGTCGGTGCCGGTGGTGGAGATCTTCTCGAACGATCCTCGCCTCGCCGACCTGCGCAGCTGGGACCCCGCCGCCGTCTCGGTGGCGTAGGCCGCCCGCGGGCGCCGCCGCCGCGTCAGGGGCCCGCAGGGTACCAGTCCCTCCCGACGGTGACGGCCCCGAGGTCGGAGCGCACCTCCACGCCGATCCCGGGGGCGGTGGGGACAGCGATGGTCCCGTCGGGTTCGAGCACGGCCGGGCGGGTGACGATGTCCTCGGCCCAGAACCGGTCGGCGGCAGAGAGGTCGCCGGGCAGGGTGACGCCCGGGAGGGAGGCGAGCGCCAGGTTGACAGCCCGGCCGACGCCCGTCTCGAGCATGCCCCCCACCCACAGCCCGACGCCGGCCGCCCGGCACCGGTCGTGGATGCGCAAGGCGGCGTGGACGCCTCCTACCCGACCGGGCTTAAGGTTGACGACCCGGCAGGCGCCGATGGCCAGGGCCGCGGCCGCAGCACCGTCGGAGGTGATCGACTCGTCGAGGCAGACCGGCGTGCGCAGGCCTCGGGCGAGGGCGGCATGCCCCACGAGGTCGTCGTCGGCGAGGGGCTGCTCGACGACCAGCAGGTCGTGGGCGTCGAGGGGCCGCAGGGCGGTGACCGGGTCGGCGACGGAGGCGTAGCTGCCGTTGGCGTCGACCTGGAGGGCCAGCCGCCCCGGCGGCCATGCAGCGCGCACCGCCGCCACGGGTGCCAGGTCGGCACCGGGGTGCACCTTGAGCTTCACCCGCCGGTAGCCGGCGGTGACGTGGCCGGAGACCTCGGCCAGCAGGTCGTCGACCCGGAGGTGCAGGCCGACGGCGACGCCGGCGGCGACCCGACCTGCCGGCTCGGGCGCCGGCGGGTCGGTGGCGGAGGCCAGGTGGGCAGCCAGGCCCCGCCCGAGCAGCCGGAGCTCGGCGTCGAGGACGGCCACCTCGAGGGCCGCCTTGGCCATCGGGTGGCCCTTGACGCCGGCCACGGCCGCCGGCACGTCGCGGCCGCGCACGGCGCCAGCGGCAACCAGGCGGGGCACGAGGTGGCGGGCCAGCACGTCGGCGGCGCCGTCCACGTACTCGGCGCTGTAGGTCGGCTCCGGCTGGGCGGCACACTCACCCCAGCCGCTGGCACCGCCTACCACGGCACGGCAGAGCAGCACGTCACGGTTGCGGAGCGTGCCGAGCGGTGTCACCCACGGCTCGACCAGGGGCAGGCGGAGCCGGACGACCTCGATGCCCTCCAATGCGGTCACCGCCGGCGGCGTCGTGCGCCGGGGATGCCGCCGCTCGGGTATGGCGGCCGGAGGACCACGTAGGGCGACCTCGGGACCGAGGGCGGGGTCGTCGCCCTCGACGCCAACGTCACGCGGCAAGCCACCGGGCGGGTCTACCACGTGTCGCCCGCCGGCCGGACGCCACCGCTGCGCCGCCGAGCCGGTCCGGCACCGCCGAGGCGGTGCGGCCCCCCCCGGCGCCGTGAGCCGCCCACCGGGTGGGTAGCCTCCCTGCCGTGTCGGATGCGTGGGTGATCGAGCCAAATGGACCTCTTCGCGGTGAGGTCGCCGTGCGGGGGTCCAAGAACGCCGTGACCAAGCACATGGTCGCAGCGATCCTCGCCTCGGAGCCGAGCACGATCTCCAACGTGCCCGAGGTCGGCGACGTCGACATCACGACGTCGATCCTGCGGGCAGTGGGCGCCGGCGTCGAGCGCGAGGGGGATCGGCTGACCGTGACCCCACCGGAGCAGCCGAGCTCGGCTGTCCCGCTGTCGTTCAGCGGCCTCAACCGGATCCCGGTGCTGATGCTCGGCCCGCTGCTGCACCTGACCGGCGAGGCGTGGGTCCCCCGTGTCGGCGGCGACCGGATCGGGGCGAGGCCGATCGACTTCCACGTCCAGATGCTGCGGACCCTCGGCGCCGAGGTGGAGGTCAGCAACGACGGCATCGCGGCGCGCTGCTCCCGCCTCCGGGGCGCCATCGTCCAGCTGCCCTACCCGAGCGTCGGCGCCACCGAGTCGGCGCTCCTGTCGGCGTCGCTGGCCGAGGGCAGGACCGTCATCCGCAACGCCGCCACGGAGCCGGAGGTGCTCGAGCTGGCCCTCCTGCTGCAGCGGATGGGTGCCCGGATCGAGCTGGCCCCCGACCGGCGGATCGTCATCGAGGGCGTCCCCCGCCTGCGGGGCAGCACGACCCGCCTGGAGGGTGACCGCAACGAGGCGTTCAGCTACCTTGCCGCCGGGCTGCTGACCGGCGGCCAGGTCACCGTCCGCGGCTGCGGGCAGGACCGCCTGGTGACCGCCATCACGACCCTGCTGCGCATGGGGGCGGAGGTGGAGATCGACGACCGGGGCATGACGGCCTCGGCCCCGGGCGGCCTGCGGGCCGCCGCCGTACAGACCGACGTCCACCCCGGGTTCATGACCGACTGGCAGACCCCGCTCATGGTGCTGTTCACCCAGGCCGAGGGCATGTCGGTGCTCCACGAGACGGTGTACGAGGACCGCTTCGTCTACGTCCCGGCCCTGCAGGCGATGGGCGGCGAGATCGAGCTGTTCGCGACCTGCCTCGGCGGGCCGGCCTGCCGGTTCCACGACTCCCCCTACCTGCACTCCGCCGTCGTGAGGGGGGTCTCGAAGCTGCAGGGCGCCGAGGTGGACATACCCGACGTCCGGGCCGGCTTCTCCAGCGTGATCGCCGCCGCCGCCGCCGAGGGTCGGTCCGTGCTCCAGGGGGTGCACCACCTCGAGCGCGGCTACCACCGACCCGCCGACCAGCTGCGCTCCCTCGGGCTCGACCTGCGTACGAGCTGACCGCCTCTCAGCCGCCGGCGTTGCTCGGGTGGGCAGCCTCCTCCGCCTCGATGGCAGCGATCTGCTCCACCCGGACGAGGTGGCGGCCGCCGTCGAAACCGGTCGAGAGGAACACGTCGAGGATGTCGAGGGCCAGCTCGGCGGCCGTGACCCGGGCGCCGAGCGACAGGACATTGGCGTCGTTGTGCCTGCGGGCGTAGCGGGCGGTGTACTCGTCGTGGCACAAGGCGGCCCGCGCCCCCCGCACCTTGTTGGCTGCCAGCTGCTCGCCCTGGCCGCTGCCGCCCATGACCACGCCGACGTCGGCCTCCCCCCTCACGACCGCCCGGGCGCAGCCGGCGCAGAAGTACGGGTAGTCGACGGGCGCCTCGCTGTCGGTCCCGAGGTCGAGCACCTCGTGACCCGCCGCCCTCAGGTGCTCGGCGACCGCCTGCTTGAGCAGGAACCCGGCATGGTCGGAGGCCACGGCGATGCGCACGCGCCGTTCCTAGCACGCCGCGCCCCGCCGGCGGTGGCCGGTCGCCGGCGCCTCCCGCTGCTACGGTCCGGCGCCACATGGAGCCACTCGTTGGCAACGGGCGCCGCCGGCGCACCTCCGACCCACGCCGGCGGCGCTGGTGGGCCGCGCTGGCGGTGCTGGTCGGCCTCCTCCTGGCGTGGCTCGCCTTCGTGGCGGTGAGCCTCGTGCAGGCCGACCACCGCCTGCACGCCGGCATCGCCGCCGCCGACCGGGCCAAGGCGGGACTGACCCTCGCCGACCTCACCGCCGCCCGCGGCTCGGGGCTGCTGGCCGCCGCCGCCACCGACTTCCAGGCGGCCCACGCCGACGTCAACAGCCCCCTGGTCGCCCCGTTCCGCCTCGTGCCCTTCGTCGGCACCCAGGTGCGCTCGGTCGACGCGCTCAGCGCAGCGGCGTCGGTCGTCGCCCGCTCCGCCAGGAGCGCCCTCGACGCCGTGCGGGTCATGCTCGCCCGTCCCCACACCACGCCGGCGGCGCGGGCGGCGCTGGTCGAGCAGCTGGCGGGCGTGCTCGACGGGCTGCGTGCCCGTGTCGACGCCGTACCGCTCGGCCCGGCGCACGGGCTGGTCGCTGCGCTCCGCCGCCAGCGCCACACCTTCGCCCGGGACCTGGCCAAGGTGGAGGCGGTCCTGGCCCGGGCCGACGGCGCCGCCCGGGGCGCCGCCGCCCTGCTCGGCGGCCACCACACCTTCCTGCTCATCGCTGCGAACAACGCCGAGATGCGCGCCGGGTCTGGCATGGCCCTCGAGGTCGGCACGTTGCGAACGGCCAACGGCGCCGTGAGCGTGGGGCCGCTGCAGCCCGCCGGCACCCTCATCGGCCGCTTCCCCGGGGTCTCGCCGAGCGGGGACCTCGCCGCCCTCTGGGGCTTCGAGGACCCCGCCGTCGACTTCCGGGAGGTGTTCCTGTCCCCGCAGTTCCCCGCCAACGCCGCCCTCGCCGCCCGCATGTGGGCCGCCTACACCCACCAACACGTCGACGGGGTGCTGATGGTCGACATCCAGGCCCTGGCCGACCTGCTGGGAGTGATCGGGCCGGTCAGCGCCGGGGGGACGACGCTCACGGCAGGCAACGCCGACCGCTACCTCCTCGAGCAGCAGTACGCCGGTGAGGCCAACATCCAATCCGAGGCCGCCCGCCACGAGCGGCTGGGCCTGCTGGCGGCGGCGGCGTTCGCCCGGCTGGAGACACCCGGGGTACCTCTGTCGAAGGTGGCCGGCGCCCTAGGGCAGGCCGCCGCCGGCCGCCACGTCCTGGTGTGGGCATCCAACCCGGCCGTCGAGGCCGACTGGGCCGCCGCCGGCGCCGCCGGCGTGGTCGCCGGCAACGACCTCCTGCTCGCCCTGCTCAACCAGGGGGCCAACAAGCTCGACCCCTACCAGCACATCGCCGCCCGCCTCAGCGTGGTGCCGCAAGGTGACGCGTCCAAGGTCACCGTCGAGGTGAGCGTCACCAACAACACGCCCTCCGGGCTCACCGGGTACGCTGCCGGCGGCCAGGCGGGCTACCCGCCCCGGGTCTACAACGGGGCGGTGGCGCTGGACTTCCCCGCCGTCGCCGGGGACGTCTCCACGCCCGGGACCTCCCGCGTCGAGACCGCAGGCCGCGACTACGCCGCCCGGATGGTCGCCGTCCCCGTCACGGTCCCCGACCACGCCACGAGGACCGTGGTGATCCGCTTCGCCGTGCTCGGCCGCCACGGCACCCTCGCCGTCGAGCCGTCGGCCCGGATCCCCCCGACCACCTGGACCGCCTCGGCGCCGGGCGCCACCGCTGCCCGGTTCACCGACGCCACCGCCCACAGCTTCACATGGTGATCGTGTCACCACGTAGAGTGGTGGCAGTTGAGAGTGCGGGCCGGTCTGCGCTGGTCACCGTGCCGGAGAAGAACCGGAACTTGCTTGCCGGCCACGCTGCGTGGCTCTAGGCTGCGGCCATGAAGCGATTCGCCACGCTGCTGCTGAGCATGGGCCTCCTCTTCGGCGTGGTGGCGGCGACGTCCGTCGCGACCGCGTCCGCTACACCGGCGGTCGCCCAGCACCACAAGGACTGCTACCCCAACTGCGCCGGCACCGGCGGCACGGGCGGGTCGACCACGCCTTCGGGGTCCACCACGTCCCCGCCGAGCGCTTCGATTGGCGCGGCCACCGGCCTGGCGTTCACCGGGGCGGACGTGGCCATGACCGTCGGGGTCGCCGCCGTGCTCGTCGGCATCGGCCTGGTCCTCGTCCGGCTGTCCCGCCGCCGGGTCGCCTGAGCACCGCCGCGAGGCGGCCGAGCGCCGCCGGCGCGGCGCAGGAGGTCCCGTCGTACACTCCGTCGGCACATGGCCGTGGCCGACCGGATCATCCAGCACGCCCACCTGCTGACAGCGGCCGAGCGTCGCGTCGCAGAGGTGATGGCCGAGGAGCCCGATGCAGTCGCGTTCGGGACCGTCGCCCACGTCGCCCGCAAGGCTTCCACGAGCGGTCCGACCGTCGTGCGCTTCGCCGTCAAGCTGGGCTACGCCGGCTTCGTGGACATGCAGTCCCAGGTCCAAAGGGAGATTGCCGAGCTGCTCGGCCCGGCGCGCGACCGCATCCGCAGGCCGCCGCCCATCGACCTGCTCGGCAGGGTCGCAGCCGTCGAGGAGCACAACGTCCGCCGGACCCTCGGGTCGGTGCCTCCGGTGCAGTTCGCCGCGGTGGTCGGCCAGCTGTCGGACCCGACCCGGGGCGTGTGGGTGCTGGCGGGCGACGCCACCGCTCCTGTCGGCGCCACGCTGGCGGTGCCGCTCGGGCAGCTGCGCGCCGGCGTCACCCTCGTGGCGGGCTCGGGCGTCGCTGCCGCCAGGACCCTCGGCGGGCTGCAGCCGGGCGACGTCCTCGTCACCATCGACATCCGCCGCTACGAGCGCTGGCTCCTGGAGCTGACGCGCTGGGCCGCCCAGGCCGGCGCCGACCTCGTCGCCATGACCGACAGCCCGCTGTCGCCGCTGGCGGCGCTCGCCGCCAGCACCCTGCTCATGTCGGCCGAGGGGGTCGGTCCCTTCGACTCGATGACCGCCGGCGTGGCCCTCGCCAACGCCCTCGTGGTCGGGGTGTCCGCCCGGGTGCGGGGCACGGCGACACCCAGGCTCGACGCCATCGAGGCAGCGTGGAGGGGGACGCGTTCGCTCGTCGCCGACCCCGACGGGTCGGTGCTCCCGACGCCGGCGCCGGCGCGCCGGATGGCCGGCGGGCGCCCGGTGGCCGGCTCAGCGCGGAAGGCGGCGGACGGCGATCGAGGCGAGGGCGAGGGTGTCGACGCCACGCCGCTCGCCGGTGTCGCCGCGCTCGGCGGAGTCCAGGCGCTCGAGGAGCTGGCCCAGCCCGTCGAGCCCTGAGCGCCGCTCGGCGAGCCATCCCGCCACCGCTGCGGCCGGCGGGGCGCCGGAGCTGAGGGCGTCCGCCACCGCCGACGCGCGCCAGGCCGCCACGTCGTCGAGCAGCGCCCGCCGCTGCCACGCCGCCCACCGACCCGGCACGTCGGCGCGACGCAGCACGCCGGCGAGGCGCCCGTAGCCGCCGGCGGCGTCGAGGGCAGCCAACGCTTCGAGCACGTCTGATGGGTCCACCCCGACGACGGCGGCCACGGCCTGGGCGTCGGCGACGTCGACGGCGGTGAGGCGGGCGGCGACGTCCACGGCGAGCAACGTCGGCGCCCCAGCGCTGTGGAGATCGGCGACGATGGCGTCGAGGGCGGCGGGTGGTGCGTCCGGGTCCCAGCCGTCGACCGACGCTCCGATCAGCCGCTGGGCAAGAGGCCCGTCCCGGCCGAGCAGGCCCGAGACGTCCGGGACGGCGGTGGCGAGGTAGCGGCGCGCCAGGCGGCCGACGGCGTCGACGACGGCCCCGTGGAGGGCGGCGTCGGCGTCGGCGCCGAGCGACGTGCCGGCCAGCTCGACCTGGCGGAGCACGTCGCCGGCGCCGAGCACCTCCCGGGCGGCCCAGTAGGCAGCCGCCACCTCCGCCACGGGACGGCCCAGCTCGGCGGCCGTCTCGTGCGCCCACACCGGCCCGATGTCGTCGACCAGGTCGCCTGCGACGATCGTCGCCACCAGCTGGCGGTACAGGCGGTGGCGGGGAACGAGGTCGGCGCAGCACTCCCGCGCCGCGGCAGGGAAGTAGGCCGCGGCGGCGGCGACCAGGCCCGGGTCGTCGGGGAGCGCCGACGCCTCGATGGCGTCGAAGAGGGCAGACTTGGCGAAGGCCAGCACCACGGCCAGCTCCGGGCGGATCAGCCCGGCGCCAGCCCGGCGCCGCCGGACCCACTCCTCGCCGGCCGGCAGGTCCTCGACGCCCGGGTCGAGGACCCCGGTGGCCTGCAGCTCGAGGAGCAGTGCCTCGTAGGCGTCGAGGTCCCGGGCGCTGGCCGGCACGGCCCTGTTGAGCGCGGAAACGCTGTGGTCGACCTGGCGGAGGACCTCCTCCGCCACGAAGCCCTCGGCCGCCGCCAGTTGGGCGTCGCGCCCGGCGGCGGGAAACCGGTCGTCGGCGATGGCCATGCCGAGCAGGATCTTGACGTTGACCTCGCGGTCGGATGTCGCCACGCCGGCGGCGTTGTCGATGAAGTCGGTGTTGATCCGCCCGCCCCGCCGGGAGTAGCGGATCCGTCCCCGCTGGGTGACGCCCAGGTTGCCGCCCTCGGCGATCACCCGGGCGCGCACCTGGTCGGAGGTCACCCGCACCGCGTCGTTGGCGTGGTCGCCGACGTCGGCGTCGGCCTCGTCCGGCGCCTTGATATAGGTCCCGATCCCGCCGAACCACAGCAGGTCCACCGGGGCGCGCAGGATGGCGGAGATCAGTTGGGGCGGGCTCAGCTCCGGCGCGGTCACGCCGAGGACGCGCTGCGCCTGCGGGCTGAGGGGCACCGACTTGGCGTCCCGGGGCCACACGCCACCACCTTCGGAGATGACCGTGCGGTCGTAGTCCGCCCAGCTCGACCGCCCGAGGCCGAAGAGGCGCTGGCGCTCGGCGAAGCTCGCCTTGGGGTCCGGGTCGGGGTCGACGAACACGTGCCTGTGGTCGAACGCCGCCACCAGTGCGATCGCCCGGCTCTGCAGCATCCCGTTGCCGAACACGTCGCCCGACATGTCGCCGATGCCGGCCACCGTGACCGTCTCGGTCTGCACGTCGACGCCGAGCTGGTGGAAGTGGCGGCGCACCGCCACCCACACGCCGCGGGCGGTGATGCCCATCACCTTGTGGTCGTAGCCGTGGGAGCCCCCGGAGGCGAAGGCGTCACCGAGCCAGAAGCCGCGTGCCTCGGCCAGGGCATTGGCGGCATCCGACAACGTGGCCGTGCCCTTGTCGGCGGCGACGACCAGGTAGGGGTCGTCGCCGTCCCGGGCGACGACAGCCGGTGGCCTCACGACCCGGCCGCCCGAGTAGTTGTCGGTGATGTCGAGCAGCGACGAGATGAACGCCTCGTACGCCGCCTGCACGCCCGCGGCGGTGGGGGGCACCGGCGTCCGTACGACGAAGCCCCCCTTGGCCCCGGTCGGGACGATGACGGCGTTCTTCTTCACCTGGGCGGCGGCCAGCCCGAGGACCTCGGTCCGGAAGTCGTCGGGCCGGTCGCTCCAGCGGATCCCCCCGCGGGCGACCAGCCCGAAGCGCAGGTGGACCCCCTCGACCTCGTGGCCGTGCACCCAGGTCTCGACCACCGGCCGGGGCAGCGGCAGGTCCGGGACTGCCCGGCTGTCGAGCTTCAGGGACACCGTCGGCAGCGGCGTCCCGTCCGGCGCCCGCAGGAAGTAGCTCGTGCGCAGCGTGGCGTCGACCAGAGCCAGGTAGCCGCGCAGGACCTGGTCCTGCTCCAGGTGCTGGACGTCGGCAAGCCCGGCGAGCACGGCGGCCCGGGCGTCGGTGCCGTCGCCGGGGCCCGGAGGCGCGAAGCGGGCCTCGAACAGCGCCACCAGGGCGCGCACCACGGCGGGGAAGGCCACCAGCGGGTCGTCGAGCTGCTCGTCGGTGTAGGGGGATCCGGCCTGCCGGCGGTAGCGCCGGTAGGCGCGCACCAGGCGCACCTGGACCCAGTCCAAGCCGGCGGCCAGCACCAAGCGGTTGAGGGAGTCGGTGTCGCTACGTCCCTGGACCACCGCCTCGATCGCCTCGACGAGCCGGTCACCGTCGGCCGGCTCGAACGGACCGGGTGAGAGCCGGCGCAACCCGAAATCGTCGATATGGGCGCCGGCACCGCCGGCGCCGGCGGCGATCGTCATCGGCACCGCTTCGACGACCGCCAGCCCGAAGCTCTCCAGCAGGGGGAGGAACGCGGACAGCTCCACAGGTGCGCGGCCGTACCGGCGGAGGCGGAAGCCGTCGCTGCCGGCCGCCCGGACAGCGAAGCGCTGCGAGACGTCCAGGTCGGCGACGTGACGGGCGTCGACCGCCGCCAACTCGGGTGCGACCTGCTGCTGGTAGCCGGCCGGGACCCTCGCCCGGAAGTCCAGGGCGGCGGCACCGTCACCACCGAGGGCCTCCGCCAGGCGGTCGACCCAGGCCCCCTGGCTGACGTCGGTCGGCCCGGGCCCGCGTCGATCGGTCATGGGCTCCCAGCTTCGCGCGCTCCCCCGCCGGAGGGGGACGACCTACCCGGCCGCGAGGTGTTGACGCCGGAACTGCAGGTCGACGACGAGGAGCACGGACAGCTCCCTACCGAGCTCCGAGGCGATGGCGCGCAGCATCGTCGCCTGGGGTGTGTCGCCCACGTGATGAG
Organism: Actinomycetes bacterium; assembly: GCA_021811865.1. Next base: position 16,594 of record JAKAQB010000039.1, on the reverse strand, counting down.
TCGCCTCGGTCGTCGCCGTGAGGGCATAGCGGTAGCGCGACAACCGCAGGTCACCCTCGTCGGCGTAGCCGTGCACGGCCAGCGCGGCCGTGGCGTCGCGGCCGGCTATCAGCAAGTCGCCGTCGGCGCTGCGCTCCTTCACCTCCAAGCCCGTGCGGGTGGCGATCAGGGCTGCCACCTCTTCCAGCGGCAGGTCGGTCGCGATGAACAGGTCGATGCTGCGGGACACCAGGTACCTCCTCGTCCGGCGGTTGGGGGGGCCGGCGAACCGGCGAGGAGGGCGGCGCCGCAGGTCGGGCCGCCGAGGTGTGGGAGCCACGGCTCCAGCGATGATCCTGCCGCGGCGGCGGGCGCTCCACAAGAGGCAGGCCGCTCACCTCGAACCAGATCGTCTGCGCGCCCTCCAGGCAGCCGGCGCCGGGCTGCCCGCAGTCGTCAGGTGCCGCGAACGTCGTTCAGGTCCTTGACAGCGACCCGCAGCCCGCGGCCCTCGTCCAACTCGAGGATGAACAGCGACATGTGCGCAGGCTGCCAGATGGCGTCGCTTTCGGCGGGACACTAGCGTGCAGCTCGATGGCGCTCCTCGCCCACGTCAACCTCTACAACCCGCCGGCGGCCACCCACAACAACTCCGCCGAGAGCGTGGCGATCGTCGCGGCCGTCATCGTCGGCTTCACACTCGTCGTCGCAGCGCTGGCGTCGTGGGGCCGCCGGCCGCCCGAGCGCATGGACTGATCGACTGGGCTGATCGACTGGGCTGACTCTGACTCTGACTCAGCCGAGGGCGGCCTCCTGGCCCTCGAACTGTGTCCGGTACAGCTCGGCGTACAGCCCACCCCGTGCGAGCAGCTCCTCGTGGTTCCCGCGCTCCACGATACGGCCGCCGTCCACCACCAGGATCTGGTCGGCGCTGCGCACCGTCGACAGGCGGTGGGCGATCACGATCGACGTCCGACCCACCAGCACCTGGCCCAGCGCCTCCTGCACGGCGACCTCCGACTCGGAGTCCAGGTGCGCCGTCGCCTCGTCGAGCACCACCACGTCCGGCGCCTTGAGCAGCAGGCGGGCAATCGCTATCCGCTGCTTCTCCCCGCCCGAAAGCCGGTAGCCGCGGTCGCCGACGAGCGTGTCGACCCCATCGGGCAGCGACTGGACCAGCGGGAGGATCTGGGCCAGGCGCAGGACCTCGGTGATCTCCTCGTCCGTCGCGTCCGGCTTGGCGTACACCAGGTTGGACCGGATCGTCTCGTGGAAGAGGTGGGCGTCCTGCGTGACGACGCCGACGATGTCGTGCAGCGACCGGAGGGTCACGTCCCGCACGTCGACGCCGTTGACCCGCACCGCCCCCGCCCGCACGTCGTAGAGCCGGGGCACCAGGTGGCTGATCGTGGTCTTGCCGGCGCCGGAGGGCCCCACCAAGGCGACCAGCTGGCCCGGTTCGGCGATGAAGCTCACGTCGAACAGCACCTGCTGGCGGGGCGCCTGCTCGAGCACTGCGACCACCTCTAGGGAGGCGAGCGACACCTCCTCCGGTGTCGGGTAGCTGAAGTCGACGTGGTCGAGCTCGACGCTCGCCGGCCCACGGGCCAGCTCCACCGCAGCCGGCTTCTCGGCGATGAGCGGTTGGAGGTCGAGCACCTCGAACACCCTGTCGAAGCTGACCAGCGCCGTCATGACGTCGACCTGCACGTTGGACAGGCTCGTGAGCGGACCGTACAGCCGGTTCAGGTAGGCCGTCAGGGCCACGACGGTGCCCACGAGCAGGATGCCCTTGGCGGCGAACAAGCCACCGACGCCGTACACGAGCGCCGTCGCCAGGCTCGCGGTCAGCAGGAGCGAGACGAAGAAGACCCCGACGTAGAGGGACTGCACCACGCCGATGTCCCGGACCTTGCCGGCCCGATCGGCGAAGACCCGCTCCTCTGCGTCGGGCCGCCCGTAGAGCTTGACGAGGAGGGCTCCGGCGACGTTGAAGCGCTCCGACATCGTCGTGTTCATCTCGGCGTTGAGGTCGTAGCTGTCCCGGGTGATCTTGGCAAGGCGCCGGCCCACCGCCCGGGCGGGGAACAGGAACACCGGCAGGATCACGAGCGACATGAGCGTGATCGGCCACGACAGCACGAACATGGCCACGAGCGTGACGGCGACAGTCACGAGGTTCCCGATCACCGAGGAGAACGTGTTGGTGAACGCCTGCTGCGCTCCCAGCACGTCGTTGTTGAGCCGTGAGATGAGCGCCCCGGTCTGGGTGCGGGTGAAGAAGGCGATCGGCATGCGGTCGATGTGGTCGAAGACCTTGGTGCGCATGTCGTAGATGAGGCCCTCTCCGATGATCGACGAGACCCACCGTTGGACGAGGGTGAGCCCGGCGCCGACGACGGCGAGGGCGGCCACCACGCCGGCGACGATCGCGATGAGCCGTGTGTCGTGGTGGCCGATGCCCCTGTCGATGATCATCCGGTACAGCAAGGGGTTGGCGGCGCTCACCAAGGCGTCGACGATGATCATGACCAAGAAGACCGCCAGCTTCCAGCGGTACGGCGACGCGAACCGCAGGATCCGCTTGACCGTGCCCGGAGGAAGCTTCTGGTGGATCACCGCCTCGTCGCGACGCATGGTCCGCATGAGCGCCCAGGGGCCGGCGCCTCCCGGCCCGCCCATGTGCATCGCCACGATCCTTCTACCTCCTCCTGCGTCCTTCGCTCTGCGTCCTGCGCTCTGCGTCTTGCGCCGTGCCTGCGGTCGGTTGGTCGGCCGGTCAGTCGGTCAGTCGGCCAGCCGGTCGGTCAGTCGGCCGGTCGGTCAGGCAGCTGCCCCGGCTCGTCGAAGGGTACAGCCCGGGCGGTGCAACCGTTCCGTTCGGAACGTTCTCGGTAGGCTCGTGAGGTGCCTACCAGTGAGACCATCGCGCCGACGCGAGGGTCGGCGGACCTGAGTGCCCGGTTGGCGGCCACCGCACGCCTCGTCGCCGACAGCCTGCGCCGCCAGCTGGCCCCGGTGGGACTCGACCCACGGCAGTACCGCGTCCTCGCGGCCATAGCCCGCGCCGGCAGCTCCCCCCAGCGGGCCCTCACCACCCGGCTCGGCATCCCCCCGAGCCGGGTCGTCGCCATCCTCGACGCCCTCGAACAGGGGGGCCTCGTCGAGCGGTGGGAGGCACCGGCGGACCGGCGCGCCCACGCGGTGCGCGTCACTGCTGCCGGCGCGTCCCTGCTCGAGCAGGCACGGCCGCTCGTAGAGGAACACGAGGCACGCCTGGTGGACGGCTTGTTCGGGCCGGACGTCGTCGTGCTCCAGCGCCTCCTCGACATTCTCGCCGCCAACTGCGCCGGCGGTTGCTGCCCGCCGGGATCGGAGGCGTAGCCCGCTCGGCCTGCTCGGCCTGCTCGGCCTGCTCGGCCCGCTCGGCCTGCTCGGCCCGCTCGGCCTGCTCGGCCTGCTCGGCCCGCTCGGCCCGCTCGGCCTGCTCAGGGTCCGACGCCCTCGACCAAGAGCGGTGTCAGGTGTCGAAGCTGTCGAGGACATTCTCGTAGACACGCACTGGTGGGATCAACGGCCCCGGAAGCGGTCCAGGGCCCGCCGGTCACGCTTGGTCGGCCGCCCCGGAGCGTCGACCCGCACGAACAGCGGAGGCGGCACCAGCTCCCGGGGAGGACGGGGCGGGCTGTGGTCGACCAGGCACTCTGCGACGACTGCCGCTCCAACCCGTTTGTCTATCGCCCGAACCACCTCGAGCCGACGGTCCCATCCCTCCGCCCGAACCTCGATGACGTCACCGGGCCGCACCATCTGCGCCGGCTTGGCCGACATCCCCCGAAGCCGCACGTGCCCGGCCCGGCACGCCTCGGTGGCGAGAGCGCGGGTCTTGTAGACACGCACGGCCCAGAGCCAGCGGTCGAGCCGGGCCTGTTGCGCGGATCCGCGGGTATCCGGCCCGGTCATCCGGCCCATCTTCGCAGCTGAGCCTTCCGTCCCCCCATCGGCCACCGCGACGCGCCACCATGAGGCGATGCGCATCCGGGTCGCGGCAGGTGTTACATCCGCCGGGGTCGCGGCCGCTCTCGCCGCCGTGCTCACTGGGTGCAGCGCGTCGCCGGGACCTTCCCCCGGCAAGGGCCCCACCGACCCGGCCACGGCCACGACCACGACCACGACCACCGTGCCAGCGACGACGACCACCTCGACGACGACTACGACGACGACGACCACGACCCTTCCGGCCGGGCGTCAGCCGAGCGCGGAGGGTGCCGCCTCGGCGTTCCTCGACAGCTGGGTCGTCGGCGACCGCGCCGACGCCGGGAAGGTCGCCACGCCGGCGGCGGTCAGCGAGCTGTTCGTCAACCCCTACAAGGGTCAGCCGCTGGTCCCTCGCGGCTGCAGCTCGGCCGAGTTCCCCCCCGTCGTCTGCTCGTACGGCCCGGAAGGTGGGGCGTCCCCCACGAACAATCTGTACGAGATCAGCCTGACGTACCGTCAGGGGGGCTGGTACGTGGCGAAGGTGGTCGTCGAGCAGGGATAAGTCAGGGCTTCGTCACGGATTCGTCGCAATCCCAGGAACTCGACCCGCGCCCTGGGCCCGGACCCGCTCGAGCCCTCGTGCCGATGCCCCATTCCTCCCCCGATGCCACGCTGCGTGGCCGGGCGGTAACGGGGTCGTCTGAAGTTTGGAAGCGTATGTGTGCTGTACGACAACGCGCTTCCAAAGTTCTGCTGGTCCGGCCAAGCAGACTGGCCGTCAGCCACTACCCGTGGTGACAGGCGCCGGCGACACCGCACACGAAGGCCCCGTCGGTGCCGGAAGCTACCACTCCCGGGGTCGGCCTGTCGGCCGTCCATGTCCCTGTAGACGTCTCGCTGTCCCACCTCCCGCGGGCGCTCAAGACACCTGCCCCGCGTCGCCTCGCGTCGCTGACAGCCCGCCGAAGGGTGCTGTCCTGCCAGCCGCCCAACACCGGCGAGAGCTCGGGAGTTTCGACGCGCTATTGCGGCCTCAATGCACCGAGGTACACGAATGCACCGAGGCACAGCCGGCCACACCCCCCACGCCGGCCACACCCCCCACGCCGGCCAATCTCCTCCTGGCCTAGCTCGGGCCTAGCTCAGGCCTAGCTCGGCCTAGCTCGCCGGCACGCCGGCGGCACCGACCCCCGGGAGGCCATCGATGCTCCTCCGATTGCGCTCTTGCTGGTACTGGGCGATGCCACCGGCTCCCTTGCGCCGTGCCCACTCGTCCATCGTCGTCCGATGCGCCTCGAACCGCATGAGCGGCACGCCGTACCCGCACGAGTCGGCGACACGCTCGGCGGCGACGACCACGATGCTTCGAACGCCTACTCCGTAGGGGTCCCCACCCCGGTCACGCACGGCCGCGGCCAGCACGGACCAGCCGGCATCGTCCGGCGTGACGATGCACCCCCGGCCGTGGACCCGAATGACGCGCGGTGGGCCATCGAACGCGCAGAACATGAGCACGATCCGACCGTTGTCACGGAGGTGGGCGATGGTCTCGACGCCGCTGCCGGTCTGCTCCAGGTAGGCGACCCGGCGGGGCTCCACGACAGCGAGCTCACCCCGGTTGCCCTTGGGCGACACGTTGAGGTGACCGTCGGCGGCAAGTGGGGCGGTGCCGACGAAGAACACGGGCTGGCCCTCCATCCAAGCGGCGAGCCGATGGTCGATCGTGTCGTAGAGCCGACCCATCCGGCCAGTCTGGCAGGCTCAGCGCGAGCTGGAGCGTTGGGCAGCCACCGCAAGCGCCGAGCGCCTGCGCCACAGCCTGCGCCGAACAGGAAGGCGACGCCCCCTACCAGAGGTCGCGCAGCGCCCCGTCCAGAGCGGCGGCGACGGGCGCGGAGGCGGCGACGGGCGCGGAGGCGGCGACGGGCGCGGAGGCGGCGACGGGCGCGGAGGCGGCGACGGGCGCGGAGGCGGAGGCGCCGGCGGGCACCAGAGCGCCGGCGCCGGCGCCGTCAGCGAGCGAACCCCTCACAGCACGGTGCTCCACCAACCCGTCCAACGCCGGCGGCAAGAACCGGGTCCGTTGCGCGTAGCTGTGGCGGTCGCCCCACCCGGCGGGGTCGCCGTGGTGGTAGCGCAGCGGGGCGTAGACATGCAGGTACCGGCGAGCCCGGGTGAGGGCCACGTAGAACAGGCGCCGTTCCTCGTCGACCCCCTCGACGTCCCGGGTTGCCAGGTCGGAGGGGAACGCACCGTCGGCGGCGTGGATCAGATGGACCGCCGCCCATTCGCCGCCCTTGGCCGAGTGCACCGTCGACAGCGTGAGCCAGTCGTCGTCGAGCTCCGGCGCTCCGGCGAGGTCACCGGTCGACGCCGGCGGGTCGAGGGTCAGGTCGGCGACGAACCCAGCCCGCGTCGCGGCGACGCCGGCGAGCCTGGCTAGGGCATCGAGATCTGCGAGGCGGGGGTCGGGCCGGTCGTAGCGCCGCCGCAGGACCGGCTCGAGCGCTCGGCGCAGCAGCTCGACCTGGGCACCCACAGAGACGGCGGGGTCCCGGCAGGAGCCGAGCGCCACAGCCAGACGGGCCAGCTCGTCTCGGGCCCGGGCCGGGGCGGCATCCCCGCACGACGGGTCGACGCAGAAGGAGGCGAGCGGGTCCGGTCCGCCGCGGCGCACGCCGAGGGCGTCGACCATCCGCCGGGCGCCGGCCGGGCCGACCCCCTCGGCCAGCAGGACCACCCGGGTCCAGGCGAGCTCGTCCCAGGGGTTGTCGGGAAGCCGCAGCAGGGCGAGCAGATCGCGGACGTGGGCGGCCTCGAGGAACCGCAGCCCGCCGAACTTGTGGAACGGGATCCGCCGGCGCCGCAGCTCCACTTCGAGCAGGTCGCTGTGATGGGCACTGCGGAACAGCACGGCCTGCTCGCGGAGAGCGACACCGGCCTCGTAGTGCTCGAGGACGGTGGCGACGACGGCTTCTGCCTGCGCCTGCTGGTCGGGGCAGGTGGCGAGGACAGGCCGGGTGCCGCCGGCAGTGTCGGTCCAGAGGCGCTTGTGATGACCCTCCGACGCGCCGGCGATCACGGCGTTGGCGAGCTCGAGGATCGGTGCCGTGGATCGGTAGTTCTGCTCGAGGGCGAGGACGCTCGCTCCGGGGAAGTGCACCGGGAAGTCGAGCATGTTGCGTACGGTGGCGGCCCGGAACGAGTAGATCGCCTGGGCGTCGTCACCGACGGCGGTGATGCGACCGTCTGCGGAGCGCAGCGCCCGGAGGATGTCGCCCTGCACCACGCTGGTGTCCTGGTACTCGTCGACGAGCACGTGGTCGTAGCCGCCGGCGAGAACGGGACCGAGGAGTGGGTCGCGGGCGGCGGCCCGCCAGCAGAGCAGGAGGTCCTCGAAGTCGAGCAGCCGCTGGTCCCGCTTGCGCTCGGTGTACGCCCTGAAGACGGCGCGCAGGCCATCGATGTCGTCGCCGCACCAGGGGAAAGTCCTCCCCACCGTCTGCTCGAGCGGGGCCTGGGTGCTCACGACCCGCGAGTACACGGCGGCCACCGTCTCCACTCGCGGGAAACGACGCCTGGCTTCCCGCGCCACCGGGGCCCGCGCCAGCGCCATCAGGTCGCGGGCGTCGCCCTGGTCAAGCACGCTGAAACCCTCCGCCAGCCCGAGGGCAGCCCCGTGCCGCCGGAGCACCTGGTGGGCGACCGAGTGGAAGGTGCCCGCCTGCACCCGCCGGGCCTCGGCCGGGCCGGCGAGCTGACCGGCGCGGCGCACCAGCTCTGCCGCAGCCCGCCGGCTGAAGGTGACGAGCAGGATCCTCTCGGGGGCAACGCCCTCCTCCAAGAGGCGTGCCAGTCGGCTCACCAGCATCCTCGTCTTGCCAGTGCCGGCGCCGGCCACGACGAGTAGCGGCCCACCGTCGAATGTCACAGCCCGGAGCTGCTCGGCGTTGAGGCCAGTGGCCCAGGTGCGCATGTCCGCCCACCCTACTCGAACATGTGTTCGGTCGCGCGAAAACTTTTCGACCGCACGGGTCCCCTTTCCCCTCTGTGCCTTGACGTCGTAAAACCGCCAGCAGGAGATCCGCTCGGGGGGCAGGCTGGCGCCGTGCTCCCACCTTCGGACGTCTGCCTACGGGCCGTTGCCGCCAAGGACAGCCGCTTCGACGGCGTCTTCGTGGTCGCCGTGGCGACCACCGGGATCTACTGCCGGCCCAGTTGCCCGGCGGCGACCCCCAAGCCGGCGAACTGCCGGTTCCTCCCCACGGCGGCGGCAGCGCAGGGGGCGGGCTTCCGGGCGTGCAAGCGCTGCCTGCCGGACGCCACGCCCGGCTCACCCGAGTGGGACCGCCGCGCCGACCTCGTCGCCCGGGCGATGAAGCTCATCGCCGACGGCGTCGTCGACCGGGAAGGCGTCGGTGGACTGGCATCGCGGTTGGGCTACAGCCGCCGCCAACTCGAGCGCGCCCTCGGTGAGGAGCTCGGCGCTGGACCCCTCGCCCTGGCCCGCGCCAGCCGGGCGCAGACCGCCAGGATCCTGATCGAGACGACGGACTGGCCGATGGCGCGGGTCGCCTTTGCCGCCGGGTTCGGCAGCGTCCGCCAGTTCAACGACACGGTCCAGGAGGTCTTCGCCGTCGCGCCACTGGAGCTGCGAAACCAGGCAGGGACGTGCCGACCGGCCACCCGCCCGGGGGGCGTCGCCAGCACGCCGCTCTCCCTCGGGCTGCGGCTGCCCTACAGGCGACCGCTGTGGCCGGACAACCTGTTCGGCCACCTGGCCGCCACGGCCGTGCCCGGGGTGGAGGAGTGGCGGGAGGGGGCCTATCGCCGCACCATGCGCCTGCCGGGCGGTCCGGGTGTCGTGGCGCTACGACCCGCCGCCGATCACATCAGCGCCGTCCTCACCCTCACGGACGTGCGTGACCTGACCGCCGCGGTGCAGCGCTGCCGCCGGTTGCTCGACCTCGACGCCGATCCGGTCGCCATCGACGAAGCGCTCACAGCCGACGAGCGCCTCGCCCCGCTGGTGAGTGCCGCGCCGGGCAGGCGGGTGCCCCGAACCGTCGACGGCGCCGAGCTCGCCATCCGGGCGGTGCTCGGCCAGCAGGTCACCACCAGGGCAGCTCAGGGCCTGGCCGGCCGGCTGGTGTCGGACCCGGCCCTCGGCGAGCCGGTCAGCGACCCCGGCGGTGGCCTCACCCACCTTTTCCCCTCCCCTGGGGCACTCGCCGCCGCCGACCCAGCGCGGCTGGGGCTTCCCCTGGAACGCGGCGCGACGCTCGTGGCCCTGGCCACTGCGCTCGCCGGCGGCTCGATCGACGTCGGGCCGGGAGCCGACCGGGACGCGACCCGCGCCAGGCTCGCCGCCCTCCGCGGCGTGGGGCCTTGGACGCTCGAGACCATCGCCATGCGGTCCCTCGGCGATCCGGACGCCTTCCCGATCGGCGACGCCGGCCTGCGAGCCGCCGCCCGGATCCTTGGCGTCACCGGCGGCCCGGCCGCGCTGCTCTCCAGGTCCGAGGCCTGGCGACCGTGGCGTGCCTACGCCACCCAACACCTCTGGGCCCTCGGGCCCCACCGCATCAACGTCCTTCCCGACCCTCCAGGAGCCGCCGCATGACCGACCGCAGCCACACGACCTTCGACAGCCCGATCGGGCCGCTCACCGCCGTCGCCGACGGCGAAGCGCTCTGCGGCCTGTACCTCGACGGCGAGCACCACCGGGTACCCGACGCCGTCCTCGGTCGGGAGGACCGCTTCCTGGGCGAGGTACAGGCCCAACTCGACGCCTACTTCGACGGGACGTTGACCGACTTCGGCCTCCCGCTCGCGCCGGCGGGCACGCCCTTCCAGCGCCAGGTGTGGGCGGCACTGTGCGACATCGCCTACGGCTCGACGACGACCTACGGCGAGCTGGCGGCTGCGATCGGTCGGCCCGGCGCCGCCCGTGCCGTGGGCCTCGCGAACGGCCGGAACCCGATAGCGATCGTCGTTCCCTGCCACCGCGTCATCGGTGCCGGTGGCCGACTCACCGGTTACGCCGGCGGGTTGGAGCGCAAGAGATGGCTCCTCGACCACGAGCGCGCCCAGCGGGCGCTGGCTCTCCTCGGGTCCCGCCGTTCTGTCGGGTGTAACTCCGTGACTCAGTGACCGCTGCCGAGCTGGATGGCCTTCACCACGAGCAGCACGGCGGAGAGGACCAGGTAGGCCCGCAGGGACAGCATGCCCAGGCGGGTCCCCGGGGACCAGCGAACGGGCCGGAGCAGGGCCAGGGGCGGCATGCGCCAGGACAGCTTCTGTTCGGGGGTGGTTGTCGGCGCCACCTGGCGCTCCGCCGGGTGCGAGGCGGCGCGGACCACGACAAAGGCCGCGGCGCCACCCACGGCCAGGCTTCCCGCCAGGATCTCGGAGATCAGCGCCACGTTGACATGGGGGAAGAGAGTCGTCGCCATGAGCGTCCCCGACAGGACGAGGAGGACACCGATGATGAGGGCGGCCAGCGCGTTGAGCCAGGTCGGGTTGACCCACGGCCCGAGCACCTCACGGTCGTTGCAGAGCAGGAGCAGGAACACCGCCGCCGACGGCAGCAGCAGGCCGGCCAGCGCCTGAACGCTGGTCGTGATCAGCCCGAGGGGCGCACCCGGGATCAGCACGATCCCGGCGGCGAGGAGCACCATCGCCGCGTACGACAGGTAGAAGGACCGTGCTTCGCGGAATGTCCGGTGCAGGGAGTGGTGGATCCCGAAGACATCGCCGAACGCGTAGCTCGTCGACAACGTCACCGCCGACGCCCCGATGATGCTCGCGTCCATGAGGACGATGGCGAAGATCGTGCCCAGGCCGCTGCCCCGGTGGCCGAGGAGCCTGGCTACGCCGAGCGCTGAGGTGAAGTGCCCGAAGGCGGAGGTTCCCGAGGCCCCGTAGTTGGCTGTCACCATGAGTGCCGCCGCTCCGAGGACGACGACGACCGCCCCGATGACGGTGTCGGCGCGCTCGTAGTTCATGAACCGGGGTGTGATGCGCTTGTCGATGACGTTCGACTGCTGGAAGAACAACTGCCACGGCGCCACCGTCGTCCCGACGATGGCGATGATGAGGAGGACGGCGGTGGAGTGGAAGCCGCCGCTGATACCCGGGACGACGAAGTCCCTGGCGATGGTGCGCCAGTGCGGGCGGGACAGGAAGAGCATCGGCGCCTGCAGCACGCTCACGGCGATGAACACGAACATCGCCCGCTCCCACCGGGCGAAGCTGCCGGACGCGGTGATGGCAACGAGGGCGACGGCGGCGACAGGCACAGCGATGTCCCGGGAGACCCCGAAGTAGTCGGCGCCGAGAGCGATGCCGATGAACTCGGTGACGATCGTGAGGAAGTTGAGGACGAACAGGTCGCCGACGCTGAACGCCCCCCATCCCCTGCCGAAGCGCTCGTTGATCAGCCGGGCGTGGCCCACGCCGGTCACCGCGCCGAGGCGCACGACCATCTCCTGGTTGACCACGAGCACCGGGATGAGTAGCAGGAGCGTCCAGAGAAGGCTCGTGTGGTAGTTCTGGCCGGCCTGGGCGTAGGTAGAGACGCCGCCAGCGTCATTGTCGCCGACCATGACGATGATGCCTGGCCCGACTATGGCGGCCAGGGTCACGAGCCGTTGGCGCCACGTAGTGCGGGCGTCGACGTCGCCGACGGGTATACGGCCGAAGGCCCCTTCGATGTCGCCCTCGTGTGCAGCGTCGAGCACGGCGGACGCGGGCGCCGGGCGCGTCGGCGGTGTCGGTTGGCGCCCGGCCGCCCGGTTGGGCGGGTCCGACCCACCCACCGACGGCCGCTCGTCCCGGTGGGTGGGTCGGTCGGTCATCGGATCAGCCCGGCGGCGCCGTGGCCGCCGGCCCCGGTTGGGACTCCTCGGCGGAAGGGGTAGGGCGCGGTTGGGGTTCTCGGCGCCGCCAGTCCTCGGGGATGATCGCCTCGAGCACGTCGTCGACGGTCACGATGCCGAGAACCTCGTCGCCGCGGTCGACGACGGGCACGGTCAGCAGGTTGTAGTCCGCCATGAGCAGCGCGATATCGACGACGTCGGTCTGCGCGTCGACCCGGACGGGGTCGTCGTCCATGACGTCGCCGACGGGGCTGTCGGGGTCGGCGACGAGAAGGGCAGTGAGGGAGGCGACGCCGACGAGCCGGCCGGCGGGGTCCAGGACGTGGACGGCGGTGAGGGCCTGCGGCTCGGCATTCTGGGCGGCCCGGAGCCGGCGGAGAGCATCGCTGATTTGGGCGTCGATCGGGCAGGTGACGAACTCGAGGTTCATGAGGCCGCCGGCGCTGGACGAGTTGTAGCCGAGCAGCATCATGAGCTTCGTGCGGGTACCGGCGGGCAGCCGGTTGAGCACCACCTGCCGCCGCCCCTGGGGAAGGTTCGTGATGGCGTCGGCGGCGTCGTCGGGGCGCATGTGCGTGAGGACGTCTGCGACCTCGCCGTCCGACTTCTCGCCGAAGAAGCGGTTGGCCGTGTCCGGATCGAGCTCCTCGAAGACGTCCGCCTCGAGCTCGGGGTCACCGTGGACAGCCTCGATCAGCTCGTTGCCCTCCTGGCGGGAGGCGTCCTCGATCAGGTCGGCGATCTGCGCCGGCTTGAGCCGGCGCAGCCTGCCGAACACGCCGCGGGCGGTGGCGCTGGGCTGGTGGCCGATGAGCGGCTCGAAGTTCTTCCAGTCCTCGACCGTCCCGCCGACCGCGGGGCGCAGCCCCAACCACCGCGCCGGCCGGCGCGTGTCCACGCCGACGACCACGCACCCCTCGGATCGGACCTCGAGGATCACGTCGGAGGCCTTGACCAGCTCCGTCTCGGGCACGTCGATGAGGCGGTGGCCGAGCACGTCGTGGCGGAGCAGGACCTCGCCCTCCCGCCTCTCGAAGCTCCGGAGGTCGATGTTCGCGGCGGTGAGGGGGACCCGGTGGTCCCCCAGTTGGGCAACCCGCTCGTAGGGGACGAACACCCGGCGATGGCCCACGACGGCGACGAGACCCGTGGCGAGCGGATAGTCGCCGCCGCGAAGGCGGACGACGAGATCGTCGAGCTTGCCGACGGCCTCTCCGTTGGGCGACAACAACGGCGCGCCGAGCAACACCGACAACTGCACGGGGCGAGCATACGCAGGCGGGCTGGGAGCCGCACCGGCTGCCTGATCCGCGCCCCTGGCCGCAACCGGCTTCACCCCAAGCTCGACCCGTTGCTGCTCTCAGCTGCGGTAGGCGTCACGGCGATGGCCGATGTCGAGGACGTAGACGGTGCGGGTCTCGTCGTCGATGCGGTAGCGGACCCGGTACTCGCCTCGACGGGCCCGCCATTGCCCTTCGAAGGGCTGGCGCAGCGGCGCTCCGACTCGGCGAGGGTCCTCGGCGAGCGGGCCGAAGACGAGCTCGATGCACGCCGCGGCGTCCGCCTCGGGCAGGTGCTCGGCCAGGCGCCGCGCCGCGCTTCGGGCCACGACGACCCGGAAGCTCACCGGCGACTACGGGCGCTGGCGCCCGGCAACGAGCACCACGTACGCGCGCCCGTTCTTGGTGATCCGGACCCGCTCGTGGGTGGCCGCCACCTCTTCGGCGATCTCGGACAGCCTGGCCTTGACCTCGGACAGCGGCAGCGTTGTCATCGACTAGAATTATAGTCCACCGGTTGCGAGGAGCCGGTGCCGTTCGTTGACGTGGCCGCTGGCTGGGGCGCATGCCGGCGGACCAGACGCCCGGTGGGCAGCGGCGGTCGGGTTCTCGCTGGAGCGTGCACCCGGGGTGCCCGACGAGGCGGGGTCACGCCGGCGCGGTCGGGACGAACCCGATGCTCTTCAAGGCGGCGAGGCGGCGCTGGTGCATGCGACGCAGCAGCGGGTGGAGGGTGTCGTGGTAGTCGTGGACCTCGACGCTGGTCTTGTCCGGCAGGGGGCGGGTGACGCGCCCGACGTACTGGACGACCCGGCTGCGCCCCGAGATCGGGAAGGCCAGGAACAAGGTGTCGAGGGTGGGGAGGTCGAAGCCTTCGCCGAGGTAGGCGCCGGTGGCGAGGAGGAGGATCGGGACGTCGCTCGTGCACAGCTCGTCGAGGACCGCCGCGTGCCGTTTCTTCCCGGTGCCCCCCTTGAGCACGGCCGGGTCGAGGCCGTGGCGGCCGCTGAGCTCGGCCCGGAGGGCTTCGAGGTGCTCGGTGCGGTCGGTGAAGACGAGGACGTTGCGTCCCCGACGGTGGGCGTCGGCGACGTCTTCGCAGATCTGGTGGGTGCGCTCGGTGTCGGCGGCCACCAGGCCGAGAATGGTCTGGACTCCGGCGTCCTCGGGCGCGTCGGGGTCGGTGAGGGTGTCGTGGACGACGAGGTCCCGGCGGGTGAGCGCCATCGTGGCGTCGTCGCTCATCGTGTGCCGGATCGGCCCGAGTTGCATATGGAGGATGCCTTCGAGGGCATCATGTCGGCGGGGGGTGGCGGTGAGGCCAATGAAGCGGCGGTTGGTGGCGACGCGGACGCAGCGCTCGAAGGTCACCGCCGGCAGGTGGTGGCATTCGTCGACAACGACGAGCCCGTAGCCACAGAAGACCTCGGCAGCGTCGTCGTGGCGGGCCAGGGTCTGGAGGGTGACGAGGTCGACGATCCCGCTGCGGCGGGTCCGTCCGGCACCGAGCTGGCCGATCTCGCGCCGCTTCAGGCCGAGCAGGTCGCCGAGCCGTCGGCGCCACTGCTCGGCGAGGGGCTTGGTGTGCACCAGGACGAGGGTCGGCGTGGCGAGGCGGGCGATGAGCGCGCAGGCCATGACGGTCTTGCCCGCACCCGCCGGCGCCACGAGGAGGCCGAGGTCGTGGTTGGCGAGCGTCGCGACGGCGTCGGTCTGGGCGGCGCTGAGCTCGCCGGTGAAGCTGAGCTCCAGGACCGGGGCCGTCGGGCGCCGGTCGTCGACCTCGAGGCGGCTGCCGGCTGCTTCGACGACCCTTGCGGCGTCGTCGAGCAAGCCCCGGGGGAGGTAGAGGCGGTCGAGGTCCTCGTCGTAGCAGCGGACCATCCTCGGGGTGTTCCACGTCGAGAGCCGGAGCTGCTCGCGCTGGTGGAGCTCGGGGTTGTGCAACGAGGCGAGGTGCTTGAGCGAGGCGACGAGCGCCGGGGGCAGGCCGATCCGGTCGACCGCCAGCATCGCCTCGAGGGTGGCGGTGACCACCGGCGGGGCCGGACCGCCGAGAGGAAAGCCCACTGGTCGGGCCAGGCCGTCATCGACGCCGGGTCGAGGAAGACCGTGTTGGCTTGCTTGCGGGAGGTGCCCTGGAGCGGGAGGGCGATCAGGTTCCCGAACCCCTTCTGCGGCACGAAGTCCTGGGAGGGGAAGAGCCGGTCGTAGCTCGTGAGGTCCACCTCGGCGCGGACCGCCATCGTCTCACGCAACAGCCCGGTGCCGAGCCGGCGTGCGACGGCAGCCTCGACCGGCTCGTCGAAGAACACCCAGACGTGCGCGCCGTTGCCCGAGCGTGACCGCTCGAGGCAGGCCGGCACGCCGACGTCGTCGCGGACCTCGAGGAACGCCAACGCGTCGAGGGCCCCAGGTGCCCTTGTCGAAGTCGCAGGCGAGGAACCAGCAGCGGTCGCCGTCGATCAGCGGGTACACGCCCGCCGTGACGCGCCCCGAGAGGTGCGCGCCGAGCACTGCGTCGTCCAACGGGGCGTAGCGGCGAAGGCCCTGGGGGCGGCGCCCGTCGAGGGTCACCGGCGACCACCCGGACCGCCTGGTGGACGGGTTCTCCCAGCGCTCGGCGTAGACGTCGGCCCGGCCGGCGAACAGCGCCAGGAAGAGGCGGACTTGTCCTCGCGGGCGGAGGTGGCATCCACCACGCCCACCTCGTCAGCGGGGAACAGCCTCGGGGCACGCTCGGAGCGATGCGCCCCCATCCAGCCCCGCTCGGGCGCAGCCGGCTCGACCGGGGCTGCCCGCAGGCGTTGATTGCCCTCCTGCAGCCGAGCGATCTCCGCTCGCGCCGCCGCCAGCTCCGCCCGCAGACGCTGGACCTCGGCGGCCACCGCGCCTGGGTTCTCAGTCATGGCAGCCAGGCCGCGACCGTTCCGGGCTCGAAGTGCACGTCGATGAGCGACACCGCGCCGGCGCGCTTGTCCTCGCGACCGCGGCGGGCGACGAACCCACGGCGCTCGTCCCTCGGCGTCGAAGACCAGGACCTCGACCGGAAGGTCCAACACCGTGGCCGGGAACGGCACACGCACCTCCTCGGAGAAGGCCGAGAGGAACGCCGTGAGCTGCTCGTCGGTGCCGTAAACGTCGACGGCGATCGACTAGATGAGCTCGCTCGGCGTTTGCGGCGGCACGACCGCGAAACTATGCGGCACTCCGGCCGGGTGAGGACGCGGGGGTTTCCTCGGGGCCGACGGGAGACCCGCCGTGCCGGATGGCCGATCAGGTCTAGGTCGATCTGGGTCAGAAGATCCCGAAGCGGACCGCCGAGACGGCGCCGAAGAGGACCGAGTAGGCGGCGAAGGGGTAGAGAGTCCTCGTCTTGAAGTAGCGCGACAAGAAGAAGACCGCGAAGAGGGACGTCGCGGCGGCGGCGAGGCTTCCGGCCACGACCTGACCTCTGATGCCGTTGCCGAAGATCGG
>JAKAQB010000117.1 GCA_021811865.1 Actinomycetes bacterium | reverse complement strand
CGATCGCCCTCACCCGCATGAACCGCATCCTCGAGGTGGACGTCGACAACCGGATCGCCTGGGTGGAGCCGGGGGTCGTCAATCTCGACCTGTCCCGCCACCTCCGCCCGATGGGCTTCCACTTCGCGCCCGACCCCTCGAGCCAGCAGGCGTGCACCGTCGGGGGCAATGTGGCGAACAACTCCGGCGGCCCGCACTGCCTGGCCTACGGGGTGACGAGCAGCCACGTCCTCGCCCTCGATGTGGTGCTTCCCGACGGTGAACTGGTCCGCCTCGGCGGCTTGGAATCGGAGCCGGCTGGCCACGACCTGCGGGGTGCGTTCATCGGTGGAGAGGGCACCCTCGGCATCGCCACCAGGATCGCGGTGCGCCTCACGCGCAACCCGCCGTCGGTCAAGACCCTCCTGTTGGCGTTCCCGTCGATGCACGCCGCCGCCGACACGGTCGGCGCTGTCATCGCCGCCGGCATCGTCCCGGCCGCCCTCGAGGTCATGGACCGGCGGATCACAGAGGTGGTCGAGCGCTACGTGCACGCTGGGTACCCGACGGATGCAGCGGCGGTGCTGCTGGCGGAGGTGGACGGGTTGCCGGCGGGGGTGGAGGCCGCCGCCGAGCAAGTCGCGGCCATCGGGGTGCAGCATGGGGCCAGCGTGAGGCGAGCCGCGAGCGAGGAGGAGCGGGCGGCGCTGTGGAAGGGTCGCAAGACGGCTTTTGGCGCCGTCGCGCGGATACGGCCCAACTACTACCTGCATGACACGGTCGTGCCCCGCGGCCGGCTTGCGGAGGTGCTGGAGGAGGTGTACGCGGTCGCGGCGCGCCACGACCTGCTGGTTGTCAACGTGTTCCACGCCGGTGACGGCAACCTGCACCCGCTGCTGCTGTTCGACCGTCAGGAACCGGGCGTGATGGACCGGGTGCTGGCCGCGGGCGCCGAGATAGTGGCGGCGTCGCTCGCCGCCGGCGGGGTGCTGTCCGGCGAGCACGGCATCGGAGTGGAGAAGCGTGAGTACATGCCCCTGATGTTCGGCCCCGATGATCTCGACCACCAGAACCGGCTTCGCCGGGCGTTCGACCCCGCCTGCCGGGCGAACCCGGGCAAGGTCCTGCCTGCCGGGCACAGCTGTGCCGACATCCGGGCGCTCGAGGCCGTCCCCGAGGGGGTGTGGGTCTGAGCGCGACCCCGGCGCCGCCCG
The DNA here is from genome assembly GCA_021811865.1 of Actinomycetes bacterium. The sequence goes on along the minus strand of JAKAQB010000117.1, from coordinate 6,609 downwards.
TCGCCGCCGATCGGGCACCGCTCGACCCCGTCCTGGTCGGCTTCGCCCGGGACGTCGGGGCGGAGGGCCCGGTCGCCGCCGAGGGACACCGCACCCGCTGGGACGCCGGCGGGGCGCTCGCCTCCGGCACGCGGCTCGTGCGGGCGCCCACCGGCGTGGTCGAGCACCGCCCGGAGGAGATGACCGTCCGCGTGCGTGCGGGCACCCCCGTCGTCGACCTGCACGAGTTGCTGGCCGGCGCCCGCCAGCGCAGCGCCCTTCCCGAGAGGGGCGGCACGGTCGGCGGGGCCCTCGCGGTCGGGGAGGCGCACCTCTGCGCCCTCGGCCGGGGCCTGTTGCGCGACGCCGTGCTCCAGGTCCGCTACGTCTCCGCCGACGGTCGGGTCGTCACCGGCGGCGGCCCCACGGTGAAGAACGTGAGCGGCTACGACCTGCCCCGGTTGCTCGTCGGCTCGCTGGGAACCCTGGGGCTCTTGGCCGAGGCCGTCCTCCGCACGCAGCCGTTGCCGGCGGCGGCGGTATGGCTGCGGGCCGATGAGGTCGACGCCTTCGCCGTGCGGGACGCGCTGTACGACCCGGCGGCGGTGCTCACCGACGGCGCAGCGACGTGGGTCTGCCTGGAAGGGCACCCGGCCGACATCGACGCGGAATCTCAGTTCCTACGGCGGCTCGGCACGTGGCGCGAGGTCGACGGGCCGCCGCCGCTGCCACCGCAGCGGTGGTCCCTGCCGCCGGCGGAGCTGCGGCACCTCGACCGGGAGTCGACGGGCGGTCACGTCGCTTCGGTGGGCCTGGGCGTGGTCTACGCCAACCAGCCACCCCCGGTCTGCCCGTCGACAGCGGCGCTCAGCGACCTCCGCCGCCGCCTCCGGGACGCATTCGACCCCGCCGGCCGGCTGGCCCCCGGCCGTGAACCGGGACGCCGGTGACTCCTGTGACGGAACCCGCCGCCCCGACCCGCGCCGGCTCGATTCGCGCCGGACCGGCACCCGTCGCCACGGACCTGGGTCTCGGCGCGGGGTTGCACTCGTGCGTGCAGTGCGGGCTGTGCCTCCCTCACTGCCCGACGTGGCGGGTGACGGGGGACGAGAGCCGCTCGCCGCGCGGCAGGATCGCTCTGATGCGGGCCGTGCAGGAGGAGGGGGCGCCCGTCACCGGCGAGGTCCTCGACGCCTTCGACACCTGCGTGCTGTGCCGGGGCTGTGAGACCGCGTGCCCGAGCGGCGTGCCCTTCGGGGAGCTCATGGAGCAGACCCGGGACACCTTGGCTGCCGCCGGGCGCATGACGCCGTGGTGGCAGCGCGCCGGCCTCGCCCAACTGGACCATCCCCGTCTCCTGCGCGCCGGTTCGTCGGCGGTCGCCCTCGCCCAGCGGGCAGGGCTCGTCCCGGGCCGCCTCGGCCTACCCCGCCTGCCGCTGCGCCGGCGCCGGCTGCAGGCGTCGGGAAGCGACGTTTGGCTGTTCACGGGCTGCGTCATGGACGCCTGGCAGCGGGATGTGCACGTCGCCGCCCAGCACGTGCTGCACGCCGGCGGCTACGGGGTCCGCCCGACGGGCGATGCCGCCCCCTGCTGTGGTGCCTTGCACCAGCACGCCGGGCTGGGCGGCGCCACCGCCGACCTGGCGCGGCGGGTCATGGCAGCGCTCCCCGGCGACGCACCGATCCTGGTGGACTCCGCCGGCTGCGGCGCCGCCCTGAAGGACTACGGGCGCCTGCTGGGCACCTCGGAGGCCGAGGTGTTCTCCTCCCGGGTGTTCGATCTGCAGGAGTGGTTGGCGGATCGCCTCGACCGGCTCCCGCCCGTCCCACCCCTCGAGCGGAGGGTCGCCGTGCAGGACCCGTGCCACCTGCGCCACGTGCAGCGGGTGCACCTGGCGACCCGTGTCGTGCTGCGACCCTACGTCGCCGAGCTGGTCGAGCTCGATGACGAGGGCCTCTGCTGCGGCGCCGGTGGCGCCTACTCGATGCTGCAGCGCGAGCTGGCCGGACTCATACGGGACCGCAAGGTCCGCGCCATCGAGCGCGCCGGTGCCGACGTGGTGGCCAGCGCCAACCCCGGCTGCTCGATGCACCTGGCCGCCGCCGGGGTACCCACCGTCCACCCGATCACGCTGGTGTGGGAGGCGCTCAGCGCCGCCCAGGCGCTGCCTCCCGGGCACTGATCCGCCCCGGCGCCGAGCCCCAGGGACGCCGCAGCTCCCGGCTCAGGCCGGCCCGACGTTCAACCGATGAGGCCGGCGGTGGCGCGCCGGCCGGGCAGCTTCACCACCTCGATGGCGTTGGGGAGCTGCTCTTTGATCGCGGGGTCGTGGGTGACGACCAGCACCTGACGGAACCGTCCCCGCAGCGACTCGAGCGCCTGCAGCATCCGGGTCTTGCGATGCTCGTCGAGGGGCCCGAACACCTCGTCGAGCACCAGCAGCCCCACGGTGCCTCCCGACTGGAAGCGGACGTGCTCGGAGATCGCCACCCGCAGCGCCAGGTTGGCCAGGTCGACCTCCGATCCGGAGAACCGGTCGAGGCCGTAGGTGACCCCGTGGTCGGTGATCTGCAGCTCGTAGCTGTCCGGGTCGACGGTGAGCTCGTCGTACTCGCGATCGGTCAGCTCCCCGAACAGCTCGGCTGCCTGCGCCGCCAGCCGGGGGCCAACGGTGGCCACCACGGTGTTGCGGAACTCCGAGAGGAGCTCCGCCACGCGGGCCCGGTGGCGGCACTCCGTGTGCAGCTCCGACAGCCGGGCGTGCTGCGCCCGCCCGTCGGCCAGCCTCCTGGCCTCTCCCTCGGCGGCGGAGCGGGCGGCGGCGGCCCGCAGCTCGGCCGCCCGCGCCCGCTCGTCGGCGGCGCGCCTGTGCTCGGCGGCGCTGACCATGCCCTCTGCGGCGTCGTCGAGGGCCGCCTGGTCGAACGCGAGCTGGCGCACCCGCTCCCGGAGCGCTTCCACTGACGAGCGGGACGCCTCGAGCCGGCCCCTCGCCACGACCAGCTCGTTGTCGACCTGTGGCCTGCGCTCCAGGCGACCCCTCATGCGGTCGACCGCCCGAGCAGCCTCCTCCTTGTTGCACACCACAGTGGCCAGCGCTCCGGCGAGCGCCGCCAGCTCGGCGGCGGTCATCCACTGCTCCGCAGGTCCCAGCGCGGCCGCGGCTGCCGTCCAGGAGCGCTCCGCCTCGATCTGGCCCGCACGGGCCAGCTCCCAGCGGTGCCGGCGCTCGGCGGCCTCCCGATGGGCACGGGCGGCGGCGCCGGCGTCAGCGTCGGCCCGGCCGGCGCCGTCGCGTAGCTCGGCGCAGAGGGCAGTGAGGTCGACCACCCGCTGCTCGGCGGCGTCCAGCTCCTCCCGCCGGTGGGCCTGCACGGCGGAGAACGTCTCCCCGAGCGCCTGGCCGCACAGCGGGCAGTCCGCCTCCTCCGACAGTGAGCCAGACCGCTCGAGGCGTTGGCACGCCCCGTCGCGCTCCGCCGCGGCCGCCCTCAGCAGGGCCTCGGCCCCGGCCCGCTCCTCGGCCAGCGCCTGGGCCCGGGCGGCCGCTCCTGTTGCCTCGGCGGCGAGCGCATCCGGCAGCGGTGGCTCGGACCCGAGCGCGGCGGACGCCTGCTCGAAGCGGTGCAGGGCGTCGAGCGCCGCCCGCAGCCCCGCGAGGCGGGCTCGGTCCTCGGCCAACCCGTCGGCGGCCGCCTCGGCCGCCGCCAGCTCGCCGGCCGCTCCGGCGAGCTCCTGCAGCTCCTTGGCGAGCGCCTCGACGCGCTCCACCTCCCGGTCGAGCGCCTCGCGCGCCGCCCGGCCCTCCACGACGAGCCCGTCGTAGGCCTGGCGCGTGCGGTCGAGCGCCTCCCACGCCGCCCGCACCTCCACCTCCCGGCTGGTGAGCACATCGGCGGCGGCCCGCTCGCCGCTGGCCTCGGCGTCGAGGGCGCTGGCGGCGGCCTCGGCGTCGGCGGCCGCCAGCACCAGGTCGTCGAGGTCCGGGAGCATCCCGCGCAGCTGGGTCAACTGCCCCTCCACTTCCCGGGCGTCCTTGCGGGCCGTGTCCCTGGCGCGGTCCAGCGGGGTGATCCCGAGCAGGCGCAGGACCAGCTCCCGGCGCTCCTCGGGTCGACGCCCGGAGAAGGCGGCGATCTGCTTCTGCTCGGCGAACACCGATGCGCGGAAGGCGGCGTCGTCCATCCCGAGGATCGACTGGACATACCGGCGTGTGTCGACCACCCCCTCGGCGATGCCGAAGCCGTCGCACGACGCCTCCGCCCTGACGGTGCAGTTGAGACCGGTGAGGCGCCGGCGGACGACGTAGAGGTGCCCCTCGTGCTCCAACTCGAGCTCGGCGACGCAGTCGGCGTTCACCCCGGCGGAGCGCACCTCCTTGTTGCCCGTCCGGGCCCGGCCGAAGAGGGTCCAGCTGATGGCCTCGAGCAGCGTTGACTTGCCGGCGCCGTTGGCTCCGTAGATGCCGACCAGCCCCGGGGGCAGGGCCAGCTCCAGCTCACCCTCGTAGACGCGGTAGTTGCGCAGGAACAGGCGCGTCAGGAGCATCAGCCAGCTGCCTCGACCGCAGCCTCGAGGTACTCGTGCCCGAGCGACCGCACCCGGTCGCGGTCGAGGCCGGTCAGGTCCTGGCCGTCGAGGTAGCCGTCCCACTGGCCCCCGATGGTGTCGACGGTCGGCAGGGCGGCGTGCAGCGCGACCGACGCGAACTGCGGCTCGAGCTTGAGGTGCAGGGCGGCCGACGCGGCATCGCGCACCGCCTGCAGGTCGAGCAGGCGGTACGCCTGGGGGTCCACCCCTTCGAGGAAGAGCCGGGCGACCGATCCGGCCGGGGCCGTCGCCGCCCGCTCGAGGACCCGCTCGGCCAGCTCCGACGGCGACAGCCCGAGGGCGTAGACCGCCTCTAGGGTCACCAGCGGGCGGGTCCCTTGGAGCGGCACGTGCTCGCATGCCCCGGTGTCGGTGTCGAGCACGACGATGCCCTTCGCCCGCTCCGGCTCGTCGGAGAACTGGAAGGTGTCCGTCGAACCCGCGTACCACATGGCCTCGTCGACCCTGGCGAAGCCGTGGTAGTGGCCGAGCAGCACGAGGTCCGACTGCAGCCGGCCCTTGTCCACCTCGATCTCGTTGATGTCCGCGTGCTTGGGCTGCAACTGGGTCAGGCGGGGATGGGTGAGCAGCAGGTTGGTCCGCTCGGCGCTGCGGGCGCCGGCCGCCTCGTCGAGGGCTGCCAGCGCGGCGTCGACGCTGAGCATCTGTGGCACGGCGTGCACGACGAGCCCGGGCAGCTCGAACCGCTCGTATTGCAGGCGGGCTGCGAAGTGGACCTCGGGGAAGCTGTCGGCCAGGGTCGTGTAGGGGCTTCCCGTCCCAGGCAGCCGGGGGGTGTCGTGGTTGCCGCTGATCGCCACGACGGTGATCCCGTGCTCGCGCAGCTCGGCCAGTGCCCTCTGCGCCACCCGGTAGGAGCGGTACGTCGGGCGGGGATGGTCGAAGATGTCGCCCAGCCAGCACACGATGTCGGGCCGCTGGTCGATCGCCAGCGCCACGGCCGCCTCGAAGGACAGCTCGAAGTCCCGCTCCCGCTGGTTGATTCCCTTGTCGGTCGTATACGGGTAGTAGGCCCTTCCCAGGTGGGCGTCCCCGATGGCTGCCACGCGCATGGGTCAAGCAAACCAGATGGGTGCGACGAGTTGCGGCCATGTAGTTCCCGAGGGGCGGGGCAGCGGCTGAGGATGGCAAGATCTCCAGATGACCTCAGACCCCGACGAGTGGCTCGTGGGGGCGCCGGGGCCGGGCGGCCCCGAGCCTGCCGTGCCGGCGGCGACGGTCGTGCCCCTCAGGGACGGCGGCGGCGGCCTCGAGATCCTGTTCCTGCGCCGGCGCCCGGGGGAGGTTTTCGGGGGCCTGTGGGTTTTCCCCGGCGGCCGGGTGGAGGCGGGGGACGGGGCGGTGCCGGTGTCCCTCCCCACCGATGAAGTGGGGGAAAGAGCGGCCGAGGTGGCCATCGCCCGACGCGCTGCCCTCCGGGAGGCCGCCGAGGAGGCGGGCCTGGTGCTCGATCCCGAGTCCCTGCTCGTGCACTCGTGGTGGGTACCTGCGCCCGAGATCCCGCGGCGCTTCTCCACCTGGTTCTTCCTCGCCCCGGTGACGACGGAGACCGCCGTCGTCGTCGACCGAGCCGAGGTGCACGCCCACCGGTGGCTGGAGCCCGGTGCCGCCCTCGCCGCCCGCGACGCGGGCGAGATCGGGCTGGCGCCGCCGACGTGGATGACGGTCTGGCAGCTCGGCCGCTGGTCGGATGTCGCCTCCGCCCTCGCCGATGCCGTGGCGCGGCCACCCGGGGAGTTCAGGACCCGCATGGCCACGAGCCCCGACGGACGGCAGGCCATGCTGTGGGAGGGCGATGCGGCCTGGCCGGGGGGCGACCTGTCGCGTCCGGGTCCCCGGAACCGGCTGTGGGTGAACCCCGACGGCCCGTGGACCCCGGAGGTGGACACCCCGTGAGACACCGTTTGTCAACCCCCAGTCAGCCAGCGATTCCTCGCAGGTCGCTCGAGGACTCAGGCGGCAGCCCGAGCCGATGGTCCGGGGGCAAGTCCAAGGGCACGGTTCCGATTCGCCACG
>JAKAQB010000116.1 GCA_021811865.1 Actinomycetes bacterium | reverse complement strand
CGATCCCGGCCCGGCGGTCCGGCGCCCGACGATCGGGGGGCGGCTGCCCGCCCTGACAGAGGCCCTCCGCCGCCACCGTGCGCCGGTCGCCTTCCTCGGGGCCATGCTCGTGGCCCTGCTCATCGGCCTCCCCTTCTCGGGCGGCGGCACGCCGGCTCCGGGAAGGCCGGCGCCGGCGACCCAGCTGAGCTCGCCGCCGCACCACGCCGCCCACCACGCGAGCGTGCCGGCGCCCCTGCTGAAGGCACTGGGCAACCTCGAGAAGGCGGCGGGTTGAGGCGCCTTCTCCTGCTCGGGGCGGCGACGGCCGTGAGCACGCTCGCCCTCGCCGCCTGCGGCGGGCCGGGGAGCGAGAGCGCAGCCGCCCGGGCCAGGCTCCGGACCGATGTGGCGACGCTGCGAGCCGACGTCCTCGCCCATCACGAGCACGCCGCCGAGACGGCTCTCGCCCGGCTGCGGGCCGACATCGGCCGCCTCGAGGCGGACGGCCAGCTCCCCCGGCCGAAGGCGCAGGTGGTGCTCACGGCTGCCGAGGGCGTCGGGGCCGAGCTGCACCTGCTCATTCCCTCGACCACCACGACGACGACAGGCCCGAAGCCGACCACCACCACCACGACCCGCCCCGCACCGACGACCACGACCACGACCCGCCCCGCACCGACGGCCACGAGCCGGCCCGGGCCACCCCCCCATCACGGCTCCTCCCACCACCACCACGGCAAGGGGGAGGGCGGCGACGGGTGACCGGCCCTCGGCGCGCTAGCTAGGCCGACACGGGAGGTCGCCTCGCCGACCAGGGCCGGGCGGTCTCGAGCTGTGAGGCGACCCGGATCAACAGGTCCTCCCGCCCGTAGGCGGCGACGAGCTGCGAGCCGATCGGGAGTCCCCCGGCGCTCCAGCCGAGCGGGAGGGAGACGGCCGGCTGCCCGGTGACGTTGAACGGCGGGGTGAAGGGCACGAGCGCCCCGGCGCGAAAGAGGCCGGCCAGCGGGTTGTCCGGGGGCGAGGTGAACTGCCCGAGCGTCGGCGGCGGCTCGGCGATCGTCGGCGTCACGAGCAGGTCGAACCCGCTCTCCCACCACGAGGCCATCTTCCGGGTGAACCTCTGCAGCCACTCGACGGCCGCCAGGTACTGCGGGCCGGCGAAGGACCTGCCTCCGTCGGCGAGCGCCCAGGTGAGCGGCTCCACGTCCTCCTCCCGGACCTGACGGCCATGGCGGCGCCCCCAGTAGTCGAGGTTCCAGGCCGTGCCGACGGACCACACCGTGAGGAAGTTCCCCGTGAGGTCGGCGTCCTCGAGGACGGCAGGATGCGCCGCCTCGACGTGGTGGCCGAGCGACTCGAGCAGCCCGGCGGTGTCGGCGGCGGCGGCGGCGCAGTCGGGGTGCACCTCGCCGAAGGGCACGGAGGCGAACATGCCGATGCGCAGCCGCCCCGGGTCGGCTCCGACCTCCTCGACGTAGGGGCGCCGGGGCTGGGGGGCGTGGTAGGGGTCCCCCGGGGCCGGGCCGGCGACGGCGTCGAGGATCCCGGCGCAGTCGCGCACCGAGCGCGTGAGGGCGTGCTCGCAGACGAGGCCGCTCATGACGTCGCCGAAGGCGGGGCCGAGGCTCGTGCGACCCCGGCTCGGCTTCAGCCCGACGAGACCGCACTCGCTGGCGGGGATCCGGATCGAGCCGCCGCCGTCGTTGCCGTGGGCGGCCGGGACCATCCCGGAGGCCACGGCGGCGGCCGACCCGCCGCTCGAGCCGCCCGTCGAGCGATCCGGCGCCCACGGGTTGCGCGTGGGGCCGAAGGCGTCCGGCTCGGTCGTCGGCAGGATGCCGAGCTCGGGCGTGTTCGTCTTGCCGAGGAAGACGAAGCCGGCTCGCCGGAAGCGGGCGGCGAGGATGGTGTCCTCCTCCTCGACGTGGCCGAGGTCCCTCAGGAACGCCATGCCCTCGTACATCGGGTCGCCGGCGGAGTGGCAGAGCAGGTCCTTCAAGAGGAAGGGGACGCCGCGGAACGGGCCGTCGGGAACCCTGCCCGACGCCTCGGCCCGCGCAGCCTCGAAGCGCGGGGTGATGACGGCGTTCAGCTCGGGGTTCAGCCGCTCGATCCGCTCGATGGCGGCGTCGACGAGCTCTGCGGGCGAGGCCTCGCCGGTCCGCACGAGCCCGGCCATGGCGGTGGCGTCGAGGAAGGCGTCGCTCATGGGCCGAAGGGTAGACCTCCGGGTCGGTACCGGCTCGCCGCGCCGGTGCGGCGACCCGGCGCTACCGTGAGGCGCGTGGCTGGAACCGGTCGGGTCGCACCCTCTGCCCGACCGAGGGCTCGTGCCGGGACCCTCGCCGGCTTCGGCTCCCCCTTCCATCTCGCCGCCAGGTTCTTCGGCGCCCTCTCGCCCGCCGGGCCGCCGCCCGAGGACACGCGCTGGGCGCACGAGCGGCTCTCCCCGGGCGAGCGTGAGCTCTTCTCCCGCATGTCGGGGCCCGACCGTCGCCATGCGGTCGGCGTCGCCCGGGAGTCGCTCCGCCTGGCGGGCGAGGACGGCCTCGCCGAGGACGAGCTGCCCGGCGGCTTCGTCGCCGCCGGCCTCCTCCACGACGTCGGCAAGGTCGAGTCGCGGCTCGGAACCTTCGGCCGGGTGGCCGCCACGGTCCTCACCATCGTGCTCGGGCGGAGCCGGGTGGAGCGCCTCGGCGGATCTGGCCGGGGACCGTTGGCGGAGGTGGCCCGCTATCTCGCCCACGACCGCATCGGGGCTCGGCTCCTCGAACAGGCCGGCAGCGCCGAGCTCACGATCCGCTGGTCACGCGAGCACCACCTGCCCGCCTCCCGCTGGCAGACGGAGCCCCAGCTCGCCTCCTACCTGAAGGAGGCCGACGGGGACTGAACGGGGCTCAGCTCTCGGGTCCGGGCGGATCGGCCGGCGAGCTGCCCCTCGGGAAGACCCGCACCGAGGAGGGGCTCGAGGGCCGCGAGCCGTTCGACACCGGGGCGGCAACCGACGGACGCTCGGCGCCAGGGCCGCCGGCCGCCTCGGCGGTCGTCACCGCCCGGTAGGAGCGGTAGCGGTGGTAGATGACGAACGCGATCGCCGCCACGACGACGACCGCGATCACATAGCCGGCGTCGTTGAAGCCGTGCATGATCCTCGTGTACTGGGTGCCGACGCCGTAGCCGATCCCGGCCATGGCGCCGTCCCAGACGAGGCTGCCGAGAGCGGTGAGCACGCCGAAGCGGACGAGGGGCACCTCTGCCACGCCGGCCGGGACGGCGACGAAGTTCCGCACGAACGGCAGCAGCCGGCTGCCGAAGACACCCCAACGCTCGTGGCGTGAGTACCACTGCTCGGCCCGGTCGAGGTCGCGATGGGTGAGCAGGAGGTACTTGCCGAAGCGGTCGACGAAGCCCCGCCCGGCGGTACGACCGATGAACCAGGCGACGTAGGCGCCGATGAGCTCGCCGAAGGCGCCGATCAGGATGACCGCCGCCAGGTTGAGCTTGCCGGTCGCCGCCAGCACGCCGGCGATGCCCATGGTGAGCTCGGACGACGTCGGGACGCAGCACGACTGGGCGATGCAGAGGATGAAGATCGCGATGTAGCCGGAGGACTCGACGAACGAGGTCGGGTTCAAGAGGGCGAGCACCCCCGCATGGTACCGGTCCCCGTACCTCCGCCGGGACCGCCCTCGGTCCGCGACCAGGGTGGCGAGGCTGAGGGATTCCTAAGGTGAGCCGGGTGACACAGCGGCGCCGGGTGGTCGTCTCGGGACGGGTCCAGGGCGTCTTCTTCCGTGACAGCTGCCGGACCGAGGCCGCCGCCCGCAAGCTGGCCGGCTGGGTGCGCAACTGCTCCGACGGCGCCGTCGAAGCGGTCTTCGAGGGTGAGCCGGCCGCCCTCTCGGGGATGATCGCCTGGTGCCGGGTCGGGCCGCCGAGGGCGCGGGTGGACTCGGTCGAGGTGAGCGAGGAGCCGCCCGAGGGCGAGGTCGGCTTCCGCGTCCGCTGAGGCCCGGGCCGCTCAGGTGCCGACGGCGCTCGCCGTCGAGCTGCTCCCGGGCATTCTGCCGGTGCCGCTCGCGCCGGTCGACCTCGTCACCGCCACCTTTGCGAGGTCGGCGGCGTCGCAGGGCCGCCCGCTCCACTGTCTCGGAGAACTAGACGCCCCGCCGGCGACCCGCACCGAGGGCCCGGGCCGAGCGGTTGGCCGGATCCATCGGTCCCGCCCCCCCGGGGCTGGATCCGCCACCCGATCCACCGGGAGTGCCCAGCTCGGCTGGCGCGTGCTCGCTCTCGCCACCTTCCTCGAGCATGCCCGACCCCCCGTCACGCCGTCGTGGCGCCCCGCGGCGCCACGGACGTTCCCGCCCGCGGCCTGCCGGAAGGCGCCGGCAGAGGCAGCTCCCCCCGGTTCTGGAGGGACGAACGGGCCCGGGGCCAGAGGTGCGCCGTCCACGCCTGTCTGCTGGCTCTCGGGCCTCGCGACGGGCGATCCGGCGCCGGGCGCGTGGACAACGGCGCCTCACCGGGTAAATGTGTTGGGGTGACTGGCGGTTCAACTCGTGGGAGCATGTCCGTGATGCTCGTGGTCGGCCTCGTGGTGCTGGCCCTCGTCATCGGCGGCGGAGTCGGCTACCTGGCGACCCGCACCACGAGCGCCTCCGCCTCCGGCCAGACACGCCAGCGCCAGACGACCTCGACCGGCGGGACCAGCAGCTCGTCGACCTCCGGCGGCCCGGGGGCAACGCTGAGGGTGACGAGCGTCACACCGGCCTCCGGCTCGACCAGGGTGAGCCCGGCAGCGCCGGTCGTCGTGACCTTCTCCGCACCGCTCGCCGCCAACAGCCCGCAGCCACAGCTCAACCCCTCCACGCCGGGCAGCTGGAGCGTGCGGGGCGACGAGATGGTCTTCACGCCCACGATCCCCTACGTCCCGCTCACGCCGGTCACCTTGAGCGTCCCGAGCGGCAGCTCGGGAGTCCGCGGCAAGGACGGCAGCACGCTCGCAACGGCGGCCGTCTACCACTTCCGCACCGAGGGCGGCTCGATCCTGCGGCTCCAGCAGCTGCTCTCCGAGCTCGACTACTCGCCGCTCTCCTGGCAGCCCTCGGGCAGCACGATCGCCCCCGGCGACGAGGCCGCCCAGATCGCCGCCCTCGTCAAGGCACCCGCCGGCAGCTTCACCTGGCGCAACAAGGGGTGGCCGGCCCAGCTCACCGGCAAGTGGAAGCCGGGCGTCTACAACCTGTTCACAAAGGGCCTCGTCATGTCCTTCGAGGCCGATCACGGGCTCATCCCGAAGGGCACGATCGACCGGGCGCTCTTCGTGAGCCTCGTCACGGCGCTCGCCAACCACACCGTCAACACCGGCGGCTACAACTACGCCCTCGCCAACAAGACCCAGCCGGAGAGCCTCACGGTCTGGCACGACGGTCACGTCGCTGTGAAGACCCCGGCCAACACCGGGATCGCGAGCTCGCCGACGCCTGACGGGACCTTCACCGTCTACTCGAGGCTCCGCCAGCAGGTCATGAAGGGGACCAACCCCAACGGCTCCCACTACGCCGACCTCGTCCAGTACGTCGCCTACTTCCACGGCAACGACGCCGTCCACTACATGCCGCGGGCCGGGTACGGCATCCCGCAGAGCCTCGGCTGCATCGAGCTCCCGCTGGCCCAGGCCGCCAAGGTCTGGCCCTACCTCGCCTACGGCACCCTCGTCACCGTCATCAACTGAGGGCGCGCGACCCGCTCAGCGCCAGCGCCTCCGCAGGTGGAGGAGCTCCTGGCCGTAGCCCATCACCGAGACGAGAGACATGACGGGCTGGTAGAGCACGATGAAGAGGAGCAGGCCTGCCCGGTTCCGCCGCACCTGCAGCCCGAGGGGAGCGAAGACCCGATCGCGCTGCTGGCGGTAGAGCACCCAGTAGACGACGAAGGTGAGCGGCAGGACCGCCAGCGTCATCGGCCCGACGATGTAGTAGCGCCCGGTGAAGGCGAGCGCCAGCCCCGGCAGCCAGATGAAGGTGTAGCCGAGGTCGACGAGCGGGATGGCGAGGTTCGTGAAGGCGAGTGCGGCCGTGCGGTACCTGGAGTGCCGCCACGGCGGGACCGACTTCAAGCCCTCGAGCATCCCCCGCGCCCAGCGCGAGCGCTGACGGGCGAAGGCCTTCAGGTTCTCGGGGGCGGTCGTGAAGGCTACCGAGAGCGGCTCGAAGTAGACGAGCCCCTCCCGATGCAGGAGCTGCCAGGTGAGCAGGATGTCCTCGCCGATGGCGTCCGGCCAGCCCCCCACCCGCCGGACGGCGTCGGCGCGGTAGAGGCTGAAAGCTCCCTGGGCGACGAGCGTCGACTGGAAGAGGCCCTGCATCCGCTTCACCGAGGCGATGCCGAGGAAGTAGTCCCATTCCTGCAACTTCGACCAGAAGCTCGCCCTCCCGTTGCGCACGAGCACGGTGCCGGCGACGGCGACGACCTCCTCGGGCGAGGACTCGAGCCGGGCGATGAGGAGGCGGACCGCAGAGGGGTGCAGCAGGGTGTCGGCGTCGACCGTGATGACGAGGGGGCTCGTGCACACCTCGAGGCCCTTGTTGAGGGCGTGACTCTTCCCGGGAGTGGCCTCGTGGACGATCCGCAGGTTGACACCATGCGCGGTGGCGGCCGCCCGCGCCAGCTCGACCGTGCGGTCGGTCGACCCGTTGTCGGCCAGGACGACGCAAAGCGGTCCCTCGTAGTCCTGCCTCGAGAGGTACTCGATCGTCTGGGCGATGCCGGCCTCCTCGTTGCGGGCGGCGATGAGGATGTCGGCGGCCGTGGTCGGGTGCAGGTCCCTGAAGCGCGGCTGGCGGTCGAGGAGGAGGCTCATCGAGAGGAAGGCGACCATCGAGCCCGGCAGGAACGCGATGCAGGAGATCATGATGACGGCCGGTGCGAGGCCGATGAGTCTCGAGGCGTCCCCTATCCAGGGAAGGGAGATCCAGACCGACAGGGCCACCCAGCAGAGGCTGAACAGCCCCGAGATGAAGAACTTGTGGTGGGTGGAGATGTAGACCCGCGCCGGCTGGCGGGCGAAGAGGGTGGCCTGGTCGACCGGGCGACGCATCCCGCCCTGGGCATGCAGCGCGCGGCGCCACGGTGGTGGCGCGAGGCGCACGACCGGCGGTTCGGTCGCGTCGGCATCCGCGTAGCTGTGAGCCTGTTGCCCCTGTATCACTCCACCGCCCCCAAGGCGCTCCGCGGCCAAGTGCCCCCTCGGCCTCCGTCGTCGCCACCTATAGTTCTATAGAAGCGACAGCTGCGCTGTCACCCCCTCAGGGATGCAGCGAGGTAGCAGTTGGGTAGCGGTTCGGGTGCGCACGCGACCCGCCCGTGTCCCGGCCGCCCGATCGCACCGCAGGCACCGTCCCCCGGGCAGCGCCGTCTCCCGGCAGCCTCGCCGAGCCAGCCGGCTCGAGGCTGTCAGGCGACCTGCACGCCGCCCTTCCAGACCCCCGAGACGCGCTCGGCGAGCTTGTCGAGGTCGTCGAGGTCGCCCTCGAGCGAGACGAGGTCGGCCAGCTTCCCGGGCTCGATCGTGCCGAGCCGCTCCCCGACGCCGCACAGCTCGGCGGCACTCTTGGTCGTGGCGACCCACGCCTCGAGAGGCGACATCGGGCTCGAGTCGACCATGAGCCCGAGCTCCTCGAGGTTGCGCCCGTGCGGGCCGACGCCCGAGTCGGTCCCCATGGCGACGCGCACGCCGGCCTCGACAGCCCGCCGAAAGGACTCCGAGTGGACCTCGAGGACCTGATGGGCCTTGGCGACGATCGCCTCGCCGAGCTTGGCCCCTGCGCCGGTGGCGGCAATGACCGCCCGGGGGGCGGACAAGGTCGGGACG
>JAKAQB010000038.1 GCA_021811865.1 Actinomycetes bacterium | reverse complement strand
CTACGCCGAGAAGGTGATCGTCGTCCCCGGCTACGGGCTGGCCGCCGCCCAGGCCCAGCACGAGCTGCGGGAGCTCACCCAGGTGCTCGAAGGTCGCGGCGTGGACGTCTCCTACGCCATCCACCCCGTCGCCGGCCGCATGCCCGGCCACATGAACGTGCTGCTCGCCGAGGCCAACGTGCCCTACGACCAGCTGAAGGAGATGGACGAGGTCAACCCGGAGTTCCCCCGGGCCGACGTGGCCCTGGTCGTCGGCGCCAACGACGTGACCAACCCTGCCGCCCGCCGCCCGGGCAACGCGGTGTCAGGCATGCCGATCCTCGACGTCGACCACGCGAAGAGCATCATCGTCATCAAGCGCTCCATGGCGTCGGGCTACGCCGGCATCGACAACGAGCTGTACACCGATCCGAAGACGTCGATGTTGTTCAGCGACGCCAAGAAGGGCCTCGCCGCTCTCACCGCTGCGACGAAGGAGCTCGTCGCCTGACGGCACGGGACCGTGGGCCCCGCTGCCCAGCGGGGTCAGCGGCCGGTCAGCGGGGTCAGCGGCCGGTCAGCGGGGTCAGCGGCCGGTCAGCGGGGTCAGTAGCGGTCAGTAGCCGAGGCGCTCCAGGGCCTTGGGCCGGCTCTGCCAGTCGGGGTCGACCTTGACGAACAGCTCGAGGTGAGCGCCGGCCGGGAGCTGGGCGCGCACCCGGGTGCCGACCTCTTTGAGGACGCCCCCCCCACGGCCGATCACGATCGGCTTCTGCGACTCCCGCTCGACGAGGATCTCGCAGCGGATCCGGGGCCACTCCCACTCCGTGACCCGGCAGGCGATCGAGTGGGGCACCTCCTCGCGCATGACTGCGAGCAACTGCTCACGCACCAGCTCGGCGACCCAGTCGGCTTCCGGGACGTCGGTCACGACGCCGAGCGGGTACAGGCGGGGTCCTTCGGGCAGGCGAGCGGCGATGGCGTCCACGAGGTCGTCCACACCCTTCCTGGTGCGCGCCGACACCGGGAAGTACTCCTCGAGGCCGAGCGAGGCGGCGGCCTGCAGCTGGTCGAGCACGGCCTTGCGCCCAGCGAGGTCCAGCTTGTTGACGACGCAGATGGCGGCCGGCGGCAGCTTGGCGGCGACGAACCGGTCCCCCCGGCCGAGCGGCTGGGTGGCGTCGATGACGAGCACGGCGACGTCGACGCCCCCGAGCGCGTCGCCGGCTACGTCGTTGAGGCGGGTGCTGAGCAACGTGCGGGGCTTGTGGATGCCGGGGGTGTCCACGAAGACGATCTGGAGCTCGGGCCGGGTCAGCACCCCGCGCACCGGTGTGCGGGTCGTCTGGACCACGGGCGACGTGATCGACACCTTCTGGCCGACGATGGCGTTCAGCAGCGTGGACTTGCCGACGTTGGGGCGCCCGACCAGGGTCGCGAACCCGGAGCGGAAGGCGTCACTCATCGGCCGCGACCCCGGCCGATGAGCCGGGAAGGATCCGCACCCGCCCGATGCGCCGGCCGGAGACCCCCTCGGCCCGCAGGCGGTGGCCCTCCACCTCGACCTCCTCGCCCTCGTGGGGCACGTGGCCGGCCTCGGAGTACACGAGCCCGCCCACGGTGTCCCAGTCACCCTCGGGCAACCCGGGTCCGGGGAGCAGGTCGTTGACCTCGTCGATGGGCATGCGGGCATTGACCACCACCGTGCCGTCGTCGAGGACCTCCACGTCCGGCAGGGCGTCGACGTCGTACTCGTCGGTGATCTCCCCCACGAGCTCCTCGATCAGGTCCTCGAGGGTCACGAGCCCGGCGGTCCCGCCGTACTCGTCCACGACCATCGCCAGGTGGTACTTCTCGGTCTGCATCTCGCGCATGAGCTCGGGGACCCGCTTGCTCTCCGGGGTGAAGTGCGCATCGCGCATGACGGCCGTCACCGGCTCGCCAGCCTGGTCGTCGCGCACGGCACGCAGCAGATCCTTCACGAACACCACCCCGACGATGTCGTCGATGCCCTGGCCGTAGACGGGGATCCGGCTACAGCCGGCGCTGATGGCGATGTCGACCACGTCCCGGATGATGGCGTGGGACTCGACGACGACCATGTCAGGCCGTGGGATCATCACGTCGCGCACCACGGTGTCGCCGAAGTCGATGATCGAGTGGAACAGCGTCCGTTCCTCCGTCTCGATGACCTCCTCCGCCGCCGCCGTGTCGACGATCGCGCGGATCATCTCGTCGGAGGTGTACGGCCCCTCCGACATGCCCTTGCCGGGGAGCGCCACGTTGGTCACCTTGATGAGAGCACGGGTGACCCACCGCAACGGCGGGAACCCGTACAGGGCCCGGATGAACGGTGCCGACATCAGCGCAGCGCGCTCGCTGTGCTGCACCGCCCACGTCTTCGGTGCCAGCTCGGCGACCACGAAGACGACGATCACCTCGAAGACGGTGGCGACGAGCACGCCGAGGGCGCCGAAGAGGTGGGCGGCCACGACGCCGACCAGGGTGGCGGCGACAAGGGTGCACAACTCGAGGGCGAAGAGCACGACGGGGAGGACCCGCTCGATGCGCTCCACCAGCCGGAGCAGGATCTTGGCGCCCCGCCGTTGCTCCTCGACGAGGCTCAGCGCCTTCACCCGCGACGTACGGGTGAGCGAGGTCTCCGAGAGGGCGAGGAAACCCGTGACGACGATCAGGACGACGACCGCGACCAGAAGGCCGATGTCGGTCCCGTCGAAGTGGGTGCTTGGGGGGTCGGCGGCGGTCACGGGCCCGATGGTCCCTGGAAGGGCTCGTCGGCAGCCGGGCCGGGGCGCGGTGCGGAGGCGTCGGGGGCGGGAGGGGCGGGGTCCACGGCGGCAGGCCGGAACTGCGGCGAGACCATCACGCCGTGGTGGCGCGCGAGCAGCTCGCGCTCGCGCCGCTCCATCTCCTCCGCCTCCTCCTCGTCGAGGTGGTCCATGCCCAACAGGTGCAACACGCCGTGCACGACGAGCAGGGCCAGCTCGTCCTCGTACGCCCCGGTGTGCTCCGGGGCGTTGCGATGGGCGACGGCAGGGCAGATGACCACATCGCCGAGCAGGGCCGGCGCCTCCTCCATCTCCCCGGTGAAGCCAGGCCCGCTTCCTCCCGAATCCGGCGAGCGCCCACTCTCCGCCGGCTCCTCGTCGATCGGGAAGGCGAGCACGTCCGTCGGGCCATCCTTGCCGAGGAACCGCTTGTTGAGATCCGCGATCGCGTCCTCGTCCACGAACAGCATCGACAGCTCGGCGTCACCGCGGACACCCTCGTCGGAGAGCACAGCCTCGGCGAGCCGCACCAGCCGCAACGTGTCGACCGGCTGGTCGTGCTGCTCGTCGGCGGCGAAGACCTCGACAGCCATCGTCGGTTCAGGCACGCGAGGCGTCGGCCGCCTCGAATGCCGACACTATGTCGGCGACGATCCGGTGACGCACGACGTCACGCCGTCCGAGGCGCACCCAGGCGAGGCCCTCGATCCCCGAGAGGACCGACTCCAGGTTGAGCAGCCCCGAGCGACCGCCGGGGAGGTCGATCTGGGTGTCGTCGCCCGTCACGACGACCTTGGACCCGAAGCCGATGCGGGTGAGGAACATCTTCATCTGCTCCGGGGTCGTGTTCTGTGCCTCGTCGAGGATGATGAAGCTGTTGTTGAGCGTCCGGCCGCGCATGTACGCGAGCGGCGCCACCTCCACCGTGCCCGCATCGAGCAGGCGGCGCGCCCCCTCCGTGCCGAGCATGTCGTAGAGGGCGTCGTAGAGCGGTCGGAGGTAGGGATCGATCTTGGCCATGAGGTCCCCTGGCAGGAACCCGAGCCGCTCCCCCGCTTCGACCGCCGGACGGGTGAGGATGATGCGGTCGACGGTCTTTGCCTGGAGGGCCTGAACGGCGAGGGCGACGGCGAGGTAGCTCTTGCCGGTGCCCGCCGGGCCGATCCCGAAGGTGACGACGTTGTCGCGGATCGCCTCGGCGTAGCGCTTCTGCCCGCTGGTCTTCGGACGGACCGCCCGGCCGCGGACCGGGCGCAGGACCTCTGCGGTCAGGACCTCGGAGGGGCGCTCGTCGGCCCGCACCATGTCTATGGTGCGCGTCACCATCGAGGGGTCCACGCTGTGGCCCTGCTCGAGGATGAGGCGCAACTCGTCGATCAGGCGCGCCGCTGTCGAAGCGTCGTCACCGTCGATGATGAACTCGTTGCCACGGCTGACGATCCGCGTGCCGGCGAAGGCCTCCTCGACCAGCTTGAGGTTCTCGTTGAGCGGGCCGACCAGGCGCGGCATCAGGTGGTTGGGGACGGTGACAGTCGTTGGCACGGCGGGCTCTGGCTGCCAGGCTACCGCCGGGGCGGGGCGGAGACCGGTGATGCTCGTGCCCGCGGCAGATCCTCCGCCGGCCGCCTCGGTCACCCCGGCGGCCACCCCAGCCGCTTGCCACCGATGACATGAAGGTGGAGGTGCGCCACGCTGTTCAGGGCGTCTTCGCCCACGTTGAGCACGAGCCGGTAGCCGCGCTCGAGGATGCCCTCGGCTTCCGCCACGGCGCGCGCCGTGGTGAGCAGCTCCGCCACCACGGCGCCATGCTGTGCCGACACGGCGGCGGCGCTGTCGATGTGGTCGCGCGGGACGACCAGCACGTGCACCGGCGCCACCGGACTGATGTCCCGGAAGGCGTACGTCCGCTCCGTGCGGAGCACCTCCTCTGAGGCCACCTCCCCCGCCACGATCCGGCAGAAGAGGCAGTCGGACGCCACGGCGCCACCGGGGCCGGCAGGGGTCAGGGAAGCTCCTCCTCGCCGACCATCACAGCGAGCTCGCCACCATCGTCCGGCAGGCCGCCGGCACCCGCCTCCGCCTCCGCCGCCTCCTCCTCCGCCGCCTCCTCCGCCGAGACCCGGCCACCGGCCTGGCGCTCGTGGCCCTTGGGCTCCGGGTACAGGTGCTCGAGCGTCCCCGGCGGGATGCGCATGCGGTCGATGAAGTCGGCCACGTCCGCCGCCTGGAGGCGGATGACCCGACCCATCTTGTAGGCCGGCAACTGCCCCTCGTCGATGAAGCGGTACAGCGTCCGCAGGGTCACGCCCAAGCGCTCGCAGGCCTCTCGGGTCGACAGCCAGCGGATCGGCGTGTCAGCGACGCTCATGCCCGTCCCCCTTCCCGCTCGGCGCCCCTGTCGTGGCCGCGCTGCGTGTCGTGGCCGCGCTGCGTGTCGTGGCCGTGCTGCGTGTCGTGGCCGTGCCTCACCGGTGTCACCGTCCTTGCGACCATGAGCCCACCTTAGCGTCCAGTAGCGAACATGTGTGACTTCTCGTGATCTTTCATGTGCCACCCGAGGGTTGTGCGGCGCCGGCGCCTCACGCACCGAGCGCGCATCGCTTGGAGACGGGCGCTGCGGTACGCCAAGCGTCCCCTTTGGGGCTGTTGCACCCGGCCGGCACGACGATGGGGCCCGTGAGCGGCGATCCCGCGGCGCAAACCGCGCGCCAGCAGGGGAACCGCGCGCAAAGAGGACGACATTTCGTCGTCCATGCGCGCGGTTCATCTCGCTGCGCGCGGTTTGCGGTTGACGGCCTTCGCCGGTGAGAGCGCCCCGCCGGCAAGGGTGACGGCCTTCGCCGGCGAGAGCACGCGCCCCGCTTGCCGACCAGGGGCACGGCCGGCGGCCGGCGCACGGGAATGCCCGGTGCCAGCCGTGCCTGCGCCGGGCAGACGCCGTAGAGTCCCGCCGTGGACGGCACGGAGGGCACGGAGGGCACGGACGGCACGGAGGGCAGGGACGGCGACGGAGAGGGCGACGGAGAGGGCGAGCGGACCCACCGGTACCCCTTCGACGCCGACGCACTGCTCTCCGCTCTCACCGCCTGGTCCGCCGACACCCGCACCCGGGAGGCCGTGGCCGCCCGGACACGGGAGCGCTGGCTGCGCCAGCAGGCGCAGGAGGGGGCGACCTGGCTCGGGGTGCTTGTCGACCTGGCGGAGCGTGGCTCGGATGTCACCGTAGGCCTCGACGGCCGGTCGGCCAGTGGCAGGCTCGTCGGCGTAGGGAGTGACCTCTGCGTCCTCGCCCACGCCGGCGCCACGACGTTGATCGCGCTGGCGCACGTCCACTCCGTCCGCGCCGGTGGCACCCCGCCTGCGGCCGGATCCGACCGCCGTCCCGCCCTGCAGGTGAGCCTTCCCGAAGCGCTGGCCGCGCTTGCGGCCGAGCGCGATCCTGTCACAGTGACTCTGGGCGGCGGCGGCGAGGTGCGGGGGGTGCTCGTCGCGATGGGTGCCGACGTGGTCACGCTGCGGAGCCGGACCCGGCCCTGGACGCACACCTACGTCCCGCTGGCCGCCATCGCCACCTGCTCCCCGAGCCCGTAGACGGCAAAGCTCCTGTCGACATGCCCGTGCTGCTCCAGTAGGTTCCGCCCGTGGCCGCCCCCTCCGCGGAGGCAAGGGTCGGGAACGGGTCCGCTGCCGGGCTCCGGTTGCAGCCGCGCCCGGCGAGGGTCGGCGGGCGGGCGATCGCCGGTGCCTTCGTGATCGCGACGTCCGCGGTCCTGGTGTTCGGGGCTTGGCTGGGTACCCGGCCCGGCCGGGGACGGCCATGGGTGGTCGCCGCCGTTCCGGTGGCGGCCGGCACGAGGATCACCCCGGCTGACCTGCGGACCGTGCAAGCCCATCTCACCGGGACGCTCGCCGCCACAGCCTTCGGCAGCCGGGCCGAGGTGGAAGGTCGGACGCTCGCCGTGGCACTGCAGCCCGGCGAGCTGGTGACGGCGCCCGAGCTGACCCCCGCCGGCACCCAGCCGGGGCTCCGCCCCGTGACCGTGACGATCTCCGCACCGGAGCTCAGCGGTCTGGTGGCCGGCGAGCGAGTCGATCTCTTCGAGACCACCGGGACGGCACCGACCTCCAAGACGACCGTCCTGCTGCGAGGGGGGGAGGTGATGGCGGTGACCGGCAGCGGCGGTGGCCTGCTGAGCGCCGGCAACGGCACCGAGGTGCTGACGCTCGGCGTGGCGACCCTCCCAGAGGTCGAGGCGGTGATCGCCGCCGAGCACGCCGGCGTCCTCGACGTGGTGGCGGCCGAGCCGTCCGACGGCGTCGGGCTGGGCGCCGGCGGGACGCCCCCGGCGAGGCGATGACCGGCAGCGAGCGCTGGGTTCTCCTCGGGCTGGCGCCGCCGCGCGCGCCGTGGTTCCGGGAGGTGACCCGCTGGACGGCGTCCGGTGCGCTACCCGCCGAGTTCGTGAAATGCCGGTCGGCCGAGGAGGTGCGCGCCCGGCTGGCCACCGGCAGGCCCTGGTCCGCCCTCCTCGTCGACGCCGCCTCACCGGGGTTCGACCGGGACCTCGTCGCCGGTGCCGCCACCCTCGGCGTGCCGGTGCTGCTGGTCCGCGCCGCCACTGCCACCGCAGGCGCCGCGTCGGATGCGGGCGGCGACCCTCCACGAGTGGGCGGCGCCCCTGGGAGTGAAGGCGGTAGGCCTGACGGCGCCCGGCCGGCGCCGCCCGGCCTCGGGGTCACCGCGGTCCTCCCAGCGGCCTTCGGCCGGGACGAGCTACTGGACGTCCTGTCGCTGCACGCCCGCCTCGTCGGTCGGGGAGACCGGCTCCCAGCCGAGCTCGACGACGCCGAACCAGGTGCGTGGCGCGGACGTCTGGTGGCCGTCAGCGGCACCGGTGGCACGGGGGCTTCGATGATCGCCGTCGCCCTCGCCCAGGGACTCGGAGGTGACGTTCGCTACGGCGGGCGGGTGCTTCTCGCCGATCTGGCGCTGCGAGCTGACCTCGGCGTGTTCCACGACGCCGTCGACCTCGGTCCTGGGCTCCAAGAGCTGGTCGACGCCCACCGCATCGGCACGCCGTCGACCGGCGACGTCGTGGCGGCCACCTACGAGGTCCCGGGGCGACCGTACCGGCTGCTGCTCGGGCTCCGCCGCCCGGCGGCGTGGGCGGCGCTGCGCCCTCGTGCCACCGCAGCTGCCCTCGACGGTCTCCGCCGGGCCTTCACCCTGGTCGTCGCTGACGTCACGGGCGACGTGGAGGGCGAAGCGGAGTCCGGGTCGGTCGAGGTCGAGGAGCGCAACCATCTCGCTCGCTTCGCGATGCGCACCGCCGACGTCGTGGTGGCCGTCGGCCTGCCCGGTGTCAAAGGTACGCACACCCTCGCCGCCCACCTGCGAGCACTCGGCGCGCTCGGCGTCGCGCCCGAGCGGCTCCTGCCCGCGTGCAACCGGGCACCTCGAGATCCTCGCGCCCGCGCCGCCCTCGCCGCCGCCCTGGCAGCGCTTGCGCCCGCCACGACGTCCGTCGCCGCGCCGCTGTGGCTGCGCGAGCGCAACCTGGAGCACGCGTGGCAAGACGTCCGGCCGCTGCCAGCGCCGTTCGTGCGACCGCTGGCCGCTGCCGTCACGACGCACCTGGAACGCCTTGCCGATCTCGCCCCACCCCTGGTGGAGCCGGCCGCCGTCACACCTGGCTCGCTCGGAGGCTGGTCCGACGACGGTGCATGACGATCCTCCACGGCGCCGCCACCCTGCCCACCCAGGCGGTCGCAGGCTGGCCGGCCAGGCGGTCTCAGGCAGTCAGCCCGTCGCCGGTCAACACGCTGCCGGCGAGGTGGGGACCGGGGAGGGGGGTGGCTGCCGAGCGGACTCCGCCGTGGCCGTCGCCGTGGCAGCCACCGGCCACCGGGCGAATCCAGGGATCGCCCCGCCGAAGACGCCGTCCACCACCGCCCTCCCGCTCACCGTCACGACCGGGCCGTCTACGCCGATGCTCAGCTGGAGGTCGTGCAGGGTTCCCATCCCCTGCGCCGCCAGCGCCGCACACACCGCCACCCCCGTCGACGCCGGGTCGAGCACCACCGCCCCAGTGGTGTAGAAGACCCTGTCGTTCATCCCTGCGGTGGCGGCGTCGTCGGCCGCGACGGCCAAGGCGTTGGCGAGCTGGCGCTGCCCGAGCACCGCAGTGGCGGCGTCCACCGCCATGGCCGCGAGGAGCAGCAGCACCAGGATCCCAACGGGAACGAGGACCATGACGCTGCCTCGTTCGGTCCTCACCCGCATGTCGCCGTCCCGGGGAGCCCGGAGCGGAACGGGTCCACCAGTTCCGACTGCTGCGCACCGACATCGCCCCCCGCGCCCAGCCGCCCCACCCAGGGCAACTCCAGCAACGGTGCCGGATATCGGACCGTGACTGTCACCCGGGCGCACCTGGCGAACCCGCCGCTGACCGACACCGCCGCCCGCAAGGGGTCACGCCCCCATCCCTGCAACGACTGCTCGGCCGCCTGCACGGCTGCGGTCGCAGCGGAGGAGGCATCAGGCGCCTGGACGTACTCCCTGGCCGCCAGGCGCGCCGCGTCGGCGACCGCCAGCTTCGTGTCGACCACCGCCCAGGCGTAGGCGACGATGAGACCGCCAACGACGAACACGAGCACCCCGAACAGCAGCCCCTCGAACCCACCGACGAAGCCGTCTTCGCGCGGCGGCCCGTCACGGCGCGCCACGGAAGACCTCCGTGCGGACGGTGACGGTGCGGCGGATGACCCGTGACACCCCGGGCAGCAGCACGAACCCCGGGCTCTCGGCGACCACGCGGAGCTGGACCACATCGGGACCTACGGCCAACCACTCGAAGCGGGTGTGGGCGGCGCCCCAACCGCCCAGGCTGGCCGTCGCATCCGCCTGGGCAGCAGGTACGGCCGAGGGCGCGCCGCCGGCCTGGGCGACGGCGTCGGCCGCGTCGGTGGCAGCGGCGGTCACCATCGACGTGGCGTAGAGGTGCACCAGGACCTGCGCGCAGAACAGCAGCAGCGTCAGGAAGATGGCGAACCCGACGATGGTCCCGACTACCGCCGTGCCCCCCTGGTCAGCACGACGTGCCGGCGTTGGTGCTCCCGATGCAGTTGACCTGGTTGTTGATGGTCTTGGCGGCGTTGTTGAACGTGGCGTTGAACGCGACCCACATCCCGACCCCGATGAACGCCATCACGAGCACCGCGATGGCGGCGGAGATCACTCCTTCACCGCGCTCGTCCCGTCGGAGCCGGGGCGGGGCCAGCGCCGGCGATCGGCCGGCGGGCGGTGCGGAGGGAGAGGCAGGGTGGGCGGGCAGGGACATGAGTTGTCCTTTCTGTTTGGTGTGCTCCTTCAGGCGTTTGCGAAGAGCCGCAGGGCGGCGAGGAACGGCACGGCCAGCAGGATCACGCCCGGCACCAGGGTCGAGACGCTCACCGGGATCCAGACCTGCTCGGCCCGTCGCTCGATCAGCTCCGTCGTGCGGCGCTGCAGGTCCCGCCGGCTCTGGCGGGCCTCGGCGCTCACGAGCCGCCCGAGATCGGGAGCCTCCGCGTGGAGGGCGAGCATGCCGACGAGCCGGTCGACGGCATCGACCCGCACCACCTGCGCCCACTCCCGCAAGGCGGCGGTCTCGCCGACGCCGTGGCGGATGCGGTTCGCGACGACCCGCAGGTCGGTGGCACAGCATCCGTCGCCGCGGACAGCCAGGCGGTTGACGGCCGCGCCCAGCGAGTAGCCGGCGTTGATGAGCATGGCCAGTTGCTCGGCGACGACAGGCAGCTCCCGTGCCACCCGGTCCTGCCAGCGTCGGGACGCTTCGCTCAGCCGCTGCTCGACGACGAGGAACGCCAGCACCGGGCCGCCGGCCAACGCCAGCACGGCCAGCGGTACGGGAGCCCCGACGGCGCCGACGACCAGGCCGAGGGCCAGGCCGGCACCCATCCACCCGACCTGCCTGGTGCGGAACGCCACCACATCGAGGGGCGAGTGCACCCGGCGCAGCCGCACCCCGAGCGGCTCGTCGACACCGGCGACGGCTGCCAGGCGGTCGCCCAACGCCTGGGCAGCGGAGCGCATCAGCTGGCCGCTCGACGCGGCGGGACGCGGGCGGATGGCGGCGCTCGGCGCTACTGGGTGGAAAGGCGCAAGCCGTTCGCTGAGCGGCAGGCGTGCCAAGCGGGTCCACCCCGTCAGCAGCAGCGCCGTGCCCGCCCAGAGCAGCAGGCCGGCAGCGACCAGGAGGCGGGTCACCGGCCCACCCCGCCGTCCCGGCCGGCGAAGACCCTTCGTTCGGGGGGAAGGCGCATCAGCCGACCCGACCATGCCCAGCAGGCGACCACCGCGAGCACGGCGACGACAACGGCGACCTGGCCGGCCGTGCTGGCATAGGCCGTACGGCCTGTGCCGATGGACAAGCCGGCAAGGGCCATCCCGGCCGGCACCAGCAGCACGAAGGTGCGTGCGAAGCGCACACCGGCCTGCTTGCTCAGCGCGTCCTTTCGGCCCTGCTGGTCGGCCAGGCGGTCCTCGACGAGCTCGGCGAGCTGGCGGTCGAGGCTCCCACCCCCCACCTCGTGGGCGACGAGGAGCGTCTCGGCCACCACGTCAGCGGTCGGGTCGACCATCCGGCCCTTCAGGACCGCCAAGGTCCGCTCGAAGTCCGTCGTGAGGAGCCACTCCCGCTCCGCCTGGTCGAACGCCGGCCGCAGCTCGGCCGGCGCCCGCCGACCGACCTCGAACAGTGCTTGGGGGATCGACCGACCCGCCGAAGCGGTCAGCAGCCGGAGCTCCTCCAGCATCCTCGGCCACGCCTCAGCGGCGGCGCCCAGCCGCCGGCGGCGCCGGCCGCGGGCCGCTGCAACGGGGAACGACCCGGCGAACACGGCAATGGCCGCCGCCGGCAACACCCCCCCGAAGACGACGTACCCGAGGCCGGCGGACGCGGCGACGACAGCGAGGACCGCGGCGACCAGCCGGCCGACCGTGGTGTCGCCCAGACCGGCTCGGGCCAGCCAGGCCCGCGCCGTGGGCGGCCTCCGGGTGCCCAGCGCCGGACCGACGCCCACGCCCCTCCATCCGAGCGCCACCGCCGTGAACACCAGGAACGCCCCGTAGGCAGCCATGGCGGCCGCCACCACGCCGATCACCGCTGACCCACCAGCTGGGGGCCCGTGTCGGCGCCGACCAGTGCCCGCACGTCGTAGCCGGCCAGCTCCAAGGCCCGGGCGGCGCGGACAGGGAGGTTCCCGGTCCACGCGAGCGACGCCCGCCGGCGGGGCCGGTCGTAGACCGTGGTGGTGGTGAAAGCGACGCTCTCTGCGCCGACGTTCAGGTCCTCGACGGCGACGACCTCGGTCACCCGGGGCACGCCCTCGACGCGCGAGCAGTGCACGACCACATCCACCGCCTCGCTCACGAGAGCCGACAGCGCCGGCAGCGTCAGCTCCCGGTTGTCCGCCAGGGCGGCGACGAACCGCAGCCGCGACAACGCCTGGCGGGCGGAGCCGGCGTGGATGGTCGTGAAGCCCTGCACCCCCGACGAGAGGGTCAACAACAGCGGCATGGCCTCGCGGTCACGGACCTCCCCGACGATGGCCACGTCCGGCGCCATGCGCAGGAACCCCGCGACCAGCCGGCGGAGGTCCACCGCCGGCCGGTCCGGCCTCGCCGGCCGCGTCTGCATGTGGGCGACGTTTGGCAGGTCGCAGTCGGTTTCGAAAACTTCTTCCGCGATCACCACCCGCAACGCCGGATCGAGCTCGGCGGCGAGACACGACAGCAGGGTGGTCTTGCCGGACCCGGGCGGTCCGGCCACGAGGATCGACAGGCCGGCCCGCACGCAGGCACGCAAGAAGCCCGCCGTGGCCGCGTCGAGCATGTCGCGCTCGACGAGCTCGGCCACGGTGCGCAACCCCAACCCGGTGAACTTCCTCACGTTCACCAGGACGTGGGCGTCCCTGCCTATGTCGGCGTGGACGATGTGGAGGCGCGCTCCGGTGTCGAGCTGGGCGTCCTGCAGACCCTCGGCCGGGTCGAGCTTGCGGTGCGACCGGCCGGAATCATCGAGGATCTTGGTGAGCACCCGGACGACGTGGTCGTCGTCGTGGAAGACCTCATCGTGATAGCCACTGTCGCCCCGGTGCCGGCGCACGAAGATGGCGTCGGGCGCGTTCACCTCGATCTCCCACACGTCGGGATCGTCGAGGAGGGGCTGCAGCGGGCCGTAGCCGACGAGGTTGCGGACGGCGCGCTGTGCGGTGCGGTCCGGCTCGGCGAGGTCGAAAGCCCGGCGGCCGCGCAAGTAGTCGGCGCGCCAGCGGGCGATCTCCTCGTCGACCAGCGCCCGCAGCTCCGAGGCGGCACCGGGGTCGTGCATGTCGAGGGCGAGGTCCTTGGCCCGATCCTGGACGGCGCGTTCGATGGCGAGCAGTGGCGATCCCCAACCGGGGCCTCCCAGGCCGTCCATGCCGGACCACCTCCTTCGGCGTGCGCTTCCCGGGAAGCTACCGACAGGCGTGCCCTCCCACTAGTAGACGTCTCTGCAGTAGGGGCGGTACTCAGCACAACGCGAGGAAAGCCCGCCGCGCTGCGATGTCGGGGCGCTTCCAGGTGTGGCGAACGCACCGCCGAGGCGGGGTCCGGACCCCTGTTCCGCGCGCACTCCGGTGAAGCGCGCGCACCGGGGACGACATACCGCCGTCTGTGCGCGCGGTTGGATCGGGCGCGCGCGGAAAGGCGGGCCGCCCGCCCGTCCCCGGGCAAAGGTGGGGCGTCGGATAGGGATGAACGCCCCGCAGTAGGAGCTCTCAGAAGGCGCAGGTGTCCCGCGGCGCCTACACTGGCTGGATCATCGGCTGGCCCTACCGGCCCTCGGCCACGTCGATGCCGGCCATCGAGGCCGAGGCGCTCGTCACCTGCCCCGTGGCCCCCAGCCGGCGTGACGCCGTACCTCTCCGGGAGCCCCCGGTAGGCTCGGCGAGGTGCATGCAGCCACCGGGCTCGGGCTCTACGCCTTCTCCGTGGGGCTGGTCGCAGCGGTCAATCCCTGCGGGTTTCCCCTGCTCCCCGCCTACCTGACGCTCTCGAGCGCCGGCGAGACCGCCTCGCCGCTGCCGGTACGGATCGTCCGGGCCCTCGGGTCCGGCGTCGCTGTCACGGCCGGCTTCGTGGTCATCTTCGCCGCTCTCGGCGCCCTCGCCAAGGCCGGCGCCGGCGTTGCCTTCGGGTGGCTGCCGTGGGTGATGGTCCCCTTCGGTCTCGCCTGCGCCGGGCTCGGGCTGTGGACGCTGCTCGGCCGGGGTGTCAAGCTCCCGGTCCCGCAACGTCGCTTGTGGAATGGCAGGCGGCGCGGGTTGGCACTGGTCGGGTTCGGGGTCACCTACGCTGTGGCGAGCCTCGCCTGCGCGTGGCCCCTGTTCGTCATCGCCGTGGTGGGGTCGTTCACGACGCATGGCGCCGCCGCCGGGCTCGTGGACGGCCTCGCCTACGCGCTGGGCATGGGTCTCGTCATCTGCGCGGTGAGCCTCGCCGGCGTCGGAGCCCAGCAGTTGCGGTTGCGATGGCTCCGGCGGGCCCAGCCTGCCCTCCTCCGGGTCGCCGGCGGCGTCATGAGCCTCATCGGCGCCTACCTCGTCCTGTACTGGACAGCCGATGCCGTCGCCCCCAACTCCACGCCCGGGCCCGTCCGTCTGGTCGAGAGCTTCCAGACGACGCTCCAGGGCTGGCTGTCGGCCTCGCCCCGCGCGACCGGGCTGGTCATCGGCGTCATCGTCCTCGTCGCCCTCGTTGTGGCGTCCTTGCGTCTCCTGCACCGGCGGGACGGGCCGACGCAGGAGCCGCCGGCGCACGTCGACCCGCCGGCGGGCGACGTCATCCGGGCGGCGTCAGGTGGCCGGCGCACTTCGAGCTGAAGCTCCTACTGCCACTGGCGGTGGTTGTCGTGTAGTTTCATCGTGTGCGCGTGCACCCGCTGCTCATCAGTGGCATCCCGGCGATCCGAAAGGTGGCCGAGGGCCCCGCTGACGCGGAGCGGCTGGAGCGGGAGCGGGGGTGGCTGGGCCGGGCTGCACACCCCGGCGTCGTCGCCACCCTCCCATCCGGGGGTGACGGTTCCATCTGCACCCGCGAGGTGGGAGCACGGACCCTCCGGGATTGCGGCGCCCTCCCGCCGGCCGAGCTCGCCGGCCTTGGTTCCGCCGCTGCCACCATCCTCGCCGACCTGCACGACCTGGGCATCGTCCACGGCGCGCCGACCGCCGACCATGTCCTGATCGACGACGCCGGCCGGCCAGTCTTCTGCAGCTTCGGCGATGCCGCCGACGCCGACGCCGTCCGCGCCGCCCGGGACGTGCGCGTGCTGGCGGAGGCCCTGGCGGCCCAGGTCCCGGCGCGTGGACCGCGAGCGCTTCGTCGCGTGCTACGGCGGGCGGCCGACCCCGGCCGGCCGCTGGCAGCAAGGACCCTCGCGACGCGCCTCGCCCGGGCGGTGCCTGAGCCGCGGCTGCCGGCGGTGCTGGGCGGCCGACACACCGATGTGGGGCCGGGCGTGGCCGGCTGCCTCCCCCAGGAGCCGGCGGGCCCCCAGGAGCCGGCGGGCCCCCAGGAGCCGCCCGCCCCGCGTCGGGGGGAGGCCCCCAGTGCGCGTCCCGGCGGTGCTGGCAGACGGGTCCTCAGGCCCGAGGTGCTCGCCGGCGCCACCCTCGCCGGCCTGCTCGTCGCCGTCGGCATCGGGAGCTGGATGACGGCCTGGCCGGCGGTGCAAGGCCGGGGGACCGGCCCCCAGGCAACGGCGCGTCGCCCCCCGCCGCCACCTGGCGTGCCGTGCCCGGCCGTCGACGCCGGATGCGGGCCGCTGCGGCTGCGCCACGGCGTCTTCACTGCCCACGGAGGCCGTTGGGCCCTGTCCGCACCCGGCGATGTGGTGGTGCTCGGCCGCTGGACGTGCGGACCGGCCCTGCCTGCCGCCCTGGACCGGCGGGATGGGTCGGTCTGGGTCTTCTCCCGCTGGGGCGTCGCGACGGGACGGCTCGCCGCCGAGGTGCCCGGCGCGACGTCGCTGCGCGTGCTGCCCGGGCGCGGCGGCTGCGATGCGATCGTCCTGCTCGTGGCCGGGCGGCCCACACGGGAGGTCCTCCCGTCCGCGATCGGGCGCCCGGGCGGCGAGACGCCGGCGGGACGCCGCCCCGCCGGCACGAGCGCCACGAGCGGAACGAGCGGCGCCCGGCGCGGAGCCGGCGCGTGACTCCGCGCCGCGCCCGGCGCGCCGGCCTCGGTGTCGGTGCCGGGATGATCCTGCTGTTGGAGGCGGGGCGCCTGCGGGTGCTGGCCGCACCGGTGTGGCAGCCGGCGAAGCTCGTCGGCTGGCTGGGCCGGGAGGGGCCTGTCGACGGGACCTTCGCCGCCATCCGGATCGTCGCACTCGCAGCCGGCGCCTACCTGGTCGGCGTGACGGTCTTGACCGCCACGTCCCGGAGTGGGCGGGCCCGACGCCTCCGCGCCGTCTCGGTGCGCCTGACGGTCCCGCCACTGCGGGCGTGGGTGGCCGCCGTCGCAGGCATCGGCGTGTGGAGCGCCGGGTTGCCGGTCGCGAACGCGGCCGCGGCAGGCGCGGTGGTGACACCCGCCGCACCGGCCGCCGCACCGGCCGCCACACCGGCCACCCCGCCCGGTGTGGCCATGCGCCGACCGCAACGAGAGCACCGTGCCGGGCCTGCTCCGGTGCTCCGACCGGCGCCACAGGGGCGACACGGCGCCGCCCCCCTACCGGCGCCACCGGTGCTTCGCCCGGCCGGAGCGCCACCGCGGCGGAACCGCGCTGCGCCCACCTGGTCGGCGTCCTCGCCGGCCCATCGACCGCCCGGCCGCCCGGCCCGCCGGCGCATGGCCGGCGCAGGGAATGCAACGCCGTCAGCCGCCGAGCGGGCGGTTCCGGGCCGGGCCTGGATCGTCGAAGCCGGGCAGAGCTTCTGGAGCATCGCCGAGGACGTCGTCCACCGCTACGACCCGGCCGCCTCCGCCGGGGCGGTGGGGGCGTACTGGTGGCGTCTGGTCGAGCACAACCACAGCCGCCTTCCGGTCCCCGGCAACCCAGATCTGTTGTACGTGGGCGACGAGATCCTCCTGCCGCCACCGCCCTGACTGCCGCCACTGCCCTGACTGCCGCCACCGCCCTGACTGCCGCCACCGCCCTGACTGCCGCCACCGCCCTGACTGCCGCCACCGCCCTGACTGCCGCCACCGCCCTGACTGCCGCCACCGCCTCGGAGCTCCCCGAGCGGCCGGGGCCGGGGCGTCGTGGTCCAGGGCACGGCGGCGCCTCGAGTACATGGGGCACTTGGGCGCACGGGCACACCGCCAGCTCGGCGAAGGGCACACCGAGCGGTCAGCCGAGGAGCAGCAGCGTGACCTCGCTCGCCAGCAGCCGTCCCCGCCGGGTGAGGACGATGCGATCACCCTGCCGCTCTGCGAGCCCCTCGTCGAGCACGAAGGCCACCGGAGCACCCGGGGGGAGGTCGGCAACCGCGACCCCGTCCCGGGTGCGCAGTGCCAGCTGGACGCGCTCGGTCGCCCTCGCGCCGGCGTCGATGAGCTCGCCGGCGCCGGCGGGGCTCTCGCCCGACCCCACCAACGAGACGTAGCGCTCCGGCGTGTGCACGTTCCACCACCGCCGCGCCCGTCCGTCGGGCGCCACGGCGTGCGAGTGCGCTGCGCACCCAAACCCGCGGTACTCCCCCTGGGCCCAGTACAGCCGGTTGTGCCTGCACGCCGCCCCCGGTACGGCCCAGTTGGAGATCTCGTACCATCCGAGGCCGCTGGCGGCGAGCGCGTCGTCGACGACCCCGTACTTGTCCGCCTGGTCGTCGGGATCAGGGTGGCGGGCGGGGTCCGCCCCGAGAGGGGTGCCCGGCTCCGGGGTGAGCGCGTAGGCGCTGACGTGTCGTGGAGACGGGTCGAGAGCCAGGACATCGGAGACGGTCCGCTCCCAGTCCGCCGGCGTTTCCCCGGCAGCCCCGAAGATCAGATCGACGCTGTACGCCGCTGCGAAGCCGGCGCCGGCCATGGCCGAGACGGCAGCCGGCACGGCGGCAGGATCGTGCTGCCTGCCGAGGGAGCGCAGTACATGGGGCACGGTCGACTGGACACCGAGGGACAGGCGGGTGACACCGGCGTCCCGGTAGGCGGTCAGCCGTTGGAGCGTCACGTCCTCCGGGTTGCACTCGACGGTCACCTCGGCTCCAGGCGCCAGAGGGATGCACCCGAGGATCGCCGCCAGCTCCTCGGCCCGCAGGAGGGACGGAGTGCCGCCACCGAAGAAGGCGGAGCTGGCTGCGGGAAGCCCGGCGTCGGCGGCCCGCTCGACCTCGGTGCGCACCGCTGCGACGTAGGCGCCGGTGAGGTGGGAGCGATCGGACCAGGTGGCGAAGGCGCAGTAGTCACAGCGCCGCTGGCAGAAGGGGACGTGGACGTAGGCACCGAAGCCGGGCGCGTCCCGGGGGGGCGGTGCCGGCGGGCGGGCCGGGGCGGGGGCCGTGGGCATCGCGGCGATGGTGCCACCGCCTCGGGCTGTTGCGGCGGCGGTCCCAACGGGTGGGCGGGCCAGTCCCCCCGCCCGTGCCTACAGGCGCAGGCCCATCTCGGCGAGCCGCCGGCGAACCTCGTCGGCGGGCACGTCGAAGAGGGCGGCAAGGGCACGTACGTCCTCACGCCGGACGGTGAGCACCCGCCCGTTGAAGTCCTGCCGCTGCACCTGGATGGTCGACAGGTAGCGCCCCAGCGCTTGGCTCTCGGGTGACGCCGCGCTGTCGAGCTGCGTCAGGTCGATCGTGATGCTGTCGTCGTCCCGGCGCTCATCGGCACCGACCTCGCCGTCGCGGCGGTCGATCCGTCCCTTCGATGCGACGTCCCCGGGCAGGAGCTGGTCGACCGGCACGTTGTAGAAGCGGGCGAGGCGTTGGAGCCGAGGCACGGAGATGGCCCGCTCCCCCCGTTCGTAGGCACCGAGCACCGACGCCTTGAACTCCTCGCCGGAGGCCGCCTCGACGGCCTGGAGGGACATGCGCTGTTGTAGCCGCACGCTGCGCAGGCGGTCACCTACCCGGCGCGCATAGGAGCTCGGCATGCTCTCGGACACGTTGGCCTCCCCTTTCAAGCGGTGATGGTAGCGAGCATTCCGGGAGCTGGAAACGGATCCTGCGGCAAGTCCTGCCCGCCACGGCCTCCGACGCAACGGCCCGGCGCCGCGGCGGCCATCACGAGGCTGCGACAGCTGCCCGTCATGTGCCGCCTGATCGGGCATCGAGCCCCTCGCCCGACGCCACCCCCCCGCCCGACGGCACCCCCCCGCCCGACGGCCTCACCAGCCCCGCCCGTAGCGCCACCAGCACGGCGCCGGCGGCGACGGCGGCCGTCTCGGTGCGCAGGACCCCGGGCCCGAGCGCGATCGTGGGCATGCCCAGCGCTAGCTCGTCGTCCGACCATCCCCCCTCGGGTCCGATCAGCACCGTGGGCCAGGACAGTGACGGTGGGGCGCCACCGGGCTCGGCCAGCGCCACCGGGCCGAGCGGGCGGGGGTCCCCCGCAGCGCTGCCGACCTGGGCGGGCGGACAGGGGTCCTCCACGACGGGCAACCACAGCCGCCGGCTCTGCATGGCCGCCTGGTGGCAGATGGCACGCCACCGGGCGAGCTGGCGCTCGGAGCGCTGCGCCTCCCAGCGGACGACGCCGCGCCGGGTGCGTAGGGGGATGATGCGGTCGACGCCCAGCTCGGTCAGCTTCTGCACCGCCCACTCGGCCCGCTCACCTTTGGGTGGGGCGAAGCCCACCGTGATCGCGGGGCGGGGCGGTGGCCACGACTCCGTCTCGCCGACCGGTTCGACTCCGCCCTCGCCGTCGAAGCGGCACAGCACCCACCCGCCCGCACCGTCGCAGACGCTGACCCGCTCCCCACGGCGCAGGCGCAGGACCCGCGCCAGGTGGTGGCGGTCGCCTTCGTCGAGCAACGGCCGCTCGACGTCGGCCACAAACACGTGCGCCGCCGCAGCACGGGCGGCGGCGCCAGCCGGCGACGCCGCCCACGCCGGCTCCCGGGAGGCGGCCGCCGTGGCCCCTACTTGAAGGCGCCGCGGATGCGGGACAGCAGGCCGGCGTCGGCCTCGGCGACCGGCTCCCCCCGCTCGGCGGCCAACCCCCGCACGAGCTCCTCCTGGGCCTTGGTGAGCTCCGTTGGCGTGTCGACGGAGATGGTCACGACCAGGTCGCCCCGTCCCCGCCCCTGCAGGTGCGGTACGCCGCGGCCGCGCAGGCGGATCTCCCGCCCCGACTGGGTGCCGGCCGGCAGCGTCACGTCCTCCGTACCGTCGAGGGTCTCCACGCCGAGGTGCGACCCGAGCGCCGCCTGGGTCATGGCGACGTGCACGACGGTGTGCAGGTCGGCCCCATCGCGGACCAGCGTCGGGTGGGGTCGGACCCGGAGGTGCACGTAGAGGTCGCCGGGGGGGCCACCCCGGATACCGGCCGCGCCGCGCCCGGTCAGCCGCAACGTCGAGCCGTCGTCGATGCCGGCCGGTACGTCGACGACGAAGCCCTGCTCCACGGTGCGCCGCCCGTCGCCGCGGCAGCCGGCGCAGGGCGAGGTGATCTCCTCGCCGAGCCCGCCGCAGCGGGGGCACGGCGAGGCCGTGACCATCTGCCCGAGGATCGACTGGCGGACCCGGCGGACCTCGCCGGCGCCGCCGCAGGTGCTGCAGGTGACAGGTGTGGTGCCTGGTCGGGCCCCCGAGCCGGCGCAGGTGGCGCAAGTCGTCGGCAGGCGGACGGCGATCTCCTCCTCGCCGCCGAACACGGCACGGGCGAAGTCGAGCTCGAGCACCGCCTCGACGTCCTCGCCCCGGCGGGGCCCGCGCCGGGCCGTCGTGGCGGTGGTGAAGCCTCCGCCTCCGCCGCCGAAGAAGGCGTCGAAGATGTCCCCGAGGCCGCTGCCGCCACCGAAGCCAAACGGGTCCGCCGCGCCCTGGCGCGGCCCGCCCGCCCCGAAGAGGTCGTACTGCCGTCGCCGCTCCGGGTCGCGCAGCGTCTCGTACGCGAGGTTGACGAGCTTGAAGCGCTCCTCCGCGGCACGCTCACCGGGGTTGGCATCAGGGTGCAGCTCGCGGGCGAGCTTCAGGTAGGCGCGCTTGATCTCGCCCTCGGATGCGCTGCGCGAGACGCCCAGCACCTCGTAGTAGTCGTCGCCGGCCACGGTCGTAGGAGCCTACCCGGGACCGGGCCGGTCGCCGACCGGCGCCGCCCACGCGCAGGGCAGGCCCCACCGACGGCCGCCGGCCGAGGACCGGTTCACGCCCCCTCGCTGAGGGCACGCCCGAGCCGCTCGCTGACGACGCCCACGGCTGCGAGGGCCTGGTCGTAGTGCATGCGCGTAGGACCGAGGATCGCGATCGTGCCCCGGTCGCCCTCCACCTCGTAGGGAGCCACGACGAGCGAGCAGTCCGCCAGCGACTGCATCCCGTGCTCGGTCCCGATGGCCACCGACAGCCCGCGGTCGAGGACGTCCCGCAGCAGCGTCACGAGGACGTACTGCTGTTCCATGATGGAGAGGACCTGGCGGATCGTGTCGACGGCGTCGAAGGCGGCCGCCATGCGCGCTGCGCCGCCCACGTAGACCTGATCGTTCCCCGTGGGCACCGTCGCCGCCAGCGCCACGAGGGCCCGGTTGGCGAGGTCATCGACGGCGGCGTCGCCGGCGGCGATGAGCAGCGGCGTGCTGCCCCACACGGCCCCGGTGAGCGACACCGCCAGATGAGACGACGCCGCTCCGACGGTGGCCTCGCCGACCTCGGCGTCGGGCGCGAGGTCGAGGGTCCGCTTCTCGATCGTGCCGTTGGAGAGCACGGCGAGGACCATCACGACCCGGGGCGACAGGGAGACCAGTTGCACCGACCGCAGGGTCAGGGACTCGGCGTTGGGTGCCGTGACCACGGCGGCGTAGTCGGTGAGACCGGTCAGCAGGCGGCTGGTGTCGGCGAGCATCCGTTCGAGCGCCCCATGGGCCCGGGCGAAGAAGGCACGGACCTGCTGCGCCCGTCCGTCGTCGAGGACTCCCGGCGTCGTGAGCGAGTCCACCAAGAACCGGTAGCCCTTGTCCGTCGGCACGCGCCCGGCGCTGGTGTGCGGCTGGTACAGGTACCCTTCGCGCTCCAGCTGGCTCATCTCGTTGCGCACCGTCGCAGGCGACACGGCGAGCCCGGTCTGGTGGGCGACGTGGCTCGACCCGACCGGCTGCGCGGTCTGGATGTACTCCTCCACCACGGCCCGGAGGATCGCGGCTTTCCGGTCGTCGAGCATGCGAGTGCCACGATGATACCTGCACCTTCCAGTTGCACAGGATCGGACGAGGCCGCGTAGCGGCACGGAGAAAGTCCTCGAGCTCCCCAGAGCCGGCGCCTCGACGGGTGCGGCACCGCCGCGTGTAGCGCCTGGTCACTTGATCGATGCAGCTGGGCAGCTCAGGGAGAAGCCGTTGACTTCGCTGTTGGCGTCCCAGCCGTGCCCGTTGCTGGCCTGCCACTGGTGCAGGGTCAGATAGCTGTGGGAAGGCGTTGCGAAGTTGCCGCTCAAACTGTTGGCCGCTCCGGACAGGTTCACGTAGTTGTTGCAGTTCACCACGTTGATCCCGCCAGATGGCTGGTTGCTGATCGCGAGGAGAGGGTTGTACCGGTCAGCGGGGCCCAGTCCCTCGATCGTGTTGTGCCAGATCTCCACGTTCGACCACAGCCCGCCGCCAAGGTCGACGACCGGCATCAGATAGGACCGCTTCAGGTAGTACTGGCTCTGGTCCACGAAGATGTTGCCGTGCGCGTACACATCGCCGATGCTGGCTCCGGGACCGTACGCGTCGACGTAGAAGGCGTACGAGTCGTGGCCCGCCACGGTTGATGTGCCGCCTGTGCCGGGCGGGTTCGCCCCAATGCTGGGGTCGCGGAACGATGTTCCCGCCTCGTTCACGACCGTGTTGCCGGAGACGAGCAGGTGGTCGCTCTTCTTGCCGGCCGTCTCACAGTCGAGACTGATGCCCTGGTTGGTGTTCCAGACGGTGTTGTCGTTGATCCAGATGTAGGCGCCGCCATCGTTGTAGATGCCGCCGGCCCCCTCCGGCGTTGGCCGGCAGCGACCGTGGGACCACTGTCCATAACCGGCGTTGTTGTAGGTATCGATGTTGTAGACCGTGTTGCCCTGGACCAGGCCGTGGCGGGCCTGCGACGAGCCGGTCTCCCAGCCGATGGTGTCCATCCCGATGTTGTCCCCGTGGTGGACGACGTTGTTGGCGACGAGGAAATCGGTGATGTCACCGTTGACGGTTATCGTCTCGCTCTGCCCGGTCCGGGTGTGCGACACCGTGTTGCCCTCGACCACGACATGCTGCAACGCCCCGGACGTGGCGCTGCCCGCCGCGATCACGGAGATGCCGTAGGCGTCGACGCTGCCGCTGCCGCAGAACCTCTTGGTCGTGAAGTTCTCATCGGCGGTGTTGGCAATGTTCCGCAGGGTGTTGTCGAGGATGTAGATGTCACTGCACCCGCGATCGCCGTGCAGGAAGCAGGCGGACTCGTGCGGCACGGTGCTCTGGTTGGTGTTGGCCGTGTCACTGCGGACCGTCACATCGATCCCGGACGGAACGTAGGTGGTCCCGTCGGTGGTGAAGTTCTCGACGGTCAGGCCGTAGATCTCGACGCCGCGTGAGTCGACGATGCTGACGCCGCCGGCCTCGCCGAAGTAGACGTTGGGGTTGACGTCCGCGGCCACCACCTGGCCGAGGTCGAGCGTGGCGGTCGCGCTCGGCGCGGGGGCGATCTCGAGCAGCGCCGGGGCGTACTTGCTCCAGACGTGGATCGGCGAGGTGAAGGTGCCAGACAGGCACACCACCGTGGTGGCGGTGATGGAGTTCTCGTTCCCTGCTATCCAGGAGTTCACGTCCGCGGATGTGCTGCCCGTGGTGGCATCGAAGGTCACCGTGCAGGAGGTGGGCGCCGCGATCGCGGAGCCGGTCGGTGTCGCCGGGTTCGGGATCAGCCCGTTGCCGTCGGCGGGCGCGCTGCCCTGCCGCTCGATCGGGAAATCGCTCGCTGTCACCGACGGCGTGGGCTGGGTGAGGGTGGTGGTGGCTGAGGCCCTTCGGGACCCGACGCCCACGGTGAGCGCCAAGGTCAACACGGTGATGGCAGCGGCTGCGGCCACCACGGGGAGCCGCCGGGTGCCGTGGACGATCTCGTTGGTCCTCTGGGGCGGAACGCCGATGGCCGGATGAATGGGGGGGTAAAGGGTGTGGGCCATGGTCCTTGTCCGTTCAGTGGTCAACCGTTCCGCTGGGCCTACTCCTCCAGGCGGAGGGCCTGGATGAATGCCTCCTGAGGCACCTCGACGCGCCCGATGCTCTTCATCCTCTTCTTGCCCTCCTTCTGCTTGTCGAGCAGCTTGCGCTTGCGGGTGATGTCGCCCCCGTAGCACTTCGACAGCACGTCCTTGCGCTTGGCCTTCACCGTCTCGCGGGCGATGATCCGCCCGCCGACGGCCGCCTGGATGGGCACGTCGAAGAGCTGCCGGGGGATCAGCTCCCGCAGCTTGTCGGTCATGCGCCGGCCGTAGTCCTGCGCCTGGCTCTTGTGGACGATGGCGCTGAAGGCGTCGACGGCGACGCCGTTCAAGAGGATGTCGATCTTGACGAGGTCGGCCTCCTCCCAGCCTGCCGGCTCGTAGTCCAGGCTGGCGTAGCCCTTCGTCCTGCTCTTCAAGGCGTCGAAGAAGTCCATCACCACCTCGGCGAGCGGGATCCGGTAGACCAGCTCCAGGCGCTCGGGGCCGAGGTACTCCATGCGGACCATGTCGCCGCGGCGGCCCTGGCAGAGGTCCATCAGCGTGCCGGTGTACTCCGACGGCGTCAGGATCGTCGCCTGGAGGTACGGCTCCTCGATCGACTCCAGCTTCTCGGGTGGCGGCATCTCGCTCGGGTTGTGCACGAGGACGGTGCCCCCGCCGGTCAGGTGCGCCCGGTACTCCACCGACGGCGCGGTGGCGATCAGCGACAGGCCGAACTCCCGCTCCAGGCGCTCCCGCACGATCTCCATGTGCAGCAGGCCGAGGAAGCCGCACCGGAAGCCGAACCCGAGCGCCCCGGAGCTCTCCGGCTGGTAGGTGACCGACGCGTCGTTGAGGCGGAGCTTCTCGAGGGCGTCCCGGAGGGCGGCGAGCTCGTCGCCGTCCAGCGGGTACAGGCCGCAGAACACCATCGGCTTGGGATCCTCGTAGCCGGCGAGGGGCTCGGCCGCCGGGCGGGACGCTTCGGTGACCGTCTCGCCCGAGCGCGCCTCCGCCACGTCCTTGATGCCGGCGATCAGGTACCCGACCTCGCCCGGGCCGAGGGCGTCCACAGGGGTGGCGGCCGGGAGCCGGACGCCGATCTCCTCCACGTCGTGGGTGCGGGCGGCCTGCACGAACCGGAGGCGGGCGCCGGCCACCAGCCGGCCGTTGACGACCCGCACGGCGCTCACCACCCCGCGGTACTGGTCGTAGTACGAGTCGAAGATCAGGCCCTGCAGTGGCGCCTCCGGGTCGCCGGCCGGCGGGGGGATCCGCTCGCAGACGGCGTCGAGCAGCGCCGGCACGCCTACGCCCGTCTTGGCCGACAGGCGGAGGATCTGGTCGACGGGTATGCCGAGGACCTTCTCGATCTCGGCGGCGTACCGGTCGGGGTCGGCGGCCGGAAGGTCGATCTTGTTGAGGGCGGCGACGATCTCGAGGTCGTGCTCGAGCGCCTGGTAGGCGTTGGCGAGCGTCTGGGCCTCGATCCCCTGGGCGGCGTCGACGAGCAGCACCACACCCTCGCACGCCGCCAGGCTCCGGCTGACCTCGTAGCCGAAGTCGACGTGGCCGGGCGTGTCGATCAGGTGGATCGTGTAGCCCTTCCAGCCGACACGGACGTTCTGGGCCTTGATGGTGATGCCCCGCTCCCGCTCGATGTCCATGGAGTCCAGGTACTGCTCGCGCATCTCGCGGGCGTCGACGGCGCCGGTCAGCTCCAGCACCCGGTCCGACAACGTCGACTTGCCGTGGTCGACGTGCGCGACGATCGACAGGTTCCGGATGCTGGACAGGGCGGGATGGCTCACGACCCCTCCAGTGTGGCGCACGGGTACATTTCGCGAGATGGAGCCCGTCGTGACGATCTCCGCCAGCTACGGGGCCGGCGGCAGCATCATCGCCCCGCGCCTGGCGGGCGCACTGGGCCTGCCCTTCGTGGACCGCCTCCTCACCGCCGACGTCAGCGAGGAGGCGACCCGCGAGCTCGGCGACGCCGCCCACTCGGAGGAGGGGCTGTCGGAGGAGGAGAAGGCGGCGACGCCGGGGAGCCGGCTGTTCACCTACCTGGCGCGCGCCGCCGGGGTGTACGGGCTGTCGGCACCGCCGATGCTCGTCGAGCCCGAGGACGAGCTGCGCGACCAGGCGGAGGCGGGCCTGGCAGCGGCGCGCTCGGGTGCAGGCGCCGTCGTGTTGGGGCGCGCCGCCGCCATCGTGCTGGCCGACCGGCCGTGCGCCTACCACGTCCGCCTCGACGGCCCCGTGCAGGCCCGGGCGAGGCAGGCGGCCGCCATCGAGGGGATCCCCGAGGAACGGGCAGCCGAGCGCCTCGGCCAGACCGACCGCTCCCGGGAGCTGTGGGTGCGGCGCCTCTACCGGGCGGACCCGCTCGACCCCGGCTGGTACCACCTGTGGCTCGACACCACCGCCCTCGGCTTGGACGGGTCGCTGGCGGTGATCCTCGACGCCGTCGGCCGCTTCGTCGACAAGACGCCCCCCTGCTAGGCTCACCCGGTTCCCTTCCCCAGACCGGCAGGACGACGTGGCCAACATCAAGAGTCAGATCAAGCGCAACCGGACCAACGAGAAGGCCCGGCTGCGCAACAAGGCGGCGAAGTCGGAGATCAAGACGCGCATCAAGGCGGCCGTGCGTTCGGCGGAGGCCGGCAGTGAGACCGCCGCGGAGGACCTGCGGATGGCGGTCAAGCGCCTCGACAAGGCCGTGTCCCGGGGCATCATCCACAAGAACCAGGCCTCCAACCGCAAAGCCCGCCTGATGCGGCGCGCCCACCAGCTGGATCAGGCCGAGGAGTAGCGGGACCGCTGCGCCGCCAGGGCAGCGGGGAGGGGGCAGGGCCACACGATGCTCAGGTGCTGGGTGGGGCGGGTGAGCGCCACCCAGAGGCTGCTCAGCGGCCCCGGCCGGCGCGCGCCAGCCGGCACAGGCGCGCCACGAGGATCTCGAGGACGAGGCTGCCGGGCAGCTCGGTGGCCCCCTTCAAGTCGAGCTCCGCCTGGGCGACGAGGCCGATGGCGTCGGCGATGCCGGCGCTGCCGTAGCGGCGGGCCGACTGCAGCGCCTTCTTCGCCGGGAACGTGCTCCGCCCCTTCTGGATGCCCAGCGCCGAGGCGGCTGCAACCTCGCTGGTGATCACCGGGCTGTCGACCCGCAGGAGGTTGGCGACGTGGCGGTGGAGGACGGCGAGGACCACCAGGGGGTGGCGTTCGCCGGCGGCGAGGAGCCGGTGCAGGTGCTCGAGGGCGCGGTCGGTGGCGCCGGCGTCGACTGCGTCGGTGAGGTCCCACGGCGCCACCGCCCCGGCCTCGCCGAGGTAGGGGGCGACGTCGTCGGCGCCGAGCCGGGCGCCCTCCCCGTACGCCGCCACCAGCACGTCGAGGACGCCGGGAAGGCGGCTCAGGTCAGAGCCGAGGTGAGCCTCCACACGGTCCTCGGCGTGGCGGTCGAAGCGCAACCCGCTGCGCTTCAGCCGGTCCCGCACCCATGCGCGCGTGTCACGACCGATGGCCGTCGAGCGCACGTGGCCGTGCGCCTTGACGGCGGCGACGAGCCTCGGCGCGACGCGGCCGCCGCCGGCGGTGAGCACCAGCGCCGTGGTCGGCACCGGCTCCTCGAGGTACGACAGCAGCGGGGCGAGAGCCTCAGTGGAGAAGCGGCCGACGTCGCGCACCACGATGACCCGCCGGTCGAAGAGGAACGGCGCCGTACGGCAGGCGTCGACCACGACGGCGAGGTCGACCTCCTCACCCGAGAAGTCCTCGACCGCGAGGCTGCGGTCGGCGCCGCCCACGATCTCGTCGACCACACCCCTCACGGCCTCCGACACCAAGGCGGGGTCGTCCCCGTCGACGAGCCACACGGCTCGGTCCTCGGCGCTCACACCGCCTCCAGCACCGCAGCGAGGGTGTCGCGCACCCGCCGGGCGCCGACTACGTCGTGGCTGCGCAGCAGGCGGAAGCCGCTGCTGACCGCCACGGCCTGGGCGGCCGCCTCCCCACCCGCCCCCTCGGCGTGGACGACCGACAGCATGAGGGGCACGCCGGCGGCGCTGAGGCGGCCGGACCCGTCGAGGAGCTCGGCGGGCGGGGGCGAGGACTTTCGGAGATCCACGCTGACGCCGAGGACGATCCTGTCGTCGGGGACCCCGGCGCGGCGCGCCTCCGCCACCCCCTCCACGCAGGCTGCCACCACCACCGCCCCCGCTGCGCTCGCGATGCCCACGCCCCCCGACACTCGGCCCATCACCGCTCCCGCCCTGTAGGCGTCCGCCGCCACGCTCGGGCTCGACGTCGCCACGCACACCGGGACGCCGGCGCAGGCCACCACGGCAGTGACCACCGGCGCACCCCGCCCCTCGTCGGCGACCTCGACGACATCGGCGCCGGCGGCGACGAGCGCCTCCGCACGGCGGCACGCCCGCTCCACGCCAGAGTCGTCGACGACTCCCACCACCAGCGCCCGGGTCGTGAGGTCGTGGCGTCGGCTCCCGAGCGTCAGCAGCACGGGCGGCGACGCTACCCCTCAGAACAGACGGTCAGCGAGGGCCTTGCGGTACGGGGGGGTGCGGGGGTCGTCCGTGCCAAGGACCTCGAGGAGGTCGAGGAACTCCTGGCGCGCCCCTTCGTCGCCCTTCACCCGGTCGAGCAGGGCGTCGAGCTTGGACTCGATGCCGCCGCCCTCGGCCGCGCCCTCCCCCAGCCGGGCCTGCGCCGCTATGTGGCGGGTCTCGGGCGTCTCGGGGATGCGGGCCAGCAGGGCGAGCGCCTCCTGGCGGGCGTCGGGGTCGTCGGCGTCGGCGAGCACGCGGGCGAGGGCGACCACCGCCTTGCCGTTGCCCCGCTCGAGCTCCACCGCTCGTCGCAACGACACCACGTCGCCGGCTTCGACCAGGCGGTCGACCTCGCTCGGCGGGGCGACCAGCCGGTTGACCCAGTCCCGGACGGCCGGCTCGGGCAGCGCCCCGACGAACCGGTCGACGACCTTGCGGTCGGCGACAGCGAAGACGGCGGGGATCGACTGGACCTGGAACGTCGTCGCCACCCTCGGGTTGGCGTCCACGTCGACCTTGGCGAGAGCGACACGACCGTCGGTCTCGGCGATCACCTTCTCCAGGATCGGACCGAGGGTCCGGCACGGCCCGCACCACGAGGCCCACAGGTCGATCACGACCGGGACCTGCAGCGATCGGTCGAGCACGTCCGTCTCGAAAGTGGCATCGGTGACGTCCATCGGGACTCGTCTCCTCCAGAGGCTCTAGGTTCGGGGGGGATGACCGACCCCGAAGGCACGCACCGCGGCGGGGCACGCCCAATCGACGAGGGTACCGACGGCGCCGAGAATCCGGCAGGGGCCGGCCGCGGCAGGGCCGGCGCGCCGCCCGGCATCGACCCCGCCGGCGTGACGGGATGGTTCGTCACCCACGTCACCGGGGTGCGGCCGCCGCTGCGCTTCGAGCTCATCGCCGGCGGCCGCAGCAACCTCACCTTCGCCGTCGCCGACGCCACCGCCCGGCGCTGGGTGCTGCGCCGGCCGCCGACGGGTCACCTGCTGCCCACCGCCCACGACATGGCACGCGAGCACCGGGTCATCGAAGCGGTGCGGCAGGCCGGCGTCCCGGTGCCACGCGCGGTCGGGTACTGCGCCGACGCGTCGGTGACGGGCGCCCCGTTCTACGTCATGGACTTCGTCGACGGCCACGTGATGCGGGCCGAGGGCGACGCCGCCGCCCTGTTCAGCCTGGAGCAGCGCCGCCGCATCTCCGAGGACCTGGTCGACACCCTCGCCGCCCTGCACGCCCTCGACCCCGACGCCGTCGGCCTCGGCGACCTCGGGCGCAGGGACTCCTACCTCGTCCGGCAGCTGCGGCGCTGGTACGGCCAGTA
Source organism: Actinomycetes bacterium (assembly GCA_021811865.1). The sequence goes on along the minus strand of JAKAQB010000038.1, from coordinate 4,729 downwards.
CGTCACCTGCCGCGACGACCACGGCGGGCCGGACGTGGCGGAGATCGACGCCGTCCACGACGGCCTGGTGGCCACCATCCCCGAGCAGCACCGGGCCGGCATCGTGCACGGCGACTACCGCCTCGACAACGCCATCGTCGACCACGACGGCAAGCTGGCCGCCGTCCTCGACTGGGAGCTGTGCACCCTGGGCGACACCATGGCCGACCTCGGGCAGTTGCTCGTCTACTGGGCTGATCCCGGCGAGACCTCCGTATTGGCCCACACGGCCACGACCGACGGCGGGTTCCTCACCAAACCGGAGCTGGCGGCGCGCTACGCCGCTGCGTCGGGGCGCTCGATCCAACACCTCGACTACTACATGGCCTTCGCTTACTGGAAGGTCGCGTGCATCCTGGAGGGCGTGTACGTGCGATACATCGCAGGGGCCATGGGCAACGACGGCTTCGACCACAGCGGCTACCCGGGCATGATCCGACAGCTCGCCGGCCTCGCCCTCGACGCCGCCGGGCGTATCGGCTGAAGCCGGGCACCGTGGCCGATCTCGCCTCGCTCCACTCGTGGCCGGTCCTCGACCGCCCGGCGCTCGTCGTGTGCCTCGAAGGCTGGATCGACGCCGGGCAGGCCGCCGCCACCGCCATGGCGACGCTGCGGGAGAGCCTGCCCACCCAGATGGTCGCCACCTTCGACGCCGACGAGCTGATCGACCACCGCGCCCGCAGGCCGATCCTGCGCCTCGACGCCGGGGTGGAGAAGGACCTCCGCTGGCCCGAGCTGCGCCTCGAGGCCGCCAGCGGCGCCGCCCGCGGTGGGGGACGCGACATCCTGCTGCTCTCCGGGCCCGAACCAGACATGCGCTGGCACCGCTTCGTCACCGAGGTGATCGCCCTGTCGTCCCGGTTGGGGGTGGAGCTGGTGGTGGGACTGGGAGCGTTCCCGGCGCCTGTGCCGCACACCCGACCGGTGCGCCTGGCGGGGACCAGCGTCGAGCGCGCCCTCGCCCAGCAGATCGGTGTGGTGCCGGCCACCATCGACGTGCCTGCAGGCGCCCAGGGCGCTCTCGAGCACGGCTTCGGGCGGGCCGGCGTGGCGTCCGTCGGACTGTGGGCACGGGTACCGCACTACGCCTCGGCGCTGCCCTATCCGGCGGCGTCGGCTGCCCTGCTCGAGCGCCTCGGCGCCCTCGCCTCCTTGGAGGTCGACACCAGGGACCTGCACGCCGCCGCCGCCGTCACCGCTGCTCACATAGACCAGCTGATCGCCGGCAGCGACGAGCACGCCGCCATGGTGCGCCAGTTGGAGCTGTCCCACGACGAGGAGGAGGGGCTCGGCGAGACGCCCATCGGTGACCTGCCCTCCGGGGACGAGATCGCCGCTGAGCTGGAGCGGTTCCTGCGGGGTGAGCGCTAGTCCGGCGGCACCGACAGCCGTGCCGCCACGCTGGCCGGCGGCCCCCCTCAGGCCCGTTTCGTGAGCACGACGCTCACGATCCTCCCCGGCACCACGACGACCTTGGCGACCGCCCGGCCCTCGGTCCAGCCCGCCACGCCGGCAAGCGCTGCCGCCTCGACGTCCGTCGCGCTGGCGTCGGCCGGCACCTCCACCGTCGCCCGCACCTTCCCGTCCACCTGCACCGGGTAGGTGACGGTGGCGGAGCTCAGCTTGCCAGGATCGGCCTGCGGGAACGGCTCGTAGGCCAGCGTGGCGTCGTGGCCGAGGCGCGCCCACAGCTCCTCGGCGGCGTGAGGGGCGAACGGCGACAGCATGAGCACGAACGGCTCGGCCACCGACCGCGCCACCGGCGCCCGCCGCGCCGTCAGGTGGTTGTTGAGCTCGATGAGCCGGGAGATGGCCGTGTTGAACCGCAGCGCCTCCATCTCGGCTCTCACCGCGTCGATCGTCGCGTGCAGCAGTCGCTCCGTGCCGGGGTCCGGAGCCTCGTCCACGACCGTCGGCGACCCGGTGGCCTCGTCGAGCAGGTTGCGCCACACCCGTTGCAGGAACCGCAGCTGACCGACGACCGCCTTGGTCTCCCACGGGCGGGAGACGTCCAGCGGACCCATGTACATCTCGTACAGCCGGAGGGTGTCCGCCCCGTAGCGGTTGCAGATCTCGTCAGGCGAGACCGAGTTCTTGAGCGACTTGCCCATCTTCCCGTAGCTACGGGTCACCGGCTCGTCGCCGTACCAGTACCGCCCGCCGCGCTCGACCACCTCGCCGGCGGGGACGTGGACGCCGCGGCGGTCGGTGTAGGCGTACGCCTGGATGTAGCCCTGGTTGAACAGGCGGCGGAACGGCTCCCGGCTGCTCAGGTGCCCGAGGTCGTGGAGCACCTTGTGCCAGAAGCGGGAGTACAGCAGGTGCAGCACGGCGTGCTCGACCCCGCCGACGTAGAGGTCGACGCCCCCGGTGTCACCCTCCCGCTGCGGCCCCATCCAGAACTCCTCGAGCTGCGGTGCGACCAGCTCCCGGTCGTTGCCGGGATCGAGGTAGCGCAGCTCGTACCAGCACGAGCCGGCCCACTGCGGCATCGTGTCGGTCTCCCGGCGATAGCGCCGCGGCCCGTCACCGAGGTCGACGGTGACCTCGACCCAGTCGGTGGCACGGGCCAGCGGCGGCTCGGGATCGGACCCGGCGTCGTCGGGGTCGAGGGCGCCCGGCCGGTAGTCGTCGATGTCGGGGAGCCTGACCGGGAGCATGGACTCGGGCAGCGGGTGCGCTCGCCCGGAGTCGTCGAAGACGATGGGAAAGGGCTCGCCCCAATATCTCTGGCGTGAGAACAGCCAGTCACGCAGCTTGTAGCTCACGGTTCCCCGCCCGACGCCGGCGGACTCCATCCATTCCACCATCGCCCGCTTGGCGTCGCCGACCCGCTTCCCGTCGATGCTCACCGCCTCGCCGGCGGAGTTGATGACCTCACCGTCGCCGACGTACGCGTCGGTCCAGCCCGAGGTGTCGTAGGGGTCGCGCCCGTCGGTGGCGGCCACCACCGGGCGGATCTCGAGCCCCAACGTCCGGGCGAAGTCGAAGTCCCGCTGGTCGTGGGCGGGGACGGCCATGATGGCGCCGGTCCCGTAGCCGGCCAGCACGTAGTCGGCGACGAAGACGGGGACGGCCTCGCCGCTCGCCGGGTTGGTGGCGTAGGCGCCGGTCCACACCCCCGCCTTGGGCCGGGCCTCCGCCTGGCGGTCCCGTTCGGTCATCGCGGCGGCCCGGGAGCGGTACTCGTCCACCGCTTCGAGCGGGGTGGCGTGGCCGCCCGTCCACGACTGCGGCGCCGGCGCCGGCCACGCATCCGGGACGAGCGTGTCCACGAGCGGGTGCTCAGGAGCGACCACCATGTACGTCGCACCAAAGAGCGTGTCGGGCCGGGTGGTGAACACCTCGAGGGCGGCGCCGGTGCCCCGCAGCGGGAAGTCGATCGACGCCCCCTCCGAGCGGCCGATCCAGTTGCGCTGCATCGTCTTCACCGACTCCGGCCAGTCCAGGTGCTCGAGGTCCTCGAGGAGCCGGTCGGCGTACGCCGTGATCCGCATCATCCACTGGGTCAGCTCCCGGCGGAGCACCGGGAAGTTGCCACGCTCGGAGCGCCCGTCGGCTGTCACCTCCTCGTTGGCGAGCACGGTCCCGAGGCCCGGGCACCAGTTGACCGGAACCCTGGCCCGGTAGGCCAGCCGGCGGGCGTCGAGGGCGTCGGCCCGTTCCCGCTCCGACAGCTCCGACCAGGGTCGGCCGTCGGGGGTGGGGACCCCCCCGGCCTCGTAGGCGGCCGCCAGCTCCGTGATCGGCCTCGCCCTCTGCCCCCGCTCGTCGTACCAGGCGTTGTATATCTGCAGGAAGATCCACTGCGTCCAGCGGTAGAAGGACTCGTCGGTGGTGGCGACCGAGCGCGTCGGGTCGTGCGCCAGGCCCAGCCGGGCGATCTGCGCCCGGTAGCGGCGGATGTTGGCCTCCGTCGTCGAGCGGGGGTCGGTCCCGGTCTCGATGGCGTACTGCTCGGCGGGCAGGCCATAGGCGTCGTAGCCGAGGGTGTGCAGCACCCGCCAGCCGGTCATCCGCAGGTAGCGGCCGAAGATGTCCGTGGCGATGTAGCCGAGGGGGTGGCCGACGTGCAGGCCCTCCCCGGACGGGTAGGGGAACATGTCCATCAGGAAGAACTTGCCGGCCGGCCCCGGCTCGGTCGTGCGGGGCACGACGAAGGTCCCCTCCGCCGCCCAGCGCCCCTGCCAGCGAGCCTCGATCTCGGCGGCGAGCGCGCCCGTGTAGCGGTAGGGCGGGGCGTCCCCGTCCGTGCGGGCCTGCTCGGTCTCGGTGGCCATCCCCGGCAGCGTACCGAGCTGTCCAGGGCCTCCCCCGCCGCGGCGATGCCGACAGCGGTCGACGCGTCGTGTGCGCCTGATCCCAACGCGTCGGCTGGGCCTCCTCCGGTGAGGATCGGCAGGCGGCGGCGACACCCACCGGGGTGGACGTCGCCTGATAGCCTTCCTGAGCCACCTGGGGGCGTAGCTCAGTTGGTAGAGCGCTTGCATGGCATGCAAGAGGTTCGTGGGTTCGATTCCCATCGCCTCCACCACGAGGTCTTCACGTTTCAGTGGGGGCCCACTTCACGTTTCAACCTCTCGTCATGGTGCCAGGGGGCTGTGACACCACCTTGACGTGGCGTCGGGGCCCGCCGCAGGGCCGTCTCGACCGGTCGGCCCCGCCCGTGGGCGCGTCGAAAGAGCCCCCG